>JASJYH010000002.1 GCA_030123675.1 Anaerolineae bacterium | reverse complement strand
ATAGCGGGTGGCATGACTAAAACTAATTCGAGAATAAATGGACAACAGGCACTTGCCAGTCATCAAATTTAAGCCTATACTCATATTACGACCCATCAGCCAAGGAGCGTATTATGAATACTATCCGTGATATTATCCGCACTAAGGGCAGCGAAATTTGGTCAATCTCGCCAGATGAAACTGTATATAATGCGCTGCAAATGATGGCTGATAAAAATTCAGGGGCTTTATTAGTAAAAACAGAAGATCATGTAGAGGGAATCCTTACAGAAAGAGACTGCGTTCGAAAGATAGATTTAATGGGCAAAGCCTCTCGAGAAACCAAAGTGAGTCAGATCATGACCAGCGAGGTGGTTTCGATTCAAGGATCTGAAACCCTTGAAGAGTGTATGACCTTAATGATAGACAAGAACATCCGTCATTTGCCGATTTATGAAGGAGACGATCTGCTCGGCTTAATTTCTATCCGGGATGTAATGAGGGAAATGGTAGGTTTACAAAAAGAATTGATCACGCAACTAGAGCGTTTCATTACTGGTGGTGGCCGTTAATGCGTGAATGGAAAATTGTAAAATTAGCTGAAATGTATCTAGGCCACAGCGGTACAATAGATAAGGGTGGAGAACGGGATTGACTCTGTAATTGTCATTGAACCATCATGCGCTTGTGTTTGCAGACCAATTAGATAGTGGACGTAAAGCAGATTTAAGCCAATAAAAAGGTTGCAGTCTTCAAGTTTGTCTTCCAATTGAATTTGCCGTATAATTAATGAATAGCCATGGCTAATATTATGAATGGAGAACCCGATTACTGTTGCCAAGATTAATGAAATCAAATCTTCGTCCACCAAAAGTTTTGGAGATGCTGTCAAACATGGCGTTGCGCGCGGATCGAAAACACTCAAAAATTAAAATCTGCCTGGTCCACCTGAAAGTTGCTTTTATCCTTACCGATTAGCGTGTCACAATTATCCAAAAATTATTAGAACCGTGAAGCACCCGCGAGGGTGTTTTTTCTCGGCAGTATTTATGTTTTATAATATATCTTTAACTGGAGAGTAGATGGAATCGGACCCTGAAGCACTTAAAGAAATCTTAGAACCTTATGTTCCGTTGGGCCAATCTGGTTTGCTGCCTGCATTGCATGCAGCCCAGAAGCATGCGGGCTGGTTATCTCAACCTGTCGCTACACAAGTTGCCAATGCGCTCAAAGTTCCGCTTGCTGATGTACATGGGGTCATTGAATTTTACAGCATGTTCTACAATGAGCCGCTTGGGAAGAAAGTAATAAGGGTATGCACGGATGTGGCTTGCGCGCTCAAAGGGGCGGATGAGATACTCAAATATCATTGCGAGCAACATAAAATCCAACCGGGCCAGACTACGCCTGATCTTGCTACCACGGTTGAAGCCAGTCCGTGCCTGGGTATGTGCGAGCTTGCCCCGGTGGCCATGTTGGACGAAGAGGTTGAAACAAATATTAATTTGGACGCGGGAACCTCCGAAAAAGGCGGCCCGCGTTCTATAGTTGGGGGTAGTATCCGTTTGCTGACCGCAAATTGTGGAAAAGAAGAACCTACTTTCATTACAAGTTACGGCTCGTACCGTGCTTTCAAAAAAGTCCTTTTAATGAAACCTACTGATGTGGTTGATGAGATCAAGGCTTCTGGATTGGTCGGACGGGGAGGCGCGGCATTCCCGACTGGAATCAAGTGGGATGGCGCCGCAAAAGCAGACGCTGATAAGAAATATGTGGTCTGTAACGCGGATGAATCCGAGCCGGGTACATTCAAAGATCGCATCTTGCTACGTGATGATCCGCACAGTATTATCGAAGGTATGCTCATCGCAGCTTTTGCTGTCGGCGCCAGTAAAGGCTATATTTATCTGCGGGGTGAGTACCCCTATGTATTACCAGTCCTTGAAAGGTCCCTATCAGAGGCACGTGAGAAAGGCTTTCTAGGGGAAAATATTCAGAATTCATCGTTAACATTTGATATCGAAATTCGGGTCGGAGCCGGTGCATATATCTGTGGGGAAGAAACGGCCCTGTTTGAATCTATCGAGGGCAAACGCGGATTCCCGCGCGTCAAACCGCCTTTCCCGACCACGCATGGCTTGTTTGGCAAGCCGACCGTTGTAAACAATGTCGAAACTTTGGCAAATGTACCCTTGATCATCAATATGGGTACCGAAGAGTTTCGCAAAATAGGAACCGAAAAGTCGCCTGGGTCGAAGTTATTCTGTCTCTCTGGGGATGTGGAGAAACCAGGCTTATATGAAGTCCCCTTCGGCGTAACAATCGGGGAACTTCTCGATATGGCCGGAGGCGTAGCAGGCGGTAAGGCTTTGCAAACTATGTTGTTTGGTGGTGCGGCAGGAGCCTTCGCCAGGCCCGACCAACTTGATGTTAAAATGACCTTCGAAGACTTACGCACTGCTGGTTTGCCGCTCGGCTCAGGTGTCCTAATGGTTTTTGATGAGTCACGTGATCTTCGAAAATCCCTTGCTCATTTGGGAAAATTCTTCGCGCATGAATCTTGTGGCAAGTGTTATCCCTGTCAGATGGGCACACAACGCCAAATGGAAATATTGAACCGCATCGCTGCTGGAGATATTCTCCCAGGAGATCTGGAGCGATTGGAAGATGTGGGTTGGACAATGACGGATTCGTCCTTGTGCGGCCTGGGGCAAACAGCCTCGACAGCGGTATTAAGCGCAATAAAGGAATTCCCAGAACTATTCGTGGAGAATGGAAAATAAATGACAACTACTGACGAAATTACTCTTGATATTGACGGCAAATCTGTAACAGTTCCAGCAGGCACGACGTTGTTGGAGGCTGCCAAGCAAATCGGAGAAGACACCCCCACCATTTGCTTCCATGAGGCGACTACCGCCAATGCAATTTGCCGCATCTGTGTCGTCGAAGTGGAGGGCCAACGCGTTCTCCAGCCGGCTTGTATCGTCGAAGCGGTAGCAGACATGCAGGTCCAGACCCGAAGCGAAAAGGTCATTCGGTCGCGAAAATCTATTCTTGAGATGTTGGCCTCCAGCGTGGATTTGTCGGAAGCACCTGAAATCCAGACCCTGATGGACGATTACGACGCATCTGCCGAACGCTTCCCGGATGCACAGCGCCGAAATATCGAGATCAAAGACGATAATCCGATGTACATACGTGATTATGATAAGTGTGTGCTATGCTGGCGCTGTGTTCAAGTATGCGCAGACGACGCACAGTTTACATACGCTATCAATTTTAGCGGGCGTGGATATGAAACCGAAATCGGTACTTTCTTTGACCAAACCATTCCTGCCTCATCATGCGTGTTCTGCGGGCAGTGTGTGGCTGTCTGCCCTACTGGGGCGCTAAAACCCAAACGTGAAATGTTTATTCAACAGGGCATCTCGCCTGAAGATATTACCGTGATGAGCTCTGGTCGTAAAAAGAGAAAGAAAAGAACCTAAGCCCCAGCCCCTTCCCTTTCAGGGAAGGGAGAAGATGCTTATGCCGATCAAGAACATTGTCATTGGACAAAAAGTAACGAGAAAAAAGATGCAGCGTGCAAAAGAGTTGCGCCATGAGATGACCCCAGCTGAAAATATTTTGTGGCAGCGGTTACGGCGAAATCAATTGAACGGTTTGCATTTTCGACGCCAACAAATCATTGATGGTTTTATTGTCGGCTTTTATTGCCACGCAGCAAGCCTGATTGTTGAAGTGGATGGTGGCATTCATGAAATGCAAAAAGAAAAAGATGCAGCCCGAGATGCTCATTTTAATTCACGGGGATTTTACATTTTGCGTATGACAAATGATGAAGTGGAAAATGATATTGAAGGTGTTTTGCAAAAAATATTAAAGAATTTGATCAGCAAACCAAACCCCCTTTCTTTACAATGGAAAGGCAACACTCCCCCTGTCCTTTTAGGAAAGTGGGCAGGGGGGAAAGGTTTGAAGGAGAACTTATGATAAAAACCGATCGAGTGGTTTCCACGACCTGCCCATACTGTGGCGTAGGATGCAATTTACAATTACATGTCAAAGATGATTACATTTTCAAAGTAACATCGCCCTTTGACTCTGTCGTCAACCAGGGTAACCTGTGCGTCAAAGGCCGCTTTGGCTATGATTACATTTACCATCCCAAACGCGTGACGACACCCTTAATTCGCAAAACACTCCAAAAAGCTGGGGAGCGCACACAGGCCTTTGATCGGGATGAGTGGCGTGATGTCACATGGGATGAAGCTCTCGACATGATCGCCGACCGTATGGTTGAAATCTACCAGCGTGATGGCTCTAAAGCCATGTCGGTTTACTGCTGTGCCAAGGCTACCAACGAAGAAAACTACTTAATGCAGAAAATGTATCGGACCTTATTCCGAACGAACAATGTAGACCATTGCACGCGCTTATGTCATGCAGGCAGTGTCGTTGCCTTACAACAAGCGCTAGGTTCTTCGGCGATGAGCAATACCTCCAGTGAAGTCATCCATAATGATGTCTTTATGGTTGTTGGCTCAAACACCAGCGATAACCACCCGATCATTGCACTGCAAATGAAAGCTGCCATCAAAAAATACGGCGCGAAAATGATCGTGATTGACCCGCGCCGGATTGAGATGGTAGATTTTGCCGAAATGTGGTTGCCGCTAAAACCTGGCACCAATGTGCCGCTGCTTTCTGCAATGGCACATGTCATCGTCAAGGAAGAGCTAGGTGATCTTGAGTTCGTCAAGAACCGCACCGAAGGCTATGATGATTATGTTGAAAGCCTTGAAAAGTTTACACCTGAGTATGCCGAAGAAATTTCGGGCGTGCCTGCCGATGATATACGAAAAGCTGCCCGATTGTACGCCAAAGCTGAGAACGCAGCCATTTACTGGGGCATGGGCATTTCCCAGCTATCCCATGGCACAGCCAGCGCGCTAGCGCTGATCCATTTGGCTTTCCTAACTGGGCATATCGGCCGAGAGGGCACCGGTCTGAATCCACTGCGCGGTCAAAACAATGTCCAAGGTGCCAGCGATATGGGCGCCATGCCCTTCCATTACCCGGGCTATATGCTGGTCACCGATGAAAAGAATGCTCAAAAGTGGGAAACCGCCTGGAATATCGAACCTGGGGGATTAAATCGTGAACTGGGGCTGACCACCACTGAAATCCTTAGCCACGCCCATCCCGGCGGAATTCGCTCGCTTTTTATTATGGGCGAAAACCCGATGATGTCTGAACCCAACTTAAATGAGACTCGTAAACACATGCAGCAGCTTGAATTTATAGTCTCTCAGGATCTCTTTATCAATGAATCTGCAGCATTTGCGGATGTCTTTCTACCAGCTGCGCCCTTTGCCGAAAAGGATGGCACCTTTACAAATACAGACCGACGGGTGCAGCGTGTGCGCCAGGCGCATGCCCCGCGTGGAGACTCTCGTGCAGATTGGGAAATCATCAGCGACCTAGCACAGCGCATCGAATCCCGACTCGGACGTGCTACCGCCAAATGGGATTATTCCAATCCCGAAGAGATATACGCAGAGATGGCCAGCGTTGTCCCGGATTTTGCAGGGATCACCTACGAACGGATAAAGGATGTCGGCTTGCAATACCCGGTCTGGGATAAAGACCACCCTGGCACGCCCTTCCTTTTCGCGGAATCCTTTCCGCGCGGACGCGGAAAATTCACCCTCCTAGATTATATTCCTTCGGTGGAACCTGTTGATGACGAATATCCATTTATCTTAACCACCGGGCGTTTGCTTGAACATTGGCATGGCGGCACCATGACCCGTCATTCCAAACTGAATGAACTTTACCCGGAAGCGAGGGTTGATATTCACCCGGCAGATGCCGAAATTCACGGCATATCTAATGGCATGGCGGTCCGACTCAGCTCGCGCCGCGGAGAGATTGTATTGCGCGCCACTGTGACCGAAAAAACGACGGTAGGATTGGTCTTTCTGCCCTGGCACTTCCATGAAGCCGCCGCCAATTTGTTGACCATCGACGCGCTTGATCCACAAGCCAAGATCCCCGAATTTAAAGTATGCGCTGTCCAGGTTTTCCCGGCCAGAGACGAAGATTTACCCAATCCGGATATAGTGGTGGAACGGGGCAGGTATTAACGGGAGACTTCCTGGTTTTAACGAATCTCAATTCCCATAAAACCCGTATTTCATAATCGAAATTCATCATATAATTTGGTTTAGATACCAGATTCCATAGCAAGGGATCCGGGTTTTTAACTCCCGAAACTCTCCTGCAGCCCAAGGCCATTAAGGTGGGTGCAAATTAATCTGGATAATCTGACGGAACCCGAAACCTTCAACTTCCTCTCACTATATAATGCAAATCAATAAACAAAACCCCACGGTAAATTAAGAGTCTACTTACTCATGGAAACTAATAACCGGTTTATTGAAGGCCCTTCCGTCTGGTACGGCCCCGAGTTAGTCAATTCTGAGGCGTGGATCTAGCGACTCTCATCGAGTGAAATCAGTGAGATCGATTCAGCTTTGGCCTATATTCAGTCTCAGGGATTGCAAATTATTGACGTACATTAGTAGAATTTTCCGTTGCCGCAACTGGGGATAAAATTGGCCCTTATCCAAGAGGAAATGGTTAGTGGTCGAGGTTTTACCCTTATTAAGGACCTTCCCGTCGAGTGCTATTCTTTTGAAACGGTGACAATGGCTTATTGGGGCATTGGGGGAGCCCATTTTCCGAGGCACGTTACGGGAACATTAAGGTGGGGAAACGGGGTGGTATCAGGGTGCCAGGTGGTGTGGAGAAAGTGGTGCTAGAACCAGAATGACAAATTGAGGACCATTTTAGATTGTGAGTTTTCGGATTCGAAGTGTCATCTTACCCTAAACGACCTGCCAAAACACTTTGTCCAATTGAGGCTTAATTTAGTGTTTGGGTTAAATCCGTTTATGCAACTTAAGTGTCTATGGTTAAAAATTGGACTTTTGGCCGTATCAGCTTCTTAATTTCCCAATTGTTAAACAAAAAATTTTGGTGATCACAGATCTTGTTTGTCTTTGATCAATGCCCCATCATACTTACTATCATAAGAGGGGATTAAGTTCCAGACCCGCTGCTATCGGTACCATCATCATTCAAACAGTCAAATTCACAGATGGAGTCATCGTGATGGCTGTCATCATGTATATGGTCGTCAACAGTGGTACTGTCAAACTCACAGATAGGATCATGATCATGGCTGTCATCGTGAATATGACCGTCTATAAAGTTACAAGGATTCTCCTCGGGCAGGCCATCAAAATTGTAGCATTCGAGGTAATCTGTAAAATTATTAAAGTAATCTTGATGTCCTTCCAACCCCTCTGGATCTGGTTCGGGCATCCAATCAGGAATTTCCTCGCCATCAAAGTATCTCCAGGCATCTGGGTTCTCATTAACCCACTCTTGAATTTCAGTTTCAACCATAGCCTCGATATTTGATGGTCCAATATCACCCTTGATTTCGCTTTCCTGCCCATCCGTAAATTCAACTTTTCCAAAGTTATTTCCTAATGTGCAGTACCCCTCCAGGCAGTGGGCTTCCATGTGCTCTTTATCCGGGTCATAAGACACACCCAACAAGCTGCCTTTGACAGAAGCCACGCCTGAGGGAGTTTCCACTTCCAATGAGCCGCCGTTGAGCAGGATCCATATCTTCCCAAAATCTAGCTTGATGCGAGTTAAAGGCTCGTTGTCTTGGGTTATCAAAGACTGCATTGTAAAGATCGTATTCGGACCTACGCGGATGATTGTTCCTTCGGGGCGTAAGCTCAAGCTTGCACGGCTGTCATCGAAAGTTTGTACACCCCCGCAACTAATATGACCATGCCCTCTTGGGCGGCAACAAACTCTTCATTTGCGGTTGAACGTGCGTGGGTTTGGTTGGCAACAGCGGTGATAAACGCATCTCGTTGGGTGTTGGCCGCCGTAGAAATCAGGTCTGTATTTGTAGTGTTATTTAATTGAATTTCGGGCTGAAACACGTAAGGATTTAATGTAATAAGAGAATATTAATCTGTAAATGCGCATGATGTCAATAAAATTGTAAAGATAATTGCGATAAATATCGAGCGTATTCTCATATAGTACCTCTACTAACATTCTACTTCTGGGAAGGAACGTACACCCTAACAAAAGCGCAAGTCGACCTTCTCAAATCTGTAAACTGAGCGACCATAAACGATTATTGCGATTCTAGCTAGCATCAAGATTTGTAAAGTCGGTAGATCCCTTGATTGGAAAAACCTTTTGCGCTGTGGTCAGTTTATTTGTTGTGCAACCAAAATCATATCTTTCGCTTGTAAATTAATGATTAGGCACGTGTAAATAGATTGTAAAAGAGTCAACCGAAAAAAACGATCTTCCCAATAAGAAATGAATAGTATTGATTGCGATTGAATTGAGTTTCCAAATATTTCAAGCCCCCCTTGCCTTAGCGATTGCTCGATCGAATTCCCGATAACCGCCTGATTTTTCCAAGCTAGAGATGAATATTGGCTATTATCACAAATTAGTAAAAGAGGAACTATTTACAGTGTGGCATACAAAATTTAAGTCACAGTGACAACAACCTCATGTGGACCATTATTGCCATATCCCTTGCGGTTCCATATTTGTATTGATGGTTGAGAATTTCCAGCACTCCCCTTCGCTCTGGTCGCCAGGGTGTACTCACCCTGTTCGTCAGCTTGCCATGTATAACTCCAATGATATACACCATATTGAGATTTTTTAGGCTCCAAATCCGCCTCTGACCAAATCCGACCACCGTCCACACTAACCTCAACCTGAGTAAGAGGCCCCTCTCCAGACCATGCGATACCGGCCATTTTAACCTCCCCCTTGTTAAGCGCCTGCCCCTCACTAGGACTAATGATCAAAGAACGGGTGCGAATGTGTCGAACCGGATCGCTCTGATTTGGCCCTTGTTCGTCTACATAAACATAATCATCATATTGGAAATAGCCCTTGTAAGGCTCAGTTAGAAGCTCTACCTTTTCAAGCCACTTAATAGACGCCATAGCATACCAATTTGGTACAACAAGTCTTAACGGGAAGCCATGATCAGGGGTCAGTGCCTGACCATTCATCTCCCAAGCCAGGATAGTGTTCGAGTCTAAAGCGACATCTATTGGTAAACTGCGGATGAAAGATTCATTTCCCTTTCCATTAACCTTCCCTCGGTCTGCTCCATGAAAACCAACTTCAACAATAAACTTTGAAATCTCCAAATCACTAAATATATTTCTTAGAGCTGTCCCAGTAAACTCGACTATGCTTATCGCTCCATATTCCCAAGCAGTACCTTCAGGCACGGGGTTCATGCTCTTTCTTCCATTGCCGGCACACTCAAGGACGATAGTCAAGGTCTGCGTAGGCAACATTTGCAGCTCAGTTAATGAGATTGAAAAAGAATTTGTACCAGCAGCAACTTCAAGTGACCATTCAGATTTGTCAATGGTCGGAACGTCGAAATGATTCCTGACATATGCCAGGTTGATGGGAGTAAGATCGTAACGCAATGCTGACAATGGAGTTTCCGCGTTATAGGGATTTTCTGATAATGGTATGAGGCTAAGTTTTTTTTTGGTCATCCGTAAAATCCTTATTAAAAGATTCAGCTTGGGTCGCCTGGACCGGTATCGTTTTTATTTTTGCATTTGCAGGCCTTAAAAAATATGGTTCCCAAAGAACCCCTTAGGAACCGATAAAAAAGGCACTATTAGAAGAATTAATAATGTGTTAAATATAGTATGATTTTTGTAAGATTTCGTTATTAAAGTATATTAAATTGTGTATCCCCAAATGGCAACCGACCTGTATAGATATCAACAGGGCCAATTGTGCTAAGAATTTCCCTTTAATAATCTAGTAACAGCCTCAGCCATTAGTGCGGCAGCACACGGCATGGCTTGTTCGTCAAAATTGAACTTGGGGTGATGATGACCGTAGTTCAGCCCCTTTTCATCATTGGCAGAACCTACAAAGAAATAACAGCCCGGTATTTCTTCGAGAATGAATGCCATGTCTTCAGCGCCCATGGTCAGCTGGCTAGCGGTGTCTAAATCGGAGTCTGATAATACCTTTCGGGCACTGGCTTGAACGTGAAATGCGATTTGATCTGCATTGATCATAGCTGGTGTGAGCTGTTTTAGGTCCACGCTTACCTTACAGCCCATAGATTTGGCAATTCCAGTAACGATCTCATCAAAGCGGCGTAATACATTTTCTCTAACGCTCAAATCAAACGTGCGAATTGTGCCTTCCATTTTTACTTCTGAGGGGATCAGATTGAACGCATCTCCCCCATGAATCATGGTTACGCTCACAACAACCGCCTCCAGGGGATCGACATTTCGGGATGTGATGCTTTGCAGCGCTGTGACAATATGACTGGCTGCCAAAATTGGATCAATTGTATTGTCTGGGATCGCTGCATGCCCGGCCACGCCTGCTACCGTTATTTTGAACTCTTCTGCGCCCGCCATCACCGGTCCGGCAGCTGCCCCGATCCATCCAAGTGGTTTCTCGTTCCACAAATGTAATCCCAGTGCATAATCGGGTTTGGGCGAATCAAGCACACCCTCCCGTATCATCATCTCGGCTCCGCCAATTTCCTCGCCACATGTCCCTTCTTCAGCGGGCTGAAACACAAACTTAACCGTTCCGGAAAGATTTTCGCGTTGTGCATGCAAAATTTTGGCGACTGTAAGACCAATCGCTGTGTGGCCATCATGCCCACAGGCATGCATTGTGCCCGTATTTTTCGAGGCAAAAGAAACGCCCGTTTCCTCGGTAACAGGCAGAGCGTCCATATCGAAGCGGATGAGAATAACAGGGCCGGGCTGCGCACCCTCGAGCAGTCCGATAACACCGGTCTTGGCGACGCCGGTCGTTACCTCCATGTCCAGAACAATTAATTCCTTGGCTACAATTCCCGCGGTCCGAATTTCTTTGAATCCAAGCTCAGGATGCTGATGGAAGTCTCGTCGCAGCGTTTGTGTATAGGGAAATAGTTCTTGTGCTTTATTGAGAAAGTCTGTCATAAAAATCTTTTATTGGTTTTGAGTAGGATCAAATAGCAATCACTTCGATCTCAGTCATCCATTTTACCCAGTGCCAACCGCGACGCGAAGGAACAACCGCACGTAGTGGAAAGCCATGCACGTGATTTAAAATTTGATCGCCCACGGAGGTGGCCAAAAGAATCTCTTTGGCCTGATCAAACGTGTATTGCGCTGAATAATCCAATACGCCTCTCAAAACGATGCCGAGCGCTTGAGACTGTACTTCAGCATGATTTAGTAGGCTTATGAGAAATGGACCGCGCCAAATTTGGGTTGTATACCAACCACCTGTGCAATCTAGGGTAGCTACAAGTTCTGAGGTGGATACGCTAAGCAAGTCTTGATATGTCAATGTCAAGGGTTTATTGACTGCCCCTGTAATTTGTAAATTCCAAATCTCTGGATCAAGTTTTATTTTTCCCTGGTCTGACCCACTGGTAACAGGAAAATCTAATCCAGTAAATGAACCCCGTTCACGAGAGCCAGTGAAACGGCGCGAATTCTCTTCGCCTTGTAAAAATTTTGCTACCGATTCTGAAATACTCCAACCGATTAATCCTGCTGCACCAAGACCTAATAGTTTGAGCGCCTGTCGACGCTCGGTAAAATCACGCCGTTTTGGGCGCGGCCAGCGTCGCCATAAATGGATTAGGAAAAAGGGTATTGTCCCAATTGCTACTCCCCAGTGCCATCCAATTGCAGTGAAACCATAATTCCCGATCCAGAGATAATACTCGCCAATATTCCATTTCCAAATAAGTCCAAATGCAAGCAGGAGCAGCGTAGCAATTCCAAATATGATGGATATTATGACAATCACATTGCGGTCAATACGCCGATCAAGTCCACGCTTTATGGATGTGATCGAGATCATAATTTTCCATGGGATTAAAACGATGAAGGCCCAGCTGAAAATGCGATGAATATCATATATGAAGGAGGGAAAGGGCCATACTAGGCCGTACAAACCTGTTAGGCCAAGAATGGTGAATATACTCATAATGAGAGTATTAACAAAGCGAAGATTTGTACCCTTCATCAAGATCTCATTATGGAAAAAAGCATATGATTGTCACACATTATTACCTGGTTTGAGGTGAGATCAATCGTAGGTCAATACAAGAAATTTCTCTTCATATCGGGGATTATCATCTGTACTGTCTTTGGTGTGTTCAGTTCGCATATTTTCTTCGAATTCGTGCGGGTCGCCGATCTGACTTTTGTGTTCTTTCAGTGCCTTAATTTTGAGCGGCCAGGTATCTGTAATGTCTAAAGTGACATTGGGTTGTCTTGTAAGCGAAACCCATATTTCGCTGGGCATATGAGGCTGAAACCCCTCCTCAAGCAATTCAGGGAAGAATAAATCATTTCCTGCTGCAGGGAATACAGCATCTAATACCGCCTGACCAACGGCGCGATGATCAGGGTGGTTCAGGCCGTATGAGGCGAATAAATTTTGAGGGTCACAAGTGATCAGGATATCGGGTTTCAATTGGCGGATGATACGAACCATCTCCCGACGAAGCTCAAGGTCGGCAATTAGCAAGCCATCCTCACGGTCTAGAAAAATAACCGATTTTACACCCAATACGGTTGCAGCGGCTCGCTGTTCTTTGTCCCGTATTTTGGACAAGTCATCTTTGTGAATATCCTTATTTTCATCATTGCGGCCCTTGTCACCACAAGTCAGAAGAAAATAATCTATATGATGCCCTTCACCTGCCCAGCGTGCAAGACTACCTCCACAAAAAAATTCCGGGTCATCTGGATGTGCCAGGATTACCAGGAATTTTTTAGGTTCTTTCCATGTACCAGGTGATTTATCAGGAGGCTTTCTTTTTGCTTTTGCCACAATCACAGCCTCCGCTATCATGTCGGTCACAAGGCTCACTGGATTTACGCCGCAAAGCTTCCAACTCATCCCATGGTTGTATTTCATCACGGTGAAAAGTTTGACGAAGAGGACGCCCGCCATCTCCTTCGAATTTTACTGTGACCATCCCAGACATTGGGGCGACATCCAATACCTTGCCCTCTCCATTAGGTGTGAGTACGCGCTTATTGCGTTTGGGAAGCTTTTTACGAGCCGTTACATATTGTTCATACTCGTAAATTAAACAGCAGCGCAAACGGCCACACATGCCAGTGATCTCAGAAGGTGTCAGAGAGATGCCCTGAGCTTTGGCCATTTTAATGGAAATAGGGCTAAATTCAGTCAGGAATTGGGAACAGCAACGAGTCTCCAGTCCACAAGCACCCATGCCGCCAATGATCTTGGCCACATCGCGTGGACCAATTTGGCGCATTGCCACCTGAGACTTAGGATACATTTGTATCATATCTTTTTTAAGAGACTTTAGATTGACTTTCTCATCAGTTTCCGTGCTATAAAGGAAAGTTAATCGAGATCCGTCATAGTTGTACTCTGCGGTAACGATTTTTACGCCAACTAATTTGAGTTCAGCAGCACGAGCGCGGCATTCGATCATTGCTTCGGTTTGCTTGGCTTTCCAAGTTTCGCGCAGGAGAAGATCGCGTGGAGTGGCTCGTCTCTCGACCGGTTTCCATCCGCCATTTGGTGAAGGAGGCTTATCTTTTAAGATCTTTATAATTTCCCCCAAATGTTTCCCGCGAGACGTGGTAACAATCACGTGCTCACCGACTTTTATATCTCGAAGAGCAGCACTGTCGAATTGATAGATTTTTCCGATGGGGTTAAATCGAACACCAACGATAAATGGTTGCATGACCATAATTATACCTTAACAAACTTACGTGGGTCGTAAGGGTACCCAAATTCTCGGATGATCCTAAGGGTTACTCTATAATGTTGATTGAGGGTGCATTTGCTTGCGCCAATGCTGCTACGCTTACTCGGGCAGCCATGGTTTGTGTAATTTCGGTAAGCGCCTTAGCGGCAACAGACTCCGGATTTAATACCACAATTGGTTTTCCGTTGTCCCCGCCTTCGCGGATGGATGGATCAATTGGTACCTCACCCAGGAAAGGCACATCTGCGCTTAATGCAAGTTTTTTACCACCGCCGATCCCAAAAATATCCATTCGGGTTCCATCTGGCAAGTCCAAATAAGACATGTTTTCAACAATCCCAATGATTGGCACTTCCAATTGACGAAACATATTCAATCCCCGACTAGCATCTTCGAGCGAGACTTGTTGAGGAAGGGTAACAATAATCGCTCCGCTTAATGGCAAGGCCTGTGCGAGCGAGAGCGAGGCATCACCTGTCCCAGGCGGTAGATCAACAATCAGATAATCCAATTCTCCCCATTCCACATCACCCAAGAATTGACGGATTGCAGAGTTTAGCATCGGTCCGCGCCAGATGAGCGGTTGCCCAGGTTTGACGAGTAAGCCCATTGAGATCAATTTGATGCCGTGAGTAACTGCAGGGATGAGGGTTTTGCCCTTACTCGGGGGCAATTTCTTCACGCCTAACATTGTGGGCGTATTTGGGCCATAAATATCCGCATCTAACAAACCGACGCGCGCTCCACTTTTCGCTAAGGAAACAGCTATGTTTACAGCGACAGTGCTTTTTCCCACGCCTCCCTTCCCAGAACCGATCGCAATGGCATTTCGGATGGGCATTTTGACCAGACCGCGCGTGCGACCATCATTCGGGACATCCGAGTCGAATTTGATTTCGACAGTCTTTACGCCTCCTACGGTCATAACGGCTTGTTCTGCTTCCATTTTAATTTGGCCACGCAATGGGCAAGCCGGTGTAGTCAGCATAATTTCAAATGCAACTTTACTGCCGTCAATTTGAAGCTCTCGGATCATGTTTAAGGAAACTAAGTCATCATTAAGCTCCGGCTCTTGCACCTTGCTGAGAGCCTGCAATACTAATTCTTTGGTTGGTTTACCAGTCATTTTTTACCTACTTAAGATATTTGTTACAGATAAATTGGATGAATTGCGAGGCGTTCCCTCTGAAGTGGGTCTTGAATCCAGCGATGAGTGGTTCTGATATGCCATGTTGGGTAACCAAACCCCTAAAAAGTGTCTAGGCGGCATTGGCTTTTTTTGCGGCCTTAGCTTCTTCTTTTACGCGACGGGCCTCATCTTCACGGGCAGCATTTTCGGGGCGGATGCTTGCGTAATATTCAGCCGGCTTAAGTAACATATCCATATTGTAAATATTTCGTTTATAAGCGGCGAGCTCGTACTCGTGATCCATTTTAATAGCATCAAACGGGCAGTATTCAGAACAGAAACCGCAGTTCATACATATATCGGCGTCTATATAGAATTCAGCAATCTGTGGGATCGATTTGCCTGAATCGGGGTCATTTTTCCCAACAATCCAAATACATTGAGGCGGACATACCTTTGCACAAATACCACATGATGTACAGCGCACATCCTTCTCTCCATCTTCAGTCTCGTCATAAACCAAGAAAGGTAGATAGCGCGACTCTTCATGAACCGGAAGTTTTTCTTCCGGATACTGAATGGTAAAAATCCCACGCGTATCGGCACTTGACCGGCGAGCGATTCCTTCATCCGTATAGTATCGATTTACCCCCCCAGCCATCCTACGGAAGAACCAGGATAAATCTTCAATATATGTCATCCAAAAGCGTTTCCAAGTGACACTAAGACTTTTTAAAATACCTTTTCCATACATAGCTTATTATTCTCCCAAGCTTACCTATCAAGTTCACCGAGCACGATATCTATCGCTCCCAGAATTGCTACAAAGTCTGCGATTTTTTCACCCACACACATCTTTTCGAGTGCGGTTATATTGATAAAGGATGGGGCTCGGACGTGATAACGCCAAGGGTTGGGTTTGCCATTGGAAATCACGTAAAATCCAAGTTCCCCTTTCGGAGATTCGATCCGTCCGTAAGCTTCGCCTGCGGGAACGCGCACCTGATAAACCGGTTTCTTGGGCAAGATAGGTCCTTCAGGTATAGTAGAAACTGCTTGTTCAAGGATGCGCAAGCTCTGATGCATCTCCTCAATCCGGACATGATACCGGGCATACAAGTCACATTCGGGACGAGTAACCACATCAAAATCAAAACGGTCATATATCCCGTAAGGCTCTGCACGACGAATATCATACGGAACGCCAGATGCCCGCAGCATTGGGCCGGTCATGGAAGTGGCGATTGCGTCCTTTGCGCTCAAGTAACCAATACCTTTAACGCGCGAAAGTAAGATTTCATTCTCACTCAGCAGGCGCTCAAATTCCTCGATCTTCCCAGGCAAACGGTCATACACTAATTGCTTAAGCTTCTCAAAGGCCCTAACAGGCATATCACGAACGACACCGCCAAATCGGTAGTAGTTGCACATCATCCGGGCACCCGAAACCTCTTCGAAAATGTCAAGGATCAGTTCCCGTTCTTCGAATGCGTATAGGAGGGGTGTAACAACAGCACCCAGATCGTTCAAAAATATTCCGACCCAAACCAGGTGGTTTTGGATGCGAGTCAATTCGCTCATAATTACACGAATGTATTCAGAGCGCTCGGTCACCTCGATACCCATCAATTTTTCTACAGCCAGGGCATAAGCCCAATTGTTTGCCATGGAATTAAAGTAATCTAAACGATCGGTGTAAGGCATATTATGCAGGTAGGTATTGCGCTCGCCGATTTTCTCATGGTTTCGATGAAGATATCCCATCACCGGCTTGAGGCTGACTACCTTTTCTCCGTCGAGCACGACAACGGCTCGGAAAACGCCGTGTGTGGATGGATGCTGAGGACCCATATTAACAATAATTTGCTCCGCCTCCAAGCCATCCTCGTTTTTGGTCGTAAATTTTTTAAGCGAAGTGTAGAGAGCTTCTTCCGGATCGGTTGGGGTCCAATTTTCGGGATTGAATTTTGGAGGGAATTTCAAATTGTCGTGGTAGGGATTTATTTCTTCAGCATGGATATGTTCCCCTTTCGGCCAGCGGCTTTTGAAGGGTTTGGTTTCCTCTTCATAGAATGGCTCCTGCCAATCTTTACGCATTGGATGACCTTCAAAGCCTTCCCAGGTCAAGATACGGCGCAAGTCAGGATGGCCAGGAAATTTAATTCCATACAAGTCCCAGATCTCACGCTCTTGTAAGTCTGCTCCAGGCCAGATATTAATGACTGATGGGATTTCCATTGGGTCTTCGCGCGGGATCTGAACCTTGAAGAAGAGCCCAGGGCCGCCAGTGGTCTTGTAGACTTGATAGACAACCTCCATTTTTTCTTCTGGCAGGTAGTCTACCCCGGTGACGGATGAGAGCAGATCATAGTCCAACTCCTCACGTACATATGTGGCGATCTCAATTAAATTGTCTTTTTCAACTAACCAACCGGTGTACCCCTTGCGCTCATCAGCAATAACAGCGTCAGGAAATATTGTAGAAAGGTCAACAGATTTGGTTGAAACAGTTGTGGCCATAAATTTCTCCTACTCAACCTTTCGGGCAGCGATTTTTTTAATTTCTTCTGTACGACGTAAATCGATCAAATCCGGACCCAGCAGCGGCACCGGAATTTCAACTGAATCCGGCCCTTTGCGATACCAGCGCACATGTTTGAGGGATTGTTTGTCAATTTTTTCTTGTAGTTTGATTAATCCGTACAGGAGAGCTTGGGGTGTAGGAGGGCAACCGGGGACATATACGTCTACTGGTAGGAATTTGTCGATACCAGCTACTACATTGTAGCCCTCCTTGAAAGGGCCACCTCCGGAAGCGCAGGCTCCCATGGCAATCACATATTTTGGTTCCGGCATTTGGTTGTACAGGCGAACAATCATGGGTACCATCTTTTTGGTGACTGTGCCGGCGACCAGCATAAGGTCACTCTGGCGGGGTGAGGGACGCATAATCTCCATACCGAAGCGAGCCAGGTCGTATCGGGCGGTTGATGCGGCGATCATTTCGATCGCGCAACAAGCCAAACCGAACATCAATGGCCAAACGGAAGAGCGCCGCCCCCAGTTATAAAGCCGGTCTAGGGATGTGATATTAATGGTGTTCTTCATTTCCTCTGGGATATCGTACCCGGGAAGTGTGAAATCATTTTCACTCATGTAAGTAACTCCTCGTACCATTCTTGGTATATCGCTGACAGGATATCATCGTTGACAAGTGCCGGATCATCGTCAAAATCACCCAGAGCCAAGGTCCATTCATGGACATTTCCCAGTGTGACTGTTTCAATGTCAATATCTGGAAGTGACCGTTTGAGCGCCAGTGCAATGGCGTATGATGATTCCCACGTCAGCGGATCAGACATTTTATTATGGAATTATATCTCTTGGAGCAGCGCTGGTCAATTGTTTAACGCAAATATATATTTGCAAAAATGAATTTTCATGTATAATTCTTATCTATTGTGATTATTTGATCAATTTTCTAATGTTACCCAGAGCAAAATGCCCCAAACAACACGCCAAATAATACTTGATTATTTAAAACGGCATGGAACCGTTTCATCGCGGGAGATTGCGGGGGCGTTACAAATGACGCCGGCTAACGCCCGCTATCACTTAGGAATTTTAGCGTCGGACGGTCGTGTGAAAGTTATCAGTCGTAGGCAGATATCCAAGGGGCGTCCAGAGAAAGTTTATCAGCTTGCAGGCACACTGATGGGAAACAATCTCGCAGAATTGGTTGAAGTATTATTAATGGAAGCAAATGGAAGGGTCCGGATGGAGGCGTTAGGAATTAGGCTTGCAAAAGATAGGTATGGGGAAGATCAGCCTTTGATGGATAGAATGGCAGCCACTGTTGAACACCTGAATGCAAGGAACTATCACAGTCATTGGGAAGCGGGCGCTGAAGGTCCCCGTGTTGTATTTGGAAACTGTCCTTACTCAGCTATAATTGGATCTCATCCAGAACTGTGCAAAATGGACCGATCCATGCTGAAAACTATGTTGGATAGGGATGTTGAGCAGGAAGCCAAATTGGAAAAGGGAGCAGGTGGGAAACCGTATTGCTTGTTTCTAGTCAAATAAATTTTGCGCTGGTCAATGCGAGTTAGAAATCCAATTTACTGAACCTAGAACCTAAAAAGGTAAGGTTGGATTGAGGGGTTATTTACACGGCTCAAGAACGATGGAACGAGTATATATTTGAGTACGGCCGATAATTTCTTGCTCTGCGTTTTCTGCTACTAATTGGTAATTTACCCAAGCCTTGATAAAATTATGACGTTCGGGTATATTGTTTGCCCTTAAAGTATATCGAAAAAGACCAAACCCGCGATTATCGGTCACTGTACCCGTCCATGGGGTGGTGTCACCGGGTCTTTTGCCTGACTCAAGCCTGAAAAACAAATAAACCTTGCGCACGTCTTCGGGATGTTCTACCTCGATTGAAATCAAGGTAGAATTCTGTTTGCAAGCTCCGTAAAATATTTTTCCTTCAGAAACTTTTATGGATTCAAAACCACCAGTTGGTGTAAGAGGGGTTGGTGTGAAAGGTGAGGTAGGTGGGATTACACTTGCAAAGTAAAGGGGTGTGAATGTTGGTGCTGCTACAATTCTTGTTGCGGTGTTACGAGGCGTATGTGTAATTGTTGGAGTAAATGTAGGTGTGCTAGTGGGGGTCCGCGTTGGAGTTGTGGTGATGGTGGGTGTGCTTGTAGGGGGCACTTCGAGATAAGCTTCAATGGCTGAACAAGCCTGTAAGCCGAGTATAATGAGAATGGTGAGTACTTGCTTTCGCATATCGATCTCATTATACCGCCGGGGTATCGCACAGAGATTTGGGCCGTATAATATTTGCCTTAATTATGGTTCTGATTAAGCTTTATCACCACTAACAAGATCAATTGTAGGGTTTCTGGATTTTTATATAAATTGCACGTAAATTAATTGAAATCATTTTTTATTCATTCGTAACTCAAAATTCTACAAAAGGAGTTATTATGGATGTAACAATTTCGCAGGAGCAAGGCCGAGTACCTGTGTCAGTGATTCAGATTGCAGGCAAAACAGATTCTGCTAGCGCTGAGGAATTTCGAATTAAAGTTTTGGAGGAAATTGAAAGGGGCGCCAGGTATATAGTTCTTGATTTGAGTAAGGTACCTTATATGAGTAGTGCTGGGTTACGTGTTTTAAATGAAGTTTTCAATAAGCTGCGCGAATTATCGCCCGAGGATGCTGACCAGGATATTTATAAACACATTGCAGATGGCTCATACAATTCTCCACATATGAAGTTGTTAAACCCCACAAAAGATGTATTAGAAGTGTTGAAGATGTCGGGATTTGATATGCTGGTCTCAATTGAGAAAGACCTTAATAAGGCGGTAACTTCATTCTAAATAGTCATCAAGACTTTTGCTAAAAAAATAGATTGAGAAAGCTATCTCGGCCTCCTTTATTTGGGATTCTGAGATAACCTAAGGTGACTATTTAGACCAAACAGCTTGTACCTTCTCAACCATTTGAGTGGTAATTGGTTTTTTCTTAGCACTTTGACGAGTGAAGTCTTTTAATTTTTTCAACGGCAAAGCAGATAAAGGCGCATCTTTTACGTCGAAACTGAGTGATGGGTTTGTAAAGACCAGCGCGGCTTTTATCTCCGGAATCTCACTATCCCCCCACTTTTTGGTGAGAGCTTTGCGAATGGCATTAATCTGAGACTCGGCTTCCAAATCTGGGCGGCCGAGTCCCTCTTGACCAAATATTCGCATATATCCTTGCAGGAACCCGCCGCCAATTATTTTCCAACGATTTTTTTGGTACGTGATACTGCCGCGTTGATTGTAGGGCAATAACACCCAAATTCCGGAGGGGCCGACTAGCAAATGAGAAACTGGCGTTGTCCAGTGATAAAGGTGGAATTCCTTGGGCAACCCTTTGAGACCGGTATCCAAGCGTTCGTCCGGACGGGGTGAGCGGCCCCAGCGGTTGCCAAAGTACATTCCGATCTGAGTGAGGGTAAATCCACCTAACAATGCAGCCATCGCCCACACGAAATATTCAGGTCTTGTAAATGAAATATACATACCTATCCCTAGTACAGCCAGTGCCCCGAAGTTTGTGTACAAGCCAATTTTAGAATTTCGTTTGATTAGTTTTTCATTTTTAATGATTACCATTTTTATCTTCTTTCGAGAGTTTTTCCCGGTTATGTTTTCAGATTTTCTTCTATTGCGACCTTTATGGATCCGATAACATCCGACTCAATAGCTTCTTTGGCGACCCGGATTGCATTTGTTATTGCGTTCGCATCTGAGCGACCGTGTCCGATAAAAACCAATCCGTTTGCGCCAAGCAAGGGCGCGGCACCATACTCGCTGGGATTAAGCAGGACTTTTACTTTTCTCAGTGCAGGTCTGGCCAACAAACCACCAAGCATAGCCACGAGTCCACCGCTTTTGATGGCCTTAGTGATCGTTTCTAAAATCAGTTTCGCAACCGCCTCATAAATTTTAAGGATGACGTTTCCAACAAACCCATCAGTGACTGCCACATCTACTGATCCGCCGGCTAATTCTTTCCCTTCAATGTTACCGAAGTAATTCAAATTAGAATCTTTAAAAAGCAGGCTGGCATCCCTTACCAGTTGATTGCCTTTGCCTTCTTCTTCACCATTTGATATCAGGCCGATCTTGGGATTTTTGACACCGCACACCTTTTCTGAATAAATGCTTCCCATAATGCCAAACTGTAATAAATTTTTTGGCTTCACATCGGTATTGGCACCGACATCTAAAATTACACAAGAACCTGTGGCTGTGGGGATTATTGGTGCAAGGGCCGGTAGATCTACTCCTGGTATTGTTCCCAAACGAAAATATGCGGTCACCATCGCCGCTCCGGTGTTGCCAACTGTTACAAAAGCATCGGCTTTACCATTTTTTACAAGGTCGATACCGACGGCTATCGAGTTCTGAGAGTTGGGCCGGCGGGCTTTTAGTACCAAGTTCATGCCTTTGTCGTTGGCTGTTAACATATTGGGAGCATGGACTATGCTGATAGAAAGCGCTTCTGTGTCGACAGTGGTCAGTAGGGGCTTAAGTATTGCTTCGTCCCCTACCAATATAATTTCGACATCATATTTTTGGGCGGCTAGGATAGCCCCCTCCACATCTGGGTGGGGATAATTATCACTACCCATTGCGTCTAGTACAATGCAGGCCATCAATTCTCCTTTAAATCCCTTATTATATCTATATTTCTTATCTATATTCCGCATGCCCTGTAAGCGTGAGGGTTGCTTGACAATCGAAGCAGGGAGATTATAATACCTATCCTGCTTGCGCTGGTGCTGGAATTGGCAGACAGGCATGGTTGAGGGCCATGTGCCGCAAGGCGTGGAGGTTCAAGTCCTCTCCAGCGCACATCCCCGTCGTAAGACGGGGGTTTTTGTTAATTCCAATTGGTTAATGGGATTTCCCTTAAGCCCCCCATATTTTGCACATAGTCATAAGCTTCGCTTACAAAAACAAATTCATAACCTTTCATTGTTAGTGTGCGGACCATTCTTTCAAAGTAGGTAAATGCATGCTTTGCATTTCTTGAAAGGGCAATTTTTTCCGCACTTAGGGAATGAAACTTTTCCAATTCGTGAAAATAAAAATCATGCGGATGCGATAAGGCTAGAACAATATCTGGTATCCCGAATATGTTCCATAATGCTGAGAAGAGCTTCCAACCTAGAAGTTTTATATAGCTCAACCCAAATACAATTCGAATGCCGGAAAGGCTTGTGAATGGAAATTCAATTAACTGTTTGTCCTCTTGAGTGATCCGAAATGGGATATTGGGTTTGGTCATGTTCGAATAACCAAATTTCCCGGGGCGAAATGATGTGTAAATGCTGGCATCGTAACGGAATCCGAAATTTAACAGATGTTGTAATCCGGTTTTGTCTATCTGGCCGAATGGTGCCCGATAGCCAATGGGGGCATGGCCTGTATACCGTTGGAAGGAATTTATAGATTTCTCAATTTCATCGCGGCTAGCGGCATTATTTGGATCATGACTGTGGGAATGGGCTGAAAACTCAAGTGGAATGGTTTGACTCAGAAGCTCAAATTTTTTTCCGTACCCCTCGAATAATGAAGTGACGGTAAACATTGTTACTTTTGCATTATATTTTTGAATAATGCCAGTGTATCGATCAAAATATTCCTGATTGTCTAACAATCGTATACGTCTATCGGGATCGCCGTAATCTGGTTCCATATCTAGGGTGAGGCAGACCAGTTTGCGGTTCATATTTTTAGCAGGTTGGTGATATAGAAGAACCCATCTTTTTCTGCTACCCAAATTTCTTTGAACCCAAAGGGCTGTGCCAATTTGTTGAATTCTTCGGGTCGATAGAGGTACACTCCTGGTAATTTATTTACACGGATGTACACTTGCCGCAATTGCCAAGTGGGGAATTGTTTTCTTCGGGATATGTCTGGAAAATCTAGGAAGAAATATTCTGTTTGTAGGTTGCCTAAAAAAGCGGAAAGGGCTTGCGTGTCGAAATACTCAATTACTCCGAGAGCGGTTACCAGGTCCGATTTTGGAAGCGGGGTTTCCGGGTTAATAACGTCTGCTACCGCAAAATCAAGCTTGTCCTGCACCCCCGCCTCTATCCGTTGTGCATTTGCTATTTGGATGGCTTCCTGTGAGATATCGATCCCGAAAATCTTTTCAGCGCCTGCATTCAACAGTTGGAATGGAAACCGGCCAGATGCACAACCAACATCTAAAATGGTCATCCCATTTATATATGGTTTGAGCAAATCCAGCGCGGCGTTCATGCGGACGTACATAGCATCGCCGCGAAACAGGGTCGAGAAGCTGTCCCAAAGATTTGCTTTGCGTGGATTATCTTTATAGTATGCGCTGGCTTCCCAACTAAGCAGATGCTCCTGCCAATATTCTCCACTTTTGGAGATCGAATTTTTATCCATTTATTGGTGGGTCCGTTGATGCAAACGGGTTGATTATATCTTACTGTTGGAAATTATCCCCTGGTTTGAAAGGCGAGATTATGTTTATTTTATTGGCAGATTTCGTCAACAGCTTGAGGCAACAACTCCTACCCTTTTTTTGAAATTGTTTCTGCCAGCAGGCACAATATCTCAAACATTATCGTGGCTCCCACCAGCGCGGTATTCCCGCTCGGATCAAAGGGTGGTGAGACCTCGACCACATCGGCTCCAATAAGGTCCAGCCCACGAAGTCCGCGTAATAGGCCCTGGGCCTGGATGGTTGTTAGTCCACCAATCTCCGGAGTTCCTGTTCCTGGTGCGTAGACGGGATCTAAGCTATCGATGTCGAATGAGATGTATGTCGGCCTATCACCAACAATTTGGCGTGCCTCACGGATAACAGCCTCAACACCGAGCTGGTTGAATTCCTCGATGAACATCATGCGCATGCCGATTTTTTCAGAATAATCCCAACCCTCTGAGGAAGTCTGGGCACCACGGATGCCAATTTGAATTGTTCGTTTCGGGTCTAATAAGTTTTCCTCAACGGCGCGGCGAAATGGTGTGCCATGCATGTATTTGGAGCCCATAAATTCATCCCATGTGTCGGTATGCGCATCAATGTGAATCAACCCGATAGGGCCATTAGTGGCGATCGCGCGCATAATCGGCAACGTAATGGAGTGATCGCCACCAGCGGAGAGCGGCACGACACCAGCATTATGAAAGTGTGAAATGTGTTGTGTGATCTCTTCAAGGGAGGGCTCTATCTCGTAAATTCGAGTGAAGCGCACATCGCCCCCGTCGCCGATGCGACATAATTCATAGGGATTCACTTTGGTCACATGATGGATGGTGCGCATTAAGCTGGATGAGTTGCGCAGTTCGCGGGGTCCATGACGCGCACCTGGACGATTGGTAACCGCTCCATCATATGGAATTCCTACAATAGCAAGATCATAGTCACTCGGATCGGTTATGATCGGAGTGCGCATAAAGGTCGCGATCTCGGTATATCGCGGCGCAGTCAGAGACTGAGGCATTTTACTGTTACCTGATTTTTGATTGGGCATAATTAATCCTCGTTCAGGTGAGAGTGGCTGATATTAACACCCATCTAAAATATTAGATGGTACCTTATTTAATTCAGAACCTGACTCAGGAATACCTTGGTCCTGTCTTTTTTGGGATTGGTAAAAATTTCTTTTCCTATCCCGGTCTCGACAATTTTTCCATCGCTCAAGAAGATCATTCGATCAGCTGCAGCCTTTGCAAAACCCATTTCGTGCGAGACAACAACCATGGTCATGCCTTCTTTCGCCAGATCAAGCATGACTTCAAGAACTTCTTGGATCATCTCTGGGTCAAGCGCAGAGGTTGGCTCATCGAAAAGCATGATTTTTGGATTCATAGCCAAGGCTCGAGCAATTGCCACACGCTGCTTTTGACCACCTGATAGCTGATTTGGGAACACATCCGCTTTTTCAGGGATACCAACTCTTTTAAGCAAGGTATGTGCCACTTCCAGGGCCTCTTTCCGACTGCGTTTGCGAACTACCTTCTGAGCCAAGGTAATATTTTCAAGAACTTTCAGATGAGGAAAAAGGTTGAATAACTGGAAGACCATGCCAACTTCTGAGCGAATACGGTTAATGTCAGTTTTAGAATCAGTAAGGTGAATGCCATCGACTACAATTTTTCCACTGTCGATAGTCTCCAAATGATTGATGCAGCGTAGTAATGTGCTCTTGCCACCCCCGCTGGGCCCGAAGATGAAACACACCTCTCCCCGTTTTACATTCATGCTGACGTCGATGATGGCTTTGACCTCACCGAAACTTTTTGAAATATTGTCAAGGATAATAATGTCGTCTGAATTGGAAAGTGAGCTGCTATTTTTCAAATGCCAATCTCCTCTCCATCGACTTAACTAGGAACGCAAGCGTGAGTGTTAGCATCAAATATAGGACTGCCACAGTGCCCAAGGCCTCCCAAGAGCGAAAGGTACGGGCTCGATGGAGCTGGCCCATATGAGTTAATTCACGGACCGCCAGGATAGAAACCAGAGACGAGTCCTTCAATATCGAGATGAAATCGTTTCCCAGCGGTGGCATGACTACCCGGATCGCTTGCGGCAGAATGATGTAACGCATGGATTGGAAATGGCTCATCCCCAACGAGCGGGCTGCCTCTGTTTGTCCCCGCTCAATAGATTGAATACCTGCTCGAAAAACCTCCGCTTCGAAAGCGCCATACGCAATCGCCAAACTTGCGATAGCACGATTTATCATAGGTACATCCCGGATATGGAGATTAGCCAGGCCAGATCCCAGATTGACAAGAATGCCTGAAGCTAACATCCAGTCCCCTAAGTTATTAATTTGCGATACGACTGTAGGAGCGATAACGAAGGCAACGAAGTATAGTTGAACAATGATAGGGATACCACGGATGACTTGAACATACAACATTGAGAAATTGCGGTATATCATATTACTGGAAAGGCCGCCTAGGCCGGCCAGCAACCCCAAACTCAGGGCAACAGTGAACGATATCAGGCTTACTTTGACCGTTATTTTTATTCCCAACTTGACAAAGTCGTACGCTTCTCCCCAAAAGCGATTATCAATAATAGCGTATGTTACCGCGATACCAATAAGAAGTACAACCAGAATCCACCACGGAAACCGCGAAAGGTCTCCAACCCAAGGTGCCAGACCAGGGCGTTGCCGCCTAATATCAGGATTAATAGCCAATTAAGCCTCCTTCTGATTCAAGTGAGCTCGGCCACAAAGTATGTTGTTATGGCCGATCAAAATATATGAATTAATTACAAACGAAAAATAATTGAATATTGAAAGACATAAAGCGGCGAGTCATCCGTAAGGTGACTCGCCGCCCTATTTGTACTCGTACTACCGCTTAGACGGTAGTCGCGTTTACTTTTTCTTATTCTTCAGGATCTGGTGAGCAATTGCGGAGCAACCATTCCTGGCAAATTGCATCCATGGATCCGTCATTTAACATATCCTGAAGGGCGACATTGACCGGCCCGATCAGATCGCTTCCGGGCGGGTACACGAAAGCCAGGAATTCTCCACCGGTTAAACTAAAGCCAGCCTCCAATTCATCGGGATGCTCTTGAATATAGGCAACGGCGGCTACATCATCAATGGCGACACCATCTGCGTCTCCAGTAAGTAGGGCCTCAACGGCTATAGTCCATTCTCCGTAATTATCGACTCTATCCTCACCTACCAAGGCTAACGCGGCAGCCTCATTGGTGGTTCCAGCTTGACTGGCAATCCTAGCATCCGAATTAGCGAAATCTTCGTTGCTGTCATAGAGATTGTCCGAGCGCATCATCATTACCATGCCATACTCGATGTAGGGATCGGAAAAGTCAACGGTCAAGGAACGGGGCATAGTGAGGGTGATGCCATCGGCGGCTACGTCCAACTCGCCAGCGGCCATCATTTCGAAAGGCGGCCAGGCAGCTTCAGTGAATACCGGCACACAATTCAACCTATTGCAGATTTCACGCCAAACATCATAGTCCCAACCTATACCTTCGTCTGTATCCGGGTCTAGGCTGTTGAAGGGTGGATACTCGTTTTCGACCATGATCGTTACCTCGCGACCACCTAGGTCATTTGGGTCCGAGGGAGCCGCGGCAGGCGCTTCGGCAGGGGCAGCACCACAGGCGCTTAATCCCAGTGCGCCCACCAATAGAACAGTGATGGCAAACAGTTTGTACTTACGCATATTACTCCTCCTTTAAAGGTATGGTTAGGAAATACGTTCTGTTCTCACATAACTTTACATCATTTCCTCATAATTTGCAAGAGATACAAAATTTGTTAGACATGTTTAAATTATGGAGTTAGAATTGGCATCCTTTCTCTTGTCGAAATTCAGGATGGTAAAATCGGAATGAAAATATTTTATTTCAGGAGGCTAGCATGAGTATTATCTTTCCCTCATCTGAATGGCTTAACGGATTAGAATCCAAGTTGAATGCAGATGAAAAATATGCCCATATCGCAAGGAAATGGGAGGGCGATATATTTATTATTATTGAACCAGAGGGGAATCTAAAAAAGCAAATAACTTTTTATTTAAATTTATGGCATGGCTCTTGTCGCATGGTGGACTATAACCCCAAACCTGAAAAATACCCCGATCCTATTTTTACACTGCATTCTAACTACAACCATTTTACAGCCATATTGACCGGCAAACTTGATCCGATGACCGCCATGATGACCAATAAATTAAAGGTTCGAGGCAATCTGGGTTATATGATGAGAAACGTTCCGACAGTGCTGGACTTTGTGCGTTGTGCTCGAGAAGTGACCGACGTGATCCTTTAATCTCCCCTTCATGCAACCAATTCTTAAAGTAGATTTATCCACCGGGCTAACCGAAGAGTTTCATATCCCTCAAAAATGGGAAGTCGATTTTCTTGGTGGGGCCTCATTGGCTGCGCGTTTATTGTACGAAACCTTGACTCCCGAATTAGATCCCCTGTCTCCCCAGGCACCCTTGTTGTTTATTAATGGACCATTAACCGGGACTGCCGGACCAACGGTCGGCCGCTTCGTTATCTGTGGAAAGGGGCCTGCTACCGCTTTATGGGCCGAGTCTCACATTGGCGGATTTTGGGGCCCCGAATTACGCTTTGCCGGCTACGATGGGATTTGGATCACCGGGAAGGCAAAGGAACCGGTAATCCTTTGGATTAACGAGGGCAAGTTAGAGGTCCGGGAAGCTGCGCATTTATGGGGCTTAGATACCTACGAAACCCAAATTCAAATCAAAGAGGACCTTGGAGGTATTAAAGCCCGTGTAGCGTGTATTGGAGTGGCCGGAGAAAACGGAGTCGTCTTTGCGGGAATTTTTTGTGACCACGGTCGTACAGCCGGCCGAACTGGGTTAGGGGCCGTCATGGGCGCTAAAAATTTGAAAGCTATTGCTGTCTACGGCAAGAAAAGTCCAATTCCACTGGCACGACCTGAAGTCTTTGCACCCTTGCGTTCCGCTTCAAATAGGGCACTCAAGCAAGACAACGGAGCCAGAGTGTTGCATGAATTAGGGACAGCCAGCGCAGCGAATTATTCTGAATATATGGGTTCAATGCCAAGCAAATATTATAGCCGCGGAAGTTTTGAAGCCGTTGACAAAGTTTCCGGAGCAAAGATGACAGACAGCATTTTGAGTGGGACCAGCACCTGCCATGCCTGCGTGATCGCTTGTGGACGGGTGGTTACTCTGGATGATGGCGAACGGCGTAAAGGTCCCGAATATGAGACGATTATGTCATTTGGTCCGAACTTGTTAATTGATGACCTGAGTGCAATTACCCGATTGGGAGAATTATGTGACCGCTATGGCATGGACACGATAAGTATGGGCAACACGCTTGGTTTGGCATTTTCTCTATTTGAAAAGGGCCTAATAAGCTCCAAAGAGACCGACGGGGCGGCCTTAGAATGGGGCCAAGTTGAACTTGTTGAACAGATGATTCACTTAACAGCCAAGCGCGAAGGGTTTGGTGCATTGTTGGCGCGTGGATCAAGATATTTGGGGCGTTACTTTGGGGAAGAGCCGCAAGCAGTGCAGGTCAATGGCTTGGAAGTTGCGTATCACGATCCGCGCGGGGTCTCGGGGATGGCCCTGGTGTATGCGACCAGCCCACGTGGCGCCTGCCATAACCAATCTGATTATTTTTCTGTAGATTGGGGCCACACCTCTGAGCAGTTGGGCATCAACTTCTATGCGAGGCACGCCGGGCAGGAAAAGGCTGCCAACGTAGCCCGCCATCAAGATTGGCGCACACTTTATAATTCGCTGGTGGTATGTATCTTCGCCAATGTTTCCCCAGAAATGCTGAAGGATTTAATTAATTCCGCCTGTGGCCTAGATTGGGATTTAGAAACCATGCTGCGCTGTGGAGAACGTGGTTGGAACCTGAAACGGGTCATCAACAACCGCTTAGGCCTAACCAGTGCCAATGACAAATTACCAAAAGCTCTATTGCAGCCCTTTGGAGAAGGCGGCTCAGCAGGCTATGTGATTCCGTTTGATGAAATGATTAGTGCCTACTACACTGCTCGTAGTTGGGATCCAGAGACGGGCCGGCCAAAAAAAGAGAAGCTTGCGGCCTTGGAGTTGGATGATGTTGTAGATGGTTTGTGGGATTGATTTTGCTTTTAGTTTTCCTACTTTCCTCTAACACGGTCTTGTTACAATCAATAAAAATTCGTGGAGGATTTTCACATGAAAATGGTAACCGTCCCTGAGATGCAGGCGATTGAAAAAGAAGCCGATTCAAAGGGATTAACCTACGCCGAAATGATGGAAAACGCCGGGGGCGGGTTGGCGGATGTCATTCTGGAGTTATTCTTTGATAGCGCAGAAGAGTATGAAGCCCTGGGAATAATAGGCCCGGGAAATAATGGTGGCGACACCTTGGTAGCCTTGGAGCACCTGCTAGCCAATGGTTGGAAGGCATACGCATATATCGTAAAACGTAAAACCGACAAATTGGTTGAACGATTTGAAGCCGCAGGTGGAAAAATATTCTTCGCAGAAAAAGATAGCAAATTTAATTCTCTTAAAACATTTATTGAAACTTCGGATCTGCTGCTTGATGGCGTGTTGGGTACTGGAATCAAACTACCCCTAAAAGCCAATATATCGGATGTCTTGGAGGCAGTCAACGAGATTCTAGAGGGCATGGAAGACCCGCCTGAGGTCATCGCGGTAGACTGTCCTTCGGGTATAGATTGTGATACTGGCGAGGCTGCAGAGCAGTGCATCCCGGCAGATATGACCGTTACAATGGCGGCTGTCAAGAAAGGGTTATTAAAACTGCCTGCATATAAATTTGTTGGAAATCTAAGTGTGGTTGATATTGGCCTGCCTGATGATTTACCTACCTTAACCTCCGTCAAGACCGAGGTTGCGGAAGACAGCCTGGTTTCTGGAATGCTACCCGAACGTCCGCTGGAGGCGCATAAAGGGACGTTTGGAACAGCCCTGATCGCTGCTGGTTCTGGCAATTACGCAGGCGCAGTCTTGCTGGCCGGGAGGGCTGCTTATCGTTCGGGTGCCGGCTTAGTGACCATGGCTATCCCGGCCATGTTGCACTCTGCATTGGCTGGCCACTTTCCTGAAGCGACCTGGCTCTCCCTGCCGCACGAACGCGGTTTTATCGGGCGGGAAGCATATGATGTCATCGTGAAAAACCTTGAGGCCGCGACTGCATTATTGGTCGGTCCAGGATTTGGGCTGGAAGATACAACACGAGAGTTTTTGAACCAACTACTGACAGGCGATTCTGGCTCAAAAAAGGCCGCCGCGCGGATTGGGTTTTTGCAGGAGCAAGAGCCAGTCGATGATGACGAGGGTGCTCGGTTACCGCCCCTTGTTATCGATGCCGACGGATTGAAATTGGTAGCAAAGCTGAATGATTGGGACAAGTTATTGCCCGCGGATTCGGTTTTGACTCCCCATCCTGGTGAAATGGCCGAATTAACCGGGTTGGACAAAGAGGAAGTCCAAGCTGATCGGATGGGAGTTGCCTTGCGGTTCGCGAAGAAATGGAAGCAGGTGGTTGTCCTGAAAGGCGCATTTACCATCATTGCTAATCCAGAGGGTCATGCCACCATTATCCCAGTCGCTTCGCCTGCCTTAGCACGGGCCGGGACAGGAGATGTATTAGCCGGCTTGATTGTTGGTTTATTAGCTCAGGGATTGGACTCGTATGAGGCGGCTGTGGCCGGTGCTTGGATCCATGCCCAAGCAGGCCTGATTGCCGCTGAGGCATTGGGCAACACCGCTTCAGTCTTGGCTGGGGACGTGTTAGACGCAATTAGCGATGTAATGGTCGATCTATCTGAATAAAATCAGCTCGTGTTCAGGTCACCTAGGAAAATTTATTCGCAGGGCTGCCCCTCACCACATACCCATGATTCGCACCACAGATTCTGTTCAAGATTGTCTTCGATGCGATTGTCAAGGAATTTAATAGCTTCTTCTGGTGCAGGGCATGTCCCAAAGTTCCACACATAAACACCAAATAGGTTTCCAGTAAGGGTGTTGTTTTCGACAAGATAGCCGGTTGAAGCGTTTGGATATTGCACGTCCTCGTCGCTTAGATTCAGGCCGGGACCATGATTGTCTCTGATGATATTACTTCGCAGCGTGATATTTACGCTGCCATCCACCCAAATGCCACCATCCCAGTAGTCACCGTTTGCATCTAGCTCGTTTATTTCCCTGGCCCGACAGCCAGGACGGGCAATCCGGTTATTTTCCACGAGGATATTTTTCCCATTCTCAATTAGAATCCCACCCCCGATGGTGTTTTGGACCACATTGCCTCGTATGATTGAATCTGTCATTTCGTACGTATTGATTCCCATACCCAAAACAAACTTATTCCAACGCTCCTGGTTGGGTCCATTACCTAAAGCTAAGTTGCGCTCGATAAGGATGTTGTTGGATCCATCCACGTTGATACCAAAGCCTTCCCCGCCTGCGTTGGGGTCGATAGAGTTGCGGCCGTTGTTAATGAATCGGATATCCCGAATGGTTATGTTGGAACTCTCCAGAATTTGGAGACCCTCGTCTGTGTAATTTTGGAAGATCAAATTTTGGATTACGATATTGGTACTTTCAACGATAGCAATTCCCATGGTCCGGTTTGAAGCGCCTTCTAGGATTGGAAGTTGAGCTCCTTTGCTGAACCCTTGGATCGTAATGGGCTGATCCGGATTGCCAAATGCTCCCAAAATCACTGAATCGTTGTAGATGCCCGGCAAAACATTAAAGGTTTGACCAGGTTCCAAATTGCAAATAGCATATGCAAACGTACCTAGGGACTCTTCGGGTGAATGTCCGCTATTCTCGTCGCTGCCTGTGGGAGAGACGTATACCTCGCTGGATTGAACCGGGCGGGTGTATTCACCGAGGCATTCTGTGCTATTATTAAATAGAATTCCCACTTCGTCTTTATAAAAAATATTGGATTCGACTCAATCCCGGACGTCCGTGCTTACATCACAGCCGATTAGGATTAAGAAAAATATCGAAAAAAAAGGCCAATGGAGTTTATCAAATATGCTATCCAAAATAAACCCAGAAACCCCAGAGTAAGATCATTACAATCCCAATCCCAAAACGCACAACAAATGCCATCCCCCAGCCTATTAGTAGGGCCTTTACAACCTTCCTGGCGGCTTTCGGGTCCCCTAAGCGCCTGTATTCCAAATAATACAGCAAAACTGGTGCTGCGATTAGGCCACCGATTGGAGGTAAGAGTAAGGTACCGACCAAACCGGCGATTAATGCCAAAATGATGGATCCCCAATTGGCACCATGCTCGCGGGCTTTGGCGCCCATCATGAAATTATCGGCCGCCACGGCAATCAGCATTAGGACACTGAGTATGGCAAATAGTATCCCACCAGAATTTCCAAATCCGAAAATCAGACCATAAATTAATGCCGCCAGCCAAATGATCACATTTCCCGGAAATATGGGTATGATTAATCCAAACAATCCAACGAGCATGGTTAAGATTGTCAGTATTTGAATTGTCGTTTCGAGCCAGCCGGGCAAAATTAATCTCCTCTAAGAAAGTTTGTAAATGATATTGTTACAACAAAAGGACGCCCAGATGGGCGTCCTTTACGGTTATTAGTTTTAGGCTTAGCTGTTCAAAAACTCCTCTAATGCATCATCGCTGATTCGATAGGCTTTGCCAAGTTTCTTCGCCTTCAGGCCACCTTCTTCTATTGCTGCAATCACATCTTCTTCTGAAACGCGTAAGACTTCGGCAGCCTCTGCAGGGGTCATCACAGGTCGGATACCTGATTTTACTGCTTGAGCGCCACCTTGTACATCTGGAGGTCGTTGCTGGATAGCCTGGCGAATGGCGTCGCCTACGCCCATGCCGGCACCGATCCCGGCGGTTAGGCCTGCGCCTCCGCTTGGATTCTGAGCTGCATCACGCATTGCGTCCGCAGCTTGTAATTGTGTGTATGTGGCCATATCGAGCATTCCCATATCACGAAGTTCTTGAGCAGAATTACTTGAGGGCTTCAAGTTGCCAATATAAAAAGACTTGATTGTCAGGCCGATAGCTTCGAAATCATCTTGCGCTTTGGCACGCACGGCCGCGCCTAATTCTTCGGTCAGGCCAATCAAGTCAAGCACGTTCTTGGCTTCAGTAGTCTCACCGAGCACATCCGATAAAATGGAAAGTAAAATTGTGCGCAGCCGGTCTTCAATATCGTCGGTGTGGTAGCTGGCTTGAGCACCTACGATCTGGGTTACGAATTGTTGTGGGTCTCCGACCTGAAATGAATACGTTCCAAAGCCTTGTAGTAGGGCCACACCCAGCCCCACGCCTGGGTTACGGACGATGATCGGTTGAGGGGTGCCCCATTTTCGATTTGCAAACTCCTTCATTGACACGAAGAACACTTCGGCAGGGAACACCGTTTTACCACTGGTGAAGATGTCTTGTAATTTTTTGGTGAGTAATGGGATGTTGGCGGTAGCAATTGTATGTCGACCAGAACCGAATACATCTAGAGCGGCGCCATCCCGAAAAAAGACTGCTTTTTGCGATTCCCGGACAATGACCTGCGAACCAATTCTATAATCGGCATCACCCTTTTCGGGGAAGCGATGGACAATCTCACCCGACTTTTCGTCAGGGTATTCAATAACATCAAATACTCTTGCCATATCTCACTCCTTATTCGTTTGGCTGGGACAATTTCATTATATCCGAAGGATATTAGAGGATCAAGAACTTTGTAAGAATACTATATCTAGCCTTATCATATCGGGTGTTATCAATTCTCGGATCTGTCCTGATCCAATGGGTTCGATTAAACATTCATAGATTTCCCGGAACCCCCGTTACGCAGCATTAAAATCTCAGCCATGATACTCACAGCGATCTCTTCCGGCGTTTCAGCTTGCAACTCAAGCCCAATCGGTGAGTGGACCTTGGCGATTTTTTCCTTTGTAATCCCCAACTCTTTAAGCTTATCTACAGTCACTTTCCAGCGTCTTTTCGAGCCTATTACGCCTATAAAGGCTGCATCGGAATCAAGCAAGGGAGGTAACCCGGGAGCATCCACTATGACACCGCGGGTTGTCAATATCAGATAAGTCCGATTGGTGATGTTTATTTTCTGAGGTAGGTCTTCCAGCTTGCATTCATAGAAAACATCTGCATCGGGGTTGGCAGCTGGTGTTAGAAATTCAGGCCGATCATCAGAGACTGCCACACGAAAACCTAACCACTTGGCCAAATGGGCCACAGCTTTGCCGACATGACCACCACCGATAATCACTATTGTATGGGCTGGGAGAATTGGTTCCACAAACACCTCCACGGTGCCACCGCAAACGCCAGGATCGCCTCGATTTGGATCGGCTAGTTTGTATTCCAATAAGATGGAGTTTCCATCAATCAGGGCTTGCTTCGCGGCTGCTAAAACCCGGCTTTCAAGTTCTCCACCTCCCACAGTGCCGATTAAACTCCCATCTTCGTAGACCAGCATCTTACTATTCGTGTGACGGGGTGTGGATCCTTGGCTGCGGACTATTGTACAAAGCGCGGCAGAAACACTCTGAGATTCAAGTTCTGAGAGAGCTTGAAAAATGTTGGTCATGTAGGTAAATTAAAATGATTTAACCAGTTCAGGGAATTGGCTCGACCGTTTGAATGTCGTTATAGTAGCGCCTAAGCCAATGATTTGACCAACCCATTAGGGTTGTTTTTCGCATGATATCGATTACATCTGAGCGGGTGATTTTCGTTTCATCGATAATCACATGCACATTATCTCGACTTATGGTTAGAGTTTGAAGTGCGAAAAATAGTGGCCACATACAGGCCAATCGAATCCCATAATGATTCCTAGGAATACTTGTTATATATTTTAGCCCATGCAACAAATGCATTTCGGCTTTGTCAGCCAGACGGGTAATGACTTGTAAGGCTTGGCTGTGATTCTCCTGCACAAATAAACTGTCACGGGTAAGTCCAAGCGGTTCGTAAAATGTCCGTGGTACATAAACCCAACCACGTTCATAATCCTTTCTTAATCCGCGAATGATATTGACTGTTTGTAAAGCTAAGCCAAAATGACGAGAGAGGGGCATAAGGTCGGATTTTCGCTCAAGTAGGGCGGGTGAATGCCATCCAAAGAGGTCGGTTAGCAGATAGCCGACGCGCCCTGCTACTTGGTGCATGTAGTCGTCCATTTCTTCTTCTGTATTGACAACAGGACCTTGCTCTTGCCAACGTGCCATGCCCAAGGAGGTTTTATTAGCATGACCAAAAATAATTTTTTGGATTTCACCTGGAAGTCGATGAAGTTCTTCTAGTATCTGTTCCGCATGTTGGGCAACATATACTTGAGGATCACTTTCATCCAAATGTGATATTGCAGATGTTAGCGATTTAACGGGCATGGAGCCGACCAACACCTGTGCCCATAAGCGCAAGAGCTCTGCTTTGTGCTTTGCGGACAAGGCCTCATTATCTTCGAGACAATCCGAGACTCGGAACAATAAATAAGCCAAACCTACTGCCTCCCCCAACGTTGATGGAAGTCGTTCAATAGAAATTGCGAAAGTCCGGCTCACGGCACGTACCATTTCACTAAGTTGGTTGTCAGGCGTTTTTGTCATATGTACCTTACCTTTCTAACAATCCTAAAACTACTGGAAGAAGCTGTATCTTTCTTGAAACGACACCTTTGGCACGACGTGTACCGTCTGGTTGTTTTGGGTAGGGCAGATCGCTTAGCTCAGGCGGTTCATGGCTGATAATTAAACGGGTGGATCCGCGCACTACATCTGTGACCATTAACATCGCAAAGTCTAAGGCGTGTTTATCCCGTAATGTGGAGAGAGCGTCCTTCAGTTGATCTAGGTGCTCAGTCAATTGGACCAAATCGGTCACTTCCGCTTGAGCGATGGCGAACTTGAAATTACCCGAATCGTACTGTTTTAGATCAGACCTGACAATTTCATCAGGTTCCCGGGATGCAAGCCCCGCACCGGCGCTTACTATCTGCTCGCCATAAGATGTGACTTTCTCACCAGCCAGAGGACTATTCTTGATAAATGCCCAGCGTCCCAATCGGTCGGCAGCATTTGTGTCCCGGTCGGTGGTTGTTGGGGAGCTAAGAATAAGTGTATCAGAAAGTAAGCCAGCCAGCAGCAACCCAGCGATTTCAGGAGGCGCCGATAGGCCGGCTTTTTCAATCTGTTCGGAGATCAATGTGCTGGTGCTGCCTACCCGGTCTACTTTGAAGCGAATAGGCGTATGCGTAGATGGGTTTCCCAATCGGTGATGGTCGAGAATTTCGACTATTTCTGCGTCTTCGAGGTGAGCAAGTGCCTGGCTGGGTTCGTTGTGATCAACCAAGACGACCTTCAAGCGGGGTGGGTTTAGCACATCCCGTTGGCGGCAAATGCCGACATATTGGCCAGATTTTTCGATTACCCAAAAATCGTCGCGATCTTCTCTGAGAATCTGGTTTAATGCATCCCGAATGCGGCTGTATACTTTGAACTTGGGTACATCTGTGTCGCAAACATCCTTACAAGGATGTGCCAATATCTCTGAGAGCGGCGTTTCCTGCATCCGAGGGTGTGGTCCAAGCGCCTGACTTAAATATGCGAACAGGCTGGATCCAGTAATCAGGCCAAACGGTGTACCATCTTCTTCGATAACGGGAGCAACTCCCCAGGTGCGTGAGGCGATTGCCCAGGCATCCCTCAGGGGAGATTCAGGCGTGACTGAGTCTAGCCTGCGGGTAACGGCTTCAAAACGCGGAGAAGCGTCATTTAATAATAATGGTAAGTCAATGCTCAGTTTTTTTAAAACCCAAGCCGTTTGCGGATTAAGGGCACCTGCACGGGCCGCGACAGCATCGACACCTTCACTTTCACGCAAATACCAGGCGTATCCGATCGCCGAAGCAATTGAATCAGTGTCTGGGTTAATGTGTCCGATAACGTAAATTTGGGTCATATTAACGCCCGAAAGCGGCCTCGAATTCCTTTACGGCTTTCGGCCCATTACGCTCCAATCCTTCAAAAAATGCTGCGCTGTTTTGTTTGCGAAAATCCAGGCGTTCTACATTGAAAGGTGCAAGCGGTTCATTCTTACGTCGACCAGCTACATCAACGAAATAATCCAGTGCATTGGCAACGCTGTTAGAGTCGGTCCAATCTGATTTGTAAATCGGCATGCCAGCCCGGTTAAAGATCCAGGTCATGTTGGGCATGGACCCAAATGTACGATGGCAAGCACCGTCCAAAGCATCAACCAAGATCGGGCGTGAAACCTTCAACACATCTCGCAGGTCGCGGGCGTGGCGAAATTTTTGCTCCATGCTGGTTAGGTGAGGATAATGTTCGCCGGGATGTGCCTCATGGGTATATAAAAATAAAGACCCAATATTGTGTTTCGCAAAACGTTCTGCAATCTCATTCATGGCTGGCGCCGCCAACCCACAGTATGGTCAAGTGAATGACCCGAACTCCACGACTGTAAATAAATTAGACTTAATAACAGCACTCAGGTTTGTTTCTTGCTCATCCAAATCCCAAAGAGCGAAGTTGGGTGATTGACTACCAAGAGTCGGGCTTTTAGTGAAGCGCATCCATGGTTTAAATTTGGAAGGAATAAATTCATCATAGTTGTAGCGCTCTAGTAAGGTGTCTGGCATAATTTTCCCTTAAGAAGCTTTAAGTTCAGAAGAGGGTATTGTGTAGAAACGGGTGGTTGGGTATGCTAAGTCAATATTAGCATGCTGAGCAAAAGCACGCAATATATCTTCCCATAAAATTTGTACGCTCACACGGCGTTGGCGTGGTTTACACAAATACCGGATTGTGAGCATTACACCTGAATCCAATACATTCGTATAAACAGTAGGGGTTAATTTATCATACTTTAACAAAAACTTACGCGCTGCACTCTCAAACTCTTCAGCTGCATTGTCATCCTGAGAGATATCATGCAAATCTGCAATTTTCTGTAATACTCCTTTGGCCTTTTCCCAATCGCTTTCAAAAGTGATTAATACAGGAACCTCGTTCCAAATGAAATCTGGGCCGTGTGTGAAGTTAGCAACACCTTGGGTGAAAATCATACCATTGGGGATGTGTAAGATACGCCCTGTGGATTGGTCTGCATCGACCCAGTTGCCAATTTCCATCATAGAAAATTGGAAAATACGTTGATCAACTACGTCTCCTGAAAAGGGACCAATTTCGATTCGATCCCCGACTTCAAATGGCTTCCGCCAAAGGATAAATCCCCAGGCGACTATATTGGTGATCGGGTCTTTTAGTGCTATGGCTATACCCGCGGAAACTAGGCCCAAGTAGGTGGCAGCTGATTGCATACCTTCAATCCAAACAAGCCCAATTGTTAGTACGCCCAATGTTGAAAAAGTGTACCCAAGTGATTTTTTCCACTGGTAGCGCCGGTCTGGATCTTTTATTCGGTCGATTATGCTTTTGAACAACAGCCGGTGGATCATCCATAATGAGGCAGCGATCATGACTGAGATGAACACTTTTTCCTGAATCAACGAGTCAATCCCAAGATGTATTTGTAACCAGGTAATAATATTCGTCATTGGATAATTATATCTTGCTATTTTTTTAAGCTATAGATTTTGTTAAACAAGATTTGGATTTATGGTATCCCCTCAGTGTAAGATGAATAGGTTTCTTTGATTATAGAGAAATATTTATGGCATTAAAGCTTGAAAGCAAACGTGAGACTTGAATATATCCTTTATGTTGACTTTTCTATTCCATTTGATTTGATAATGTCTAAAAAAGCCTTTACTACCTTGGGATCAAAGTGTTTTCCAGATTGATCCTGGATATATTCTAGGGCTTTTTTATTAGACCAAGCCTTTCGGTAAGGTCTATCCGACCGCAGCGCATCCCATACGTCCACAATTGAGAAGACGCGCACCTCATGCGGGATATCCTTACCTTTCAAACCACGCGGATAGCCAGTCCCGTCCCATTTCTCGTGATGGGTATATGGAATATTCAGCGCTGGTTGGAGGAATTCGATGGTTGAAAGCCAATCATGCGCGTATTTCGGATGTCCATGCATCTCTTCCCATTCTTTTTCTGTGAGCGCCCCAGTCTTATGCAAAATGATATCGGGAATACCAATTTTTCCGATGTCGTGTAAGAGTGCACCACGCCGGACATGAATGAGCTCTTCATCATTTATTCCAACCTTGGTCGCCAATCGCATGGATAGTTCGGCCACCCGCTTGCTATGTCCTTCTGTTTCAAGGTCACGCTGCTCAAGGACTCGGGCCCAGCCTTCAATAGTGGCATCATAAGACTGGATTAATTCTTCGTTCGTACGTTCCAGATCATTGAATAAATCTGCACGGTGTAATGCGTTGGCTGCCATATCAGCAATGACCGTGAGCAGCCGAAGGTGGTGTTCACTCAGGGGGCGGGAGCTACCGATCCACAACACACCATTTGGATAATCCCCAACTTTTAAGGGTACCCCGGCTATAGCGGTACAAACTTCTAGCGCGATCGGGCGGTAGAAGTTTTTGTCGTTAATAGCATTATTATTCAGATATGGACTACCATCCCTTAATACCTTGGCGCTTACACCGGAGCCAGCCGGAATGTGCATTCCAGTAAGGGACGCCCACACTCCGCGTCCCAATTCAGTGACCATCTCACCGCTGGCCCCGTTGCTCATTACTATGTTTGCGCCTTCAACATTTAGTAGAGTGAGCAGTTGGTCGAGAATAACAGGCAACATCTCTGAGCGAGTTGTGGCGCCTCGTAAAGCAGCGCTAACCGCAGCCACTGTTTCCAGTTCCTGTTCATATTCTTTTCGGTCCGTGATATCTTGTTTGATAGTTACGAAATGAGTAATATCTCCCTTTGTATTATGCACCGGTGTAATGGTTTGTTCTTCTATATATAAACTCCCGTCTTTCCGGCGGTTGACCAGATCCCCATGCCACACTTTGCCTTGCGTAACAGTCTCCCACATTTCATTATAAAACGCATCATCTTGCAAATCTGAGCGAACAAGTTCGCGTAAGTTGCGCGCCAGACTTTCGGGACCTTTGTATCCTGTCAGCTCCGTAAATGCTGGGTTTACCCATTCTATCGAACCTGTCCTGTTTGTTATTACAATCGCGTTCGCAGCAGATTCTAGCGCGGTAGCTTGGAGGCGCAACTGTTGCTCTGCCTGGAGGCGTTCCGTGAGATCATATGTAGAACCCTGGATCGAAATAGGTTTCCAGTTGTCGTCGTAGATTATTTTCGCACTGATCTCGACAGGTATCTCCCGTCCATCTTTATGCTGATGAAATGATTGAAATGTAATTCCATAATGGGGAGCTTCCTTGGAAAGCTCCTTCGTGATAATCTTTTTAACCTTCTTATATTCTTTTGGAGTGTAAATATCCTTATTGTTCATTTTCAAGATTTCATTTGGTGAATAGCCTAACAATTCCGATACGGAGTTGCTAGCGTAAACAAAATTCATATCCATATTGATTTTCCAAATGAAATCCAGTGCGTTCTCGGCCAATAACCGATATCTTTCCTCGCTTTCGGCCAACTTGAGATTGGCTTTTTCAAGATTTGCGGTTCTTACTTGAACTAACTCTTCCAGGTCTTTTTGATACTTCCGATTTTCTTGTATCAATCGCGCCCTTTCCAGAGCTTTATCCACGGCAAACCCCAACAAGGACAATTCATTTACTGGTTTGACAAGGTAATCTGAGGATCCAAGCTGTTGCGCCTTAACCACTTCATCTATCCTGTTTGCGCCCGAAATCACGATCACTGGCACATCTGGCGCGATAGGCTTAGCCATTATCATAAATTCAAGCCCGTTCATTTCTGGCATACGCAAATCCACGAGCACAATATCTGGTTGCTTTTGTTTAAGGACTTCTATGCCGATGCGACCATTTTCTGCGATTAGGACCTCGAAACCCCGATCTTCCATATAATCAGCAAAGCTCATCCGGATTGCTTCCTCATCCTCGATGATGAGCACTTTAACCGGAGGACTGGAGTTATTCATTTTCAGATTCCGGTTTTTCGACTCTTTGGACGACTCGTAGAACTTCCTTTTCTAGATCTTCGAGCTGCATAATTGGTTTAATAAATAAGCGTTCAGAAACATTGGGGATTTCGATTAAATCGGGGGGCAGAAAATAATCTGGTGAACCGGTGCAAATAATGAAAGCGGTCTCAAGTTTCAGTTTGAGGGCGGTACGGATAAATTCGTCGCCACCCATCCCAGGCAAACGAATATCGACCAAAACGGCCGCCGGTGCTTCCTTCTTCAGAATCTCAAGTGCTTCTTCAGCGCTACTTGCTTGGAGAGGTTGCCACAAGCGATCCTCGAAAAAAGCCATAAACACATCTCTCAGGACCTCTTCATCGTCGAGTATCAATATGGTTTTCAAAGTTCACTCCTTAAAATCAACTGGTAGGCGAATAATGAAATTTGAGCCTTTGCCTGGTTCAGAGACCACATCCAGTCGGCCGCCATGATTTTCGGTGATGATGAAATAGGAAACACTCAACCCCAGACCTGTACCCACGCCGACTGATTTGGTTGTGAAAAATGGTTCAAATACTCGTTTGCGTGTAGCCTCGTCCATACCGCGCCCGTTATCTTCGATCTCGATCCGCAGCATATCAGATTCCTTTTCATGTGATATTCTGATCGACATCCGCGATTTTTTCACATGACGCTGCCCTTCTTCATCATTATTGGCCGCGTCTTGCATAGCGTGAGCACCATTACGTAAGATGTTCAAAAACACCTGCTGTATCTTGGCGGATTCGCAGAGTACCTTGGGCAGGTCTGCCTCGTATTCTTTCACAATTTCAATTACCTTGAAATCATACCGCTTTCTCAGATCATAATCGGTAGCAGCTAGGTCTAAAGTTTTATCCATTAACTTTGACATATTATGCGATGAAATGGAAGAATCGGTTTTACGAGCGAAGCTGAGCATGTTGTCCACAATTTCTGCCACCCGTCGGCCCGAATCGTTGATAGCTGCCAACATGCGCGGAATACCGCGACTCTCCATAAAAGCGCGAATAGCTTCCATTGAAGTGCCAGCCTCTTGCGCTGCTTTCTCGTTGGCTGGAAGATCCTCACTTAATCGATTGCTGAGTACATTGGCGGTTTGCATCATGCCTGCCAAAGGATTATTGATTTCGTGAGCCATACCGGCCGCCAGTCCACCAACAGAGAGCATCTTCTCACTTTGAATCATTAACTCTTCCAAGCGTACCTGTTCGGTGATATCGTCCACACGGATAACCGCACCCTCAACTCCGTTGGCAATTAGTGGGAAGACCGTTATTTCCTCATAACGGGTTTGGCCATCTTCCTTGTATGCTCGTCTCGGATCCGTGCGCACTTGCCTCAATTTCATGGCCTCTCGCACCCGTTCCATCTCTGAGGCTAAGCGTGGAATCGCTTGGTTGAGCGGCTGTCCAACAGCTTGCTCGGGTAACAAGCCTGTGGCCCGTTGTGCCTCGCTATTCCATTGGGTAATCTTGCCATCAGAATCCACTCCCACAAGTACAGAGGGCATCGAATTGATGATGTTGGAAAGGTATTTTTCAGCCTGTACTCGCTCGGTGATGTCTTGGACTATCCCAGCGAAGCGATAAATCTTTCCGCTTTCATTAAGCACAGGGGTTTGTTTGCTGCGCACCCAACGGAGGGAGCCGTCCGGTCGTATGACCCGATATTCCTCCTCATAGCGTTCGCCATGCTCAATCAAGCGCGCCCATGCTTTTTTTGTTTGCGGAAGATCATCTGGATGAATTGCCGCATCCCATTGATTGCTATCATCGTAGAGCTCCTTCAAGGTTCTTCCCCAAATCTGCTCATATGCTTGGTTGGCGTATATGACAGAATTTTGCTTCACGTCAGAAATAACGAATACCTCATCAACAGCCTCTGCGAGTTGTTGGAAGCGCACTTCGCTCTCCTTCAAGGCCGCCTCGGCCTCTACCCGTTCGGTGATGTCCTGGATAGTCCCGATGCCACTGATAATTTCACCTTGATCATTCACCACTCGCTCATTTACTGAATGAATGTGGCGTATGGCACCTGAGTGGGTGATTAACCTGAATTCAATTTCATGTCCTTTCCGTTGTTCTAAAGAATCCTGATAGGACTGATTGAACCATTCCCGGTCTTCCTGAAGTACTAAGCTCACTACAGCTTTACTGTTCGAGAAATATTTCAGCGCTTCGTCCACAGTCATCTCATAAATCCGGGCGAACTGTTCCGAGCAGGAAACCATCCTGTCATCTTGATAGTCCCATTCCCAGTGACCTATTTTTCCCATGAGCTCCGCCTGGCGAAAGAGGGCCTGGCTTTTTAGCAACTTTTCTTCCACCAATTTACTCTCAGTAATGTCCTGAAGTGTTCCAATAGACCGAACAAATATGCCATGTTCATCAAACACAGGCTCTCCTAACTCGTGCACGTAAACCACCTTACCTGTCCGGGTGATGATCTGGTATTCAAGGTTCCATCCTTCTTTAAGCGCAATCTTAGTGTCCATGACTTGTTTATAGCGCTCGCGATCATTCTCGTGGATAAACTCAGAGTCCAATTCAGAACTTGATGTAACAGCGAGGATTTCGTCAACGGTCATTTCAAAAATATGGGCGTACTGTTCCGAACAGGCAATTAACCCATCTTCTACTTCGTCCCACTCCCAGTAACCCATATGGCCAATTTGTTCCGCCTGGCGATAAAGAGCCTGGTTTTTTAGCAGGGCTTCTTCTGAGAGTTTACGCTCAGTGATGTCTTGGGCAATCCCCACCGTGCGATAGACCTGGCCACTCTCATCGCGGATTGGGTACGTTCGGTCCCGGACCCAGCGCATGGAGCCGTCGGGGCGGATCACCCGGTATTCCTCATCATAACTGTTTCCCAGTTCTACCATTCGCCCCCAGATTATCTGAATACGTTTGACATCATCTGGGTGAATACCTTCGTCCCACAACCCGCCATCCTCATAAAGCTCCTGCACCGGTCGTCCCCAGATCTTCTCGAAAGCCGGGTTGGCAAACAGGATATCCCCTGTCTTCAATTCCGATATCTGAAACACATCCTCAATCACCTCACTAATTTGTTGGAAGCGCGCTTCACTCTCACGCAAAGCTTCCTGCATACGATACTCCTCGGTCACATCTCGGAAGACCAGAACCACACCTGTAGTAGCGCCAGTCTCATTTATTATCGGCGCAGCCGAGTCGGCAATCTGATATTCGGCCCCATCCTTGGCGATCAGCATGGTGTGGTTGGCCAGGCCAACAAATTTGCCACTTTCGAGCACTTTGCCGACCGGGTTAACAGCCGGTTTTTTTGTTTGGGAGTTGACGATCTTGAAAACTTTGGTCAGCGCTTTGCCCTGTGCCTCGGCCAGATTCCAGCCTGTCAATTGTTCCGCCACCGGATTCATGTTGGCGATCTTTCCCTGGATGTCAGTAGAAATAACCGCATCTCCTATAGAATTTAGCGTGGCCCGCAAATTTGCCTCACTTGCTTGCAAAGCACGTTCGGTCTGATTTGGACCTTCGGAATTTGCTCCAAAATCGCTTTCGCCCTTACGCGAATCAGCCTTCCGATTTATCCTAGATTTGTTCCTTTGGTTTACAGTGAGCAATACGAGACCGATTGAAAGTGAGAGAAATACAAACGGTGGAATAACTTCAAAGAATGTTATTTCTGGGAGAATCCCTGGCAGTATTAACACGCCCCCAATATCAATCAGCGCTAGGATAATAATATGGTTTAAAGTGAGCAAAACACTTGGCAGAATCAGGCCCAAAGTGAGGTAGGAAAGTAGATAGCTGAAGTTTGCAGGATTATCATCAATGATGATCTGAGTGAAGATCGAAACGGTGAAGAGACTGGTAATAAGCACAGGAGCTGACAGGATCTGCCCCGGGAGATGACGACCGGTCTTTTGTTTGCTCATCCTATCTCTTGTCAACCAAGGCCAACTACTGGTAAGTCGTCTGGCGACACCATCATGTCCGCGGTTTCCAAATATTTGAAGGGCTCGCTTATTATTCATAATCTCTTCCTTCTTGCACAACTTATGCGGCGATATAGGAAAAATTAGAAATCAAACATCGTCACTTACAGCAATCTAATAATCGGGCATTTATTAACATTTAATATACTTCATTTCTTGAAGTTGTAAGACAAATGTCAAGGACTAGTAAAATGAGTCTCAAGGTTTTATTCCTCGTCTTAACCTTTCTCAAACGGCAAGCGGACAATGAAAGTCGTGCCTTTGCCAGGTTCCGATTCCACATCCATTTGGCCACCGTGATTTTCCGTAACAATAAAATAGGATACGCTTAATCCCAAGCCGGTACCTTCGCCGACTGGTTTGGTTGTAAAGAAAGGTTCAAACACTCTTTTTCGAGTATATTCATCCATGCCGATGCCGTTATCCTCTATTTCTATTTTTAATTGCTCATTTTTTGTTTCTTTTGCCAACCGTAGGATAAAGCGTGGGGTTTTGCCAGGCTCAAGCTTAAAATTCTCTTGCATAGCTTGGGCCCCATTTTGCAGGATATTCAACAACACTTGCTGGATCTTGTTCCCTTCACATAGCACCAAAGGTAGGTCTGCTTCGTATTCTTTTACTATCTCGATGTTTTTAAAATCATATTGTTTTTTCAAATCGTAGTCAGTGGCGGCTAATTCCAGGGCCATTTCAAGCAGTTCTGGCATATCGATAGATGAGATTACTGTGTTACCCCGGCGTGCAAAGCTAAGCATGTTGTCTACGATGCTGCCTGCACGGCCACCAGACTCGTTGATTGCTTCCAGCATTCGTGGAATTCCGCGGCTCTCCATATACTCGCGGATTGCTTCTATTGTTGTGCCAGCTTTTAAGGCAGCAGTTCTGTTAGCTGGAATATTTTGACTTAACCGATTTTTAACCACACTGGCAGTTTGTACCATCCCAGCTAAGGGGTTGTTTATTTCGTGGGCCATCCCAACCGCCAATCCACCAACAGAGAGCATTTTCTCGCTTTGGATCATCATTTCTTCAAGTCGGACTTGTTCCGTAACATCATCCACGCGGATGACTGCTCCAGACATCCCCTCGGCAATCAAAGGATATACAGTTATATCTTCGTAATGAGTATGGCCATCCACTTCGTATTCCCGATGGTTATTCGATTGCACTTCTAGCGTCTTCATAGCTTTATGTACGCGATCCATTTCATATTCTAGGCGCGGAAATGCATCACCGAGTGGAAGGCCGAACGCTTGTTTGGCTGATAGTCCTGTTTTTCGGTGTGCTTCATCGTTCCATTGCGTTATATTTCCATCAGCATCCACACCTACCAAAACGGATGGCATGGAATTGATGATGTTTGTGATGTAACTTTGTGCTTGGTTCAGCTCCTCAAATACCAGCGCGTTTTCTATAGCCACCGCTGCCTGGTTTGCAAGAGTCATAGCCAGGTTTATTTCTGCTTGGGTTAGTTTTAGCTCTTTATCATAGCTATTGAGTTCGACCAGACCAATGGCTTTTCCTTTAACTACCAACGGCAAGGCCACAACAGAGGCCATTTCATGTTCTTTCAAGAATGCTAATTCTGCCGGATCGGCTTTGGGATCACTGGCACGAACAGTCAGAGGTAACAGGTTTTCTAGGGCGTGCATGGTGGCGGGGTATCCCTCACAAGAGTACACATGGCCAATTTCTTCTTTATCCTCGCGAATTGTCACTTCATCATCTTCTAAGGAAAATGAAGCTATAACTCGCAGGGTATTTTTCTCAGGATCAAACAGAGATATTTCACATTCAGGATATTGATAAGCATTACTGAACGTAGGGATCATTTCAATGAATAAATTGGCACTAATTTTTGCGATGTCTTCAACACCATGTAATTCGTTACTGAGAGTTTGGCTGCCATGGAATAGCATCGTCATCTCTTTTGTGGACTGTTGAATGCGTTCAAAAGACCGTGCATTATCGATGGCAATTACAGCTTGGGCAGCAAACGAACTGAGCACCTGGACATCGTTCTCATTAAATGGATCATTTTTTACATCATCCGATACACTTAATACACCGATGATGTCTTGGCCAAGTTTCAAAGGGACACATACAACTCGTTGTATGGTTGCATCCGATAAGGCAGGAATACGCCCGGCCCAATTTTGATAATCTGATATTGCTAGCGGTTGACCACTCTCAGCGACCCGGCCTGCTACACCTTCCCCCATGTAAAGAATTAGGTGTTTGGGATGGTTGACCAGATTATATGCTGCTGTCAGCTTGAGTGACTCTCCGTCAGGTTCCAATAACAAAATACCTCCAGCTGAGGCGTTCACCAAGTCGGTTCCACTGTGTATGATTGTGTTCAGTAAAGTTTTTAAATCAGTTTGGGCGCCAATTTCCAGTGAGGTCTTATATAATGCGGCCAATTCCTCGGCCCGACGGACTAATGCTTCTTCCGCCTGCTTGCGGGCGCTGATGTCTTGTTCTGTCCCGAAAGACCTGGTGATCTTACCTTCTCCATTCAGAACAACCTCATTCTGTTGATAAACATGGCGCAGGTTGCCCGACTTAGTGATAATCCTGAATTCAATATTAATTCCTACCGCTTGTTCCTCAGAATCATGTAGGTATTGCTCGTATCGCTCCCGGTCATCGGGATGAATAACGTTTAATTCCGACCTTTTGTGTGAGAAAAATTTCAATGCTTCTTCCACAGTCATCTCATAAATCCGCGCAAACTGGTCTGAGCAGGAAACTAACCGGTTATTTAGATGGTCCCATTCCCAATGACCCAATTTGCCCATGCGTTCTGCCTGCCGATATAGAGCCTGACTTCTTTGCAACTTTAATTCCGCCTGTTTGCGGGCATTGATATCTTGAACGATCTCCGCCATGCGATAGACCTTCCCATTCTCATTATGGATGGGGTAGGCTCGGGAGCGAACCCAACGCTCTGATCCGTCAGTATGAATCACGCGATATTCCTCGTCCATGAGTAAGGCTCCACGCCGGGCTACATCCCTAAATGCCTTTTGGACGCGCTTTAGATCGTCGGGGTGAATTCCCCGGTTATATTTTTCACCATCTTCATAAAGGTCTTGTACTGAGCGTCCCCAAATCTTTTCAAACGCCGGATTGGCAAACAATATAATCCATTTATCAACATCCGTTAAAATGAATACGTCTTCGATCTTATCTGCAAGTTGTTGAAATCTTTCCTCACTTTCCCTTAAGGCAAGTGCGGTTTCTTTTTGGTTGGTAATGTCTTGATTTATCTCTGCAACGCGATAGACTTGGCCGCTCTCGTTGCGGACCGGGAACCAACGCCCACGTATCCAGCGAATAGAGCCATCCGGGCGTACCACTCTGAATTCCTTCTCATACTGTCTCCCGTCCTTTTTCATCCGTGCCCATTCATCCTGGATATGCTTTACATCATCGGGATGAATTCCAATGTCTAATTTTCTAGGATCATCATACATCTCATTTGCTGGTCGGCCCCAAATTTTCTCGAATGCCGGGCTGACATAAAGGAAAGTGTCAGTCAAGGTATCAGATACAACGAATACATCATCAATTTCATTTGCAAGCAACTTGAAGCGAGACTCGCTCTCTCGCAGTGCTTCCTCGGCCTCCAAGCGCTCAGTAATATCTTGGACAACCTCCGCGACCCGATAGACCTTCCCACTCTCATCAAAGATCGGGTAGTGCTCACTGCGAACCCAACGGATAGTCCCGTCCGGCCGAATCACTCGATATTGCTCATCAAAGCGCTCGCCGGTCTTTATCATTCGCTTCCAGGCTTTCTTCGTTTTCGGACGATCATCAGGGTGAATCCCTTCATTCCAGTGTTTAATATCTTCATACAATTTACTGACGGGTCGCCCCCATATCTTCTCGAAGGCTGGGCTGGCATACAAGATAGCCACGGTCTTTATATCGGATATTACGAACGCCTCCTCAATAACATCAGCAATTTGCTTAAAGCGTGCCTCGCTTTCTTGTAATTCTTCCCGTACGCGATAGTCTTCGGTGACATCCCGAAAGACCAGAACCACGCCGATGATTGTGCCCTGACTATCCTTAATAGGAGAAGCTGAGTCAGCAATTTGGAATTCATTTCCATTCTTTGCAATCAGAATAGTATGATTCGCTAAGCCTATTATTTTCCCGCTTGTAAGAACCTGTTTGACGGGATTATCGGCTCGTTTATTTGTTTTAGCATTGACGATTTTGAAGATCTTGGTCAGTGCTTTACCTTGCGCATCTGAAAGTTTCCAACCGGTCAGGTCCTCGGCGACCGGATTCATATTGACGATAAACCCATTGGTGTCTGTGGAAATGACGGCATCGCCGATGGAGTTTAAAGTAGCGCGAAGTTTAGTCTGGCTTTCTTGCAGTTGCTCTTGTTGCTGCGCTTGTGCAGTGATGTCTTGTTCTGTCCCAAAGGACCTGATGATTTTTCCTTTTTCATCAAGTACAAACTCACTGCGCAGATGAATATAGCGTACGTCGCCAGAACGAGTGATAATCCTTAATTCGTGATCTATTCCTTTGTGTTGTTCTTCTGAAGCATCTATTAATTTTTCATATTGTGCTCGGTCATCTGGATGGACCTGTCTGAGTATCGCTTCAGAGCTTGTGAAATTATTTATTGCTTCGTCTACCGTCAATTCATAAATCCGAGCATATTGCTCTGAGCAGGAAATCATCCTATCCTTTATATGGTCCCACTCCCAATGCCCTAGTTTTCCCATTTCTTCTGCCTGACGATAGAGAGTCTGGCTTTTTTCCAACTCATCTTCTACCCGTTTACGCTCAGTGATATCCTGGACAATCCCTGCAGCGCGAATGATATTGCCACTCTCGTCACGTATCGGATATTGTCGGGTTTGGCACCAACTCATAGTGCCATCCGGGCGTACTACCCGGTATTCCTCTTCGAAATAACCTTCTTTGTTCATTCTTTCCCAAAAATTTTCCAACCCCAAACGGTCATCTGAGTGAATACCCTCATCCCATTGCCGGACATCTTTGTAAAGCTCTTCCACCGGCCGTCCCCAGATTGTTTCATAGGCCGGACTAACATAAATCACATCTTTTGTCTTTTCATCAGTTACGACAAAAACATCATTAATCCCCTCGGTAATTTGACGGAAACGCTCTTTACTCTCGCGCAAGGCCTCCAGCGCTTCAACCTTTTCAGTTATGTCTTGGAGGATGCCAGCAATTCGATTGACCTGGCCGCCCTCATCATGAACTGGGTATTGTTGACCGCGAACCCAGCGCATTGAGCCATCGGTATGAATGACACGATATTCTTCATCAAATTGGCTGCCATTGTTGATCAATTTATCCCAGGCTGATATGACCCGCGGGCGGTCGTCCGGGTGAATGCCCTCATCCCACTGTGTGCCATCTCGATAGAGCTCATCCAATGACCTTCCCCATATCTTTTCATAGGCGGGGCTGACATAAAGGACTGTCCGAGTCTTGACATCTGAAATAGTGAAGACATGATCAACCGCCTCAGCAATTTGTCTGAAGTGTGCTTCATTATCCCAAATAGCTTCTTTCGCCTGCTTACTGGTGACCATATATTTATCTGCTCCCCATGTTTGTAAGGATCCAAATTACGCTAAGAACAATGACCCCAGTACCTAGTAATAGCAAATCTGAGTGCGATGTGCTATGAAGCTGGGAGAAATATAAAAACAATATCGCGACCAAATTGGGCGCGACAAATGAGCCAACTTTACCATCGGAATTAATGCCCCCAGAGGGCTCAACTTGAGGGGTTGGGTACCTTAAAATATCTTTCCTGTCTAAAATATCATTCATTTGCAATAAATCCAAATTGGATTTTACAAGGCCGATCCGAAGGGTGATAGTTATCATAATCCTTGCTTTAATGCTTGCCATACTTTTTCGGGTGTAATTGGAATTTCATCAATATCTATACCAATTGCATCCCGCACAGCGTTTCCCACAGCAGGTGCAACCCCATCCATCGGAATTTCTGCAACAGCTTTGACTCCAAATGGATGGCTTGGCTCAAATGTTTCCACAAAAATTGTGGTCAGCTCCGGCATTTCATCGGCGCGGAAAATATGGTACCGGTCCAAATCGCGTTCAAGCGCTTCCCCTTTTTCATTGTAGCGCATCTCTTCGCAAACAGCATATCCTAAGGCTTGAGTCATTCCGCCTTCGATCTGCCCTGAAGCGGTTAAGGGGTTGATAATCACACCTGAATCAACCGCCATGACGAGATGGTCTACGGTTACTTGACCAGTTTCTATATCTACAGTTACCTCAGCAAATTGGGCCCCGAAAGGAGGCGGCGAAACTGGAGAGACATACGATGCGACTGCCATAATTTGCTCTTGATCATTTCGGTGCAGGCTGTCCATGGCGACTTCAGAAAGTGTGATGAATTTTCCATCTGGACCATAAGCTTTTCGATCCCGAAGTTCAATTTCTTGGGAATCAATATCGCCTAACATTTTTGCCGCGCGAACTTTTATCCGGTCCGCAACCTTTTCGGCCGCATGCACTACTGCAGTTCCGGATATATAAGTAGTTGAAGACGCATATGCCCCTTTATCAAAGGGTGTAAAATCTGTATCGGATGAGTAACAAATAAGATCTTCCAAGGGGACACCCAATACCTCCGCAGCCATTTGCGCCAAAACGGTATCTGAGCCTGTTCCCAAATCTGTTGCGCCGACCAACAGATTGAAGGAGCCATCATCATTCATTTTGATGGATGCGCCGCCCATATCCAAGTAGGGGATGGCGGTGCCCTGCATTACAGTTGCAAGACCGATGCCCTTACGAAGTGGCGATGGACGCTGGACGGCAGACGATGCTTTGCCTAGTTCGGGACCTTGTCCATTGTCCGCAGGCGTTGGTCCATTTCGCCAATCTTCGTTGTTGAATTTTTGGTCCCAACCAATTGCTGCTTTGGCCTGTTGCACACATTGCTCCAGCCCAACCGTGTGGACAATTTCTGGTCTCGGCTCTCGGCCTTCGTTCCAGGCCTTGCTGAACGGATGATACTCGCCTGGGCGGATGGCATTTTTTAGACGGAATTCGATAGGGTCGAAGCCCATCTCCCGTGTTATTTTCTCTAGGTGACGATCCAGCGGCCAAAATCCCTGAGGTACGCCATACCCGCGAAATGCACCGGATGGGGGCGTATTGGTATAAACGACGTCTGCATAGAAGCGTATATTCGGAGATTTGCGATATTTGCCATCGCCGACGTACAGCGCCATTGATTTATGGCCTGTATTGCCGGTCACAGTCAGGGCGTGGGCGCCATTGGCGCCAGTATCCGCGAGAACAACCATTTCGTTGGCCGTGATGGTACCGTCCTTCTTGACACCGGTCTTCATGTGCACTTTCATCGGATGTCGGGAGCGCGCAGCGATAAACTCTTCCTCGCGCGTGTATTCGTAAATCACTGGCCGTCCGGTTGCTATCGTCAAGTGGGCGGGCACATCTTCCATTAACACTTCTTGCTTCCCCCCGAATCCACCGCCGATGCGTGGCTTGATCACCCGAATACGCTTGACAGGTAAGTCCAATACTGGCGCTAACATGCGCCGGACATGGAACGGCACCTGCGTCGAGGTGCGCATAACCAACCTGTCATCCTCGTCCCAATAGGTCACACACACGTGCGGCTCAATGTGTGCTTGCTGGACTTTTGGTACTACATAGTCGCCTTCGAAAATCCGATCGGCCTCAGCGAAGCCTTTTTCCACGTCACCGATATCTATCCGGATTTCGGCGGCCAAGTTTCGGGATGGGTCTGAATCGGCGAAATTGACGTATTCAGGCTCGTCGTGGATTTGGATGGCGTCCGGTTTCATCGCATCTTCGGAGTCCAAGATCGCACTCAGCGCTTCATATTCGACCTCTATCTTGCTGAGCGCCATATCAGCGATTTCCACCGTTTCGGCTGCGACGAATGCCACCCGGTCGCCCACAAAACGGACCTTGTTATCGAGCGAAAAGGTGTCCAGCGGCCCGGGGATCGGATCGGATTGCCCGGCGGTAGAGTAGACTACACGTGGGATGTCCTTCCAAGTAAGTACCGCGACCACACCTGGGATGGCTTTGGCTTTGCTTGTATCAATGTTTTTGATGCGCGCATGGGCATGGGGGCTGTGCAACACTTTGGCAATCAACATGCCCCGTTTTTCTATATCCGCGGCGAAGGCTGGCTTGCCTTGGACTAGTTTGATGGCATCCACCTTAATCTCAGGTTTGCCAACCGTTTTCCATTTTTTTGTTTCAGGGGCAACAATTATTTTCGGAGCAACCTGGGTAGCTATTGAAGGGGAGTTTGAAAGTGGTTCACCCCCTAACGGTGTGGATGGATTTTCAACTGGCCAATCGAAAAGTCCTGCACCTCCGATGGGATCAAACCCCTCTCCCCGTAATTGGGCTGCTGCCCGCAGTACAGCTTGGACAGGTTTGACATACCCTGTGCAGCGACATAAGACCCCGGATATGGCCTCTCGGACTTCGTCTTCGCTGGGATTGGGATTCTGTTCTAATAATGTTTGTGAGGCCAACACTTGGCCAGGTGTACAGTATCCGCACTGGACCGCACCTGTCTCTATAAATGCTTGTTGGAGAGCGTGCAACCCATCGGTTTTCTTCCAACCTTGTTCAGGGTGTTCGCCCAGGCCTTCAATTGTGACAATCTTATGCCCCTCGGCTTGGGCCGTCAGCATTGATCCGGCATTGATCGGTTTGCCATCCAATAGGACGGTGTCCGCGCCAGATAGTCCGGCCTCGTCACCGAACTTCACACCGTGGAATCCCAACTTGCGCAACGTCTTGAGTAAGGTTTCGTTTGGGGAAAAATCTGCCTCATATGCTTTGCTATTGATCGTCAAAGTGATATTCATATCTACGACCCTCAATCCCTTTGAATTTTTTCCAGACAACGCATTGCCAATGTCGCTGCCACATCCATGCGATAGTCCGCACTGGCCCAATCATCTTTGGCTTCCTTGAAAGCATTGCGAGCCGCAGATTCGAGCCCTTCGGGCTCAGTCCCATCCATTGCGAGTAAGGGAACCACCCCGTAGCCGCCCAAGGCCAAGCGAGATCGTCCTGAAGGCCAACTTGCCAATGCGGCACAAACGATTGGCTTATCCTTGGGTGTCCTGCCAACGTGCTCAAAAGCCAAAACAGCATGTGTGGGAAGAGTAATCGCAGAGATTAAATTTGGGATTGACCCTTTGTCTCGGGTGGCCAGAAAGTTACCAATCTCAATTTGTTCATCATCTGGTTGGGTAGTTAGTTTGGCATCCAGTGCCAGCAGAGCTGTAACAAAGGGAGAACGTCCATCTCCGGCGACAAGTGCGCCCGCGATCGTGGCTGCATTGCGGATGTTTAAAGGTGCTTCCAATTGCAGTGCGGATTTCAAGTCTTCAGGAGTATGGCTAGATTTGAGAATTTGTTGTAGCGTGACTGTGGCCCCAACCACTACATAGTTGCCCTTTTTTTTGAGTGTGTCTAAATTTAGAGACTGGAGATCGACTACTTCAATGGAATCAGATTTAAGCTGGGAAAGAAGCGTGCCACCGCCGAGCGGGAAGGTATCATTCTGCTTTAGTAAATCTAACGCTTCTGGAATTGTTTTTGGTCTGTGATAGGCAGTAATCATGAACTACTCCAAGCGATTCTCCTATAAATAGGTATACAAAAATTCCTAATCATTTTCACAATTTAGTATCGTAACACAACAAAATGTTGCGTGTAACCATAATGGTGTAGTTCCACCCCTCTTTAAAATAAATCCTTAATCTGGATATACCTTCCACCCTAACGCTTCCAAACCGTCCATTGAAATTGCACCATCGGGCATATCGATCAATATGGCATTCGCTTCTGCCAAAAGAGTATCCTCCGGATCGTAGATACCAGCCCAGGCATCCGCTTTCTTACCAACGGATTTTCCTGCTTTGCCAATAATTGTTAGGGGTATCCCGAGCGGTACCGTCCTTCGATATTTCACCTCGATTCTGGCTGAAAACATAAAACGAGTGTCAGATGGATCATCCATATGTGCACGACCGGACATTTCATCCAGGAGGGCGGCCGTAATGCCGCCATGTAAAATTCCCGGATAGCCTTGGAAATGATCCGGGGCTGTATAGGTTGCCTGAATTACACCCGGTTCGGTTATGTAGATTTTCAACCTTAGGCCGACTGGATTTTCCAAACCGCATATGAAACAGTCGCGTGAGTTTGGTTGTTTTTCTCCGATGATCTTCTTTTCTTGTAGTTTCATAGTGATGAGGGGATCCTTGAGAATTGGTTACAAGGTTGATTCTACTGTAGTAATAGTCCCTTGGCTTTTGGCTCCTGATCAGTATTTCCATCTTATTGGATCACTCTAATTTGGTCTCTCCCCAATGTATGGCAATAGTACCCAGCATGCGCGTTTCAAAATTAATTTTCTTGAAGCCAACTGCGGCCATTCGCACAACCATTTCTTTGTCTGAAATAAAATCTTCTGTTAATTCTGTTAGATATTTGTGCGTGTCCTTCATCCCGGTCAGCAGGCTGCCTATTAATGGAATGATCACCTGCAAATAAAATCGGAGAATTGGAGAAAACAAATTTGGTTTGGGTTTGGAAGTGTCAAGGATAACAATTCTCCCGCCCGGTTTCAGAGTACGCTTTTGTTCCTTCAGTGCCTGCTGGATATCACTTACGTTACGCATGAGGAAGCCCGAGACTATTACATCAAATGTATTCTCCTCAAAAGGTAGATTTAATGCATCTGCGCCTGCCCAAGGAAGGCGCCCATTAAGATTACCAATTCGCATCAATTTAACTGTGAAATCAGCGGCCACAAGCTTGACATCTGGATAATGTTGAAGGATCTCACGCGCTAAACTGCCGGTGCCTGTACCGAGGTCAAGGATTTTGGCGCCTGGTTTCAGATGTGCATATTGGATAAGTTCCTTGCGCCATTGAACGTCTAGTCCTGAGGTGATTAATCGATTTATCAGCTCATAATGGTGAGCTATGTGTGTAAATAATTTTTGCACATACACGCCATGTTCTCTTCCGGTTAGATTTAACATTGTAGGGTCACAATTATAATCTTTGAAGGATAGATAGCTACCTGACAGTTTACTTACAAGACAAACAACTCAAAAGTGGCAAACTTTAATAATTTTCTGAAATAGAAAATATGTTTACCAAATTTCTTCGCCTTTTGTTAAAATTTATTTACTACAATGGTTCGGGATAGGTTAATTTTCTCTCCCAAAGGTTTTGCATGGAAAACTCTGTAATCAAACAGATATGGCTTCAATCCCCCAAAATTCCCCTATGAATAAGCTCACCTATTGCTGCGCGAAGGTATCGATTAGTAGTTTGAAATTTCCACCCACTGGATACAAGATTGGACAAGTACAGCCCCGTTTTTTGTATTCTTCAACTTTTGCAAGGGCCTCTTCTGGGGTACCAGATGCAGTTATGCGATGGACTAACTCCTCGGGTACAAGATCTTTGGCTTTCATGATCTGTTCTTTGGTAGCGGGCCAACCTAATATTGACTGGATGTCTTCTATCACTTTATTGGAAACCCCAGAAGCTTTCGCGATGTGGGGTTGTTGGGCCAGATACTGGCAAAGCAATATCTTAGAATATTCTATTGCCTGATCATGGTCATTGTCTACCGAGCAGACGATCAGTTGTGGGCGGTCAATGTCTTCAATTGTGCGCCCAGCTTTCTTGGTTCCCTTTTCAAGCATCTCTAAGGCTTGGTCGTTGTACTCTGGTGGGACGCAATAATTTAATACAACACCATCAGCGATCTCACCAGTCATCTCCATCATTTTTGGACCTGTCGCGCCGATCATGATCGGCACATTTCGGGGTTCACGCCGTCCATGGACCACATCCAGTTCAATACCATCTACGTGGTGAAATTCGCCGTGGAAAGTGACTCGTTCCATATTAAGCAAGCGGCGGAGTATTTCGATAGTTTCCTTCATCGCAAGCATCGGTTTTCTGCGTTCAATTCCGACATTGGCAGCCAAAGGATCCCACCAGGCTCCTATTCCACAGATAATCCGGTTTGGGGCCAAATCGTCCAATGTTAAAAATGTGGCAGCAAGTAAACCGATATTGCGGGTCCAATTGTTTATCACACCCGAACCGACCTTCAAATTTTCGGTTACAGCTGCATACGCCGCCATCGGTACGATTGCATCCCGAACAAGGCGTGATTCTGCCTGCCAAACCGCCTCAAATCCTTTTTCTTCAGCATAACGTGCGTAATCCAAGCCATCCCGCAAATCGTGTGAATCTTGCAAATAAAGAGCAACCCGCTGCTTCGTCATGGTGTCTCCTCCAGAATTGGGCGGTCATCAAACTTCCAACCTTCTGTATTCTGAATAGCCGCAAGATCGACAGGTAAGTCTGAATCAAGTGCAAGAGCAGGTAATCTGACCACATCCAAAGTCACGCCGTCCACTTTGGCGTGTTGGCAGTGACGCTGATAGGAACCTGGACCAAAATCGTATTCGATCAATCCCGGCGGAGAAATCAACAACGCATTAGTTCCTTCTTCGTGACGATCAGGAGCGATTACCACGACTGGGGATTCTCTCGCACGATCGAGTAACACCAATATGTCATTACGGGTCATCAGCGGCAAATCCGCGGGAAGTACCAAAACCCCAGTTGATGCATATGCCTGGGCTACTACGGTCGCTCGTTTTAATGCGGTATTCAAATTCGGTGGGCCATCTGCCTCACGAACCGTTCGAACTTCATGTTCACGCGCAAGCGCGAGTGCAGCCGGGTCGCGGCTGACGACTAGGACCTGCTCGATTTGGTCTAACCCCGACAGAATTTTAAGGGTATTATCCAATAAAAATTTGTTGAGATGTGTTCGCTCGTCTTCCGAAAGGACGCCAGCCAATCGTGATTTACCGCGGCGTAATGGTTTAACAGGCACTATAGCCCAAACTGTCATAATAGTCTCCGCATAAAGTGTAGCATAGCCTGTGCCAATTGCGCCCGTTTTGTTAAGGAATCCATCAGTGTATCGGTGGTTATAGAAGGGATTCCTATCATTTTTGTTAAATCTTGGTCGATATTGTCTAGAACAAAACCATTTAGTAGGTTCTGGTAATGCTCAATGATCGCTAAGGCTGAGGGCTGAATTCCCAATTCTGTAAACATTTTCGCGAGTGGGCCTTTGACTGCCTTTCCGCCTATAATAGGGGATACAGCTATTGTGAGTTTCGCTTCAACTGCCGACCTCAAATTTGCTACCGCCAAAATCGGGTCAATACTAACCCAAGGATTCGATGGGCAAATTACAACCGCCTCTGCTGAATCTATCGCTTCAACTACACCAGGAGCTGCCTCCGCTCTTTCAGCGCCCTCAAAGTGGAATCCAATTACTTTGGGCTCACACTTGAGATGGACAAAATATTCTTGAAAACTGATTTCTTTGCCCACCGTTTCAACAATTGTGCGCACCGGTTGATCCGACATTGGCAATATCGTATGTTGAACCTTCCAAGCTTTACAAAAATCGCGAGTTATTTTTGAAAGGGGTTGTCCGTTGTTTAAGCGACGGGTTCGTTCAAGGTGAGTGCCCAAATCCTTATCACCCAACTTGAACCAATCTGGCCCACCGAGCCGAACAGCATGCTCCATAACTAGCCAGGATTCATTTTTATGACCCCAGCCGGTTTCTTGATTGGCTAAGTCTGCCAGTGTGTAGCAGACGGTATCCAGGTCTGGTGAAATATAAAGGCCATATTGTTCAAAGTCGTCGCCAGTATTGACAACGATGGTCAGGTCTTCGGGATTAAGGACTTGGGCCAATCCATGTGCAAGTTTTGCACCCCCTACACCACCTGCTAAAGCGACAATTTTCATAAGAAAATAGCGACATCATCAAGTGATTTGACTGTCTTTTCTTTGGGTGCCTCATTAGGATACCCCAAGAAAAACATTGCTTGCGGTTGCCAAGAGTTTGGTAATTTCAGGGCATCTCGGACCGCATTCTGAGCATAGAGTGGCCAACAGATCCAGTTTCCAGCCAGTCCTTCAGCATGTGCGGCCAGAAGCAACTGCAAACCAGCTGAGGCGACTGACTGAACCGCCATTGATTCTTCTTCTAGCTCAGCGCCTCGGACGGCAGTCAAATCCCTACAAAGCAGTATGACAACCGGCGCTTGGCCCAAACGAAGAAGTGAGCTAGATATGCGCGACTCAATCTGGGATTGTGGTAAGTGGGCAGTAGTCATATCGGCCCGCAATTTCGTTGTCAGCGCTATACCCAGCTTATCTTTCGCAGATTTATTTTCAACGACAGCGAAACGCCAAGGTTGCATATTGTGCGCGGATGGGGAATGGGTTGCGGTCTCTAAAATTGCCCGAATTACGGTAGCAGGCACGGGCTGCGACTTGAAGCGCCGAACCGACCTTCGAGTTCTTAGAAACTGGTGCAAGTCAGAGGGGGTCAAAATGAGCCGGCTTAATTTTGAAGGTGATCCGTTTTTGGCCTTCTGTGTGAATCCAGGGTTTCCCATCATATTTTTGAGAAAGTGTGTTTATGTGCTCGTCAGCAGCCTCACGAGTAAATTCAAGCACCTCACCTCGAATCTGTAAATAGCGGTATGGATCATTTGGGTCTTGGATCACCATGGCTACTTTTGGGCGGTTTTTCATATTTATGTCTTTGACACGACCCTCGTTGGTGTTTATCAATATGTGATCGTCGTCAGTATTAAACCAGACAGGCGTAACTTGTGGAGAGCCATCGGGCATGCTGGTAGCGAGGTATAAAAGTGCTTTGGTTTCATCCAGAAACAGGTCAAGGTACTTTTTTGGCAGTTTCATATTTACTTCTTTAGGCGGTAGGATATCTTATTGATAATTTTTGGTGTCAAAAAGAATTGGTGATGGAATCATCGAAAAAGATCTTCCTTCTTAGGGCGTATAAGTTCTTTTATAGAACTTTCTCGTGGTTCATATGGGAACCCGCGCACATGGATAACGGGGGTGGCCTCCGCGGCTTGGCCCATCATTAGACTTGCACCGGCAGCTAGCTCATCTGCCACACCAACAATTGTGGTTTGCAAGGGCATATTGGAGAGATCCGGCTTGCCTCGTAGATCGACGATTCCTGGAATTCCGGAGAGGCCAATTGTAATTCCAATAGTGCCCTCACGCCAGGCACGCCCGTGTGAGTCAATTATGAGTATTCCGACTTTTGTACCGGTTGATGCATTTAACTTTTTCCGGAGTCGATGTGCTGATTGGTCGGGATTTTTTGGAAGGAGCAAGGCCCATTCTTCCTTATTTAACCTTCTGGAGGGTTTAAGCCCATCAGAAGGTTCGTGGGGGAAGATATTGGATTGGTCAATTCCTGCATTCGCACATACAAAACCTAGTTTATGTTCACAAATAATTACACCGGTCTTTGTACGCAATATTGCATTGCTTTCTCTTAATATGAGTTCGACAACACGAGCATCTTTATTTGTCTGTTGAGCAAGTTCCTGGGCTTTTTTTGAGGGAGTAACTAATGATAAATTAACAAGCCGCCCTTCGGATTTTGACACAATTTTTTGAGCAATTACCAAAACATCCTCATTTTGAAGGGCTATCGAGTTGCTTTGCATTCCTTTAAGAATAATATCCGCCAAGTTGTCTCCTTGGCGGATCATCGGAAAATTTTGCAGGGGAGTAAGGGAAAGTGTCATTAAATCAAATAGACATGGAATGATATCTATCCGTCGTTATACGCCAGTGATCTTTATCCCAGCGTGGGTTGAGCCATATTTTTTATTGATACCGATGAGCACACTGGTTAATCCTTCAACAACTACAGAGTTCTCAATGGGTCCGCTATCCCAACCAATAAATCCCGCCGCTTCAACTAACTTTATCGTTTCGGTGCGGGCATCCTTATTTGTTCCGGTTACAAGCACATCACAGTCAACATTTCCGTCACCCATCAAGTATTCGTAGGAGATATTCTGGAATGCAGCACAGACATTAACCTCATCACCGAGGATTTCAACTGCTTCCTGCGCCGCTGACCCAGCTTTAGGCATTTGCACTTTGCCAACATTTGGTGGCACGATTGGCACAGTAACATCGATAAATAGTTTTCCCTTTACAGCAGATTTCACACTTTCAATAGTAGCCTGATGGGCCGTGTAGGGGACAGTAAGTACGACGATATCTGCATCAGTAGCGGCATCCAAATTGACTTTGCCTTCTATTGTGGACGGTCCTTGGAGCATATCGGAGATATCTTTTGCTGCCGCAACAGCTTTATCAGCAGTACGTGACCCTATAAGTATGTGATAGCCGGCCTTTGACCAACGATAGGCTAGGCCTTTGCCTTCTTTTCCAGTTCCACCTAGGATTGCTATTTTTGGATTATTTGGTTCATTCATTAAATTGATCCTGATATCGTTTCCAGACGCTTATGGCCTGTTTGCTTGCTTTTGCAGCGATTTCCGCTTCGTCTAATGTGAGCAGTTCTCGATCCTGCATCAATACCTTTCCAGCTACAATCGTGGTTGTTACCATACTTTGCTGGAAACCGAAGATAATATGCCAAGGTAGGTTACCATCATTAAGTGGAGTTGGAGCATGATAGTCTACGAATATAATGTCGGCGTAAGCACCTGGTTCTAACACTCCGATGGGGGCCTTTGGGAAATAAACATTTGCCAATGCTGCGTTGTTATAAATCGCCATTTTGGCTACATCAGATCCATTCATTCGGCGCGGATCTTGATGCCAGAGTTTATGCATTAAATAGGTTGTTTTCCATTCATCCCACATCGCATTCGAGAAGCCATCATTGCCAAGACAGACCTTTACTCCCATCTCAAGCATTGATTCAACGGGTGCAACTCCAACGGCGTTATTCATGTTCGAACGGGGCTGATGGCTTACCCAGGTATCTGTATTTTTGATGATTTCTATTTCTTTGGCATCAAAGTGAACACCGTGAGCGGTAATGGTCTTTGGTCCAAGCAAATCATGTTTTTGTAGTCGGTTGATCACTCGCAACCCCGATTTCTCAAGGCTGTCCCATTCATCTGCACTCGACTCGGCGGTGTGGATGTGAAAGCCTGTCCCATCAGGAGCGGACTGGCGGCACAAATCTAGGGTTGAGTCTGACAGCGTAAGGCCAGCGTGCAGGCCAAACGTCCCGGCCAGAAGCGGGCTCTTCTCTTGTTTAATGAAGCGGACATTTTCAGCGATTCCGGCTTTCATTTTTTCCGGCCCATCTCGATCAGTTACTTCATAGCATAAACAAGCACGCAAGCCAGCCTTTTTTACAGATTCACCAATTATGTCAAGTGATCCATCTATGGCATTTGGGGAGGCATGATGATCAATCAAAGTGGTGGTGCCATGTTTAATAGCATCGACTAAGCTTGGGAGGGTTGAATAGCGCACGTCCTCTTCGAGTAATGATTTATCAAGTGGCCACCAAAGCTTTTCTAATATGTCTGGAAAATCTTTTGGCGCGGAACCTGGAATTGCCATACCCCGGGCGAAGATACCATAGAAATGGGTATGGGCGCAGATATTTCCTGGCATGACAAGTTGCCCGCGTGCATCGAGAATTTCAGCATTAGAGTATTTTTCTTTTAGCTCTGGGGATGGTCCGATCTCAGTGATGCGATCGTTTTTTATGGTTATTGCGTAATTCTTCAGAATTTGATTAGGTTTCCCCCAGGTAATCACAGTTGCGTTATAAATCAGCATTAATGTATTATACCAATTTAGAAAAAGATGAATGTCCTTGATATCAGGATTTTACCGAAATAGAAATTGTAAATGATTATTAATGTGTTAATTGATGAAATTACAATTAAACAACGGCGAGTGATTCTGGGACAGGTAATTTTATTCCAGCGGAGGCAAATTCAGATAACACACGAAAAATTGACTCTCGCATTTCAGGATCATCCGCATACATTACTTCATAAAGACCTGCAATGACGCTTTCACTCGGCATTCGTTTTAAGTAGGATAGAGCTGCCAAGCGTTCATCTTCAACTTCGCTTTTTAATGCAGCAATTAATACATCGGTCGCGGGCGAACCTGGAGAGATGCCTAATCCTTGTTTTCCAGCATACGCTATCAGCCAGGGAGTTTCGGATGGCGGCGGAAGTGGCTTAGGTAAGAGCTGTGAGATATCATTTCTGCTTTCAAGCACTTCACTTGCAGAATTGCGTACAACCCACTCATCATCATCAAGCTGAACGGATTGCAGTGCCTCTAGAGCCCAGTCCTCCTTCACGCGAGCCAACCCGTAAACCACCGCGTGCCGAAGCATGATATCTTCCAAAGTGACTCCCTCTTTTAACATTGCATGGCCTTCCTTTGGATCGTTTGCTATGGCTTCCGCTGCCGCGCGTTTTAAATCTTCATCACCGCTCAACAAGGCCTGTGCAACCGAATCCATCGCTGTCTGTGTGCCAATTGCAACCAAGGCCAAAGTACATGCCCGTTTAGCGCTGGGACTTGGGCCACTGAGAATACTTACTAATAAATCCTCGGCTTGGGAGTCTTGAATCGCACCACAACCGAGTGCAGCCAGCTGTATTAGTTCAAAGGATTGTGTTTGCAAAAACTGACGGAATAGCGGGCCTGCCCCTGGATCGCCACTCCAATAGAAGGCAGACACAGCCTGCGCTCGTAAAGTTAACGGGATACCTTCAGTTTGTATGAGATTTGCGAGTTGTGATAATACCTTACCTCGCCATGGAGCTTCCTGAGGAGAATCACGTAGCCAGCGCGATACCCTGAAAAGGTCAATATGCAAGGGCAAAGTGGATTGTGTGAGCAATGAGTCTGCTAGCATAGTGGCATCACCGTGCGCGGCGACATATCGCATCGTTAGCCATTTTCCGGTCCAATCAGGTTGTTCGAGCAACGAGCTTTCGGCATTTACACTTGCTATTGCATTTCCGGCCAAATAACTGCCTAGAACAGGATGTAAAAATCTCATTTGATGGTCTGGATGAGAAACCAACAAACCGCTATCAGTCATTTTATTAAGTAAGCCTGATGAAGGAGTAGCGGTTTTGGATTGGCTTTGGTCCTCGGCATCCGATCCTTGATCATTATCGGAAGAGGTTTGGTCTTGATCCGGGTCCTGCTCAAACCTTTCAGCTGCTAACTCATTTTCTTCCTCACTTAATTCTTCTTCGGGCAATTCGAAATTCTTTACCCAATCACGTGCAGATCGTGAATCAAAAATTGGTTGCGTGGAGAGGGCTACTTGCATACCGAGAGTCTCAAGTGCTGCGAGGGGAATCCCTTTGGGAGCCAGACGGCGGATGTGCGTGGCTATCGCATCCAATACGCCAGGGCCCAGGCTGTCACCAGCGTAACCAGCCCATAGTTTAAGGGTGATTTCTAGAGGAGATAATGTCTGATTATTTATGTTCAACCAGGTGTTAATAAGTAGTGGATCGATATTTTCTTGTCCATCCTGATCTTCATGCGACCATGACTCATTGCCTATAGTGTGTGACCACAGGTGACCCCATCTCGCTATAAAATTATCACATTGACTTGCATTCCAAGGCGCAAGTGCCAAAGGTTCGAATCCCAGCTTAATCAAATCGCCAAGTTGGTCGTAAGCCCCAGTTGTGATGACTTGGTTTCCGGGGTATGCTTTCAGTAATTCTTTCAAGTATTCCGTAACTTTTGTTTGTTCTTCTGGTGGCAACTCATCATATCCATCGAGGAATAGTAAAGCCCGGCTGATGGTAAATGTGTGGTCAATAAATTTTGGTAAACGCCCAAGGTCAAATATTGGTGCGCCTTCGGAGGCAGCGTTCAAAATGGGGTTCAATACATCCTTTATATCGCCATCCGGCAAATGCAAATCAGCAATATGAATAAAAAATGGTACTTTATCACTAAATAGACCCAATATTGGATCGTGATTTGCTGCCAATGAAGCCAAATAAGCCAACGAAACAGTTTTTCCTGAACCAGGTTGACCGGTTATAACTAAGTTCATACCGCTACTAAGAACTTGTTCTAAAGTTAAAGTGGGGGCTTGATAGTACGCTTCTAGCTCGGGCAAAGATGGCATATAAGGAATCGTCATTGTAACGATATCCTCAGTATTTGGGATGACGCCTGGCTCAACACGAGCTGGGGGTGCTAAAAGTTTTGGGATTTCGATAATTTCATCTAGAGAAAATAAGGCCGCCGCTAAATGCATTCCTTGGGCTTGACGATAGGTTGTGCGGCGGTGGTTTTCTTCCACACCTAAAGAACGCCGAGTTTTTGCTTCATCTCGGCTATTTTGCCAGTTTTCTTTAATCTCTCCCCAAAGTGGTTTAATCCGTCCCATCAACCACCAGAAAATTGTGGCGGCGAGAAATCCGATAAAAAATGAGATAGGTTGTATTGATATTCTCATTTTTTATTCTTGCTTAGCAAATAGTATGCGTCCGCAAGAAGGGCAGTTAAATATTTTTGTGGCTGATCGTGCGCTTTGGTTTTCAGCCGGCGTCAGGGTGTTGCCACAAGCTGTGCAGGCCTGATCCCTAAGTTCTACGACTGCCAAATTTCTTTTTTCCTTTCGCAAATTATCGTATTTGGTTAATATCGGGGTGTCGATGGGCAAGAGGGCAGCCTCTCGCTCTGTTTCTAAACGGAAATTGTTTTTGTTTAGTTCATCTTGTTCGACGGATAAGGATTGGTTTTGATCAGAAAGTTTGGTTTTAACTTCATCAAGCGTCATTTGGGCTGCTTCGGAACTGGCGCCTAAGGATTCTTCATCAACCATTGCCTCAAGTTGACGGTCTTCAAGCGTTGAAAGATGCCGTTTGAGAGCGTCAATTTCATTTTGCAAATCTTCCAGTTCTTTTGGGTTTTTTACAGTCCCACTATAAAGAGTTGATTCGGATTGTTTAATTTTATTCTTTTGAGCGTCTACTGCATTTTCCGCTTGATTTAATATTCCTTGTGTTTTTTTGTGGGCCGTTTCAGCTTCAGCCAAACTTTTTTTGGCCTGCTGTAAATTTTCGTCATTCTCAAGTTCCTCGCGAATTTCATTTAACCGGGTATGTATTTTAAGGATATGACTATCTAATAGTTGAAGTCGGTACAGATTTAGTGCAGTACTCATAATTAGATTATATATGAACTATTCAAAGTATCCTTCTTTGGAAATTAATGTCATTGAATTGGAAGGTTAAAGTAATTGTAAGTGACTTGTGAAAGTTGTGCAAACAATCCTGAGACTGAGTCCCAAATTGCCTGAACCGGATGATACGCAGACATAACCAAAACGTAGTTTCCACCAGGTGAGTAAACAATTGCTGCATCACTGATATCCTTGATGACGCCACTGAGGGAATCGCTTATCCAGCCATGTTTGTGGGCGATTTGAGTGCCTTCTGGTACACCCGCTTCAATCAGGACCCCGATTTTATTTTCCGTTAAAATACTAATCATTTGTTTGCACACAGTTGAAGTGATTTTTCCAGGATATGCTGCTATTAATGCGCCCCCGCCTGAGTTGGCGCATTGGTAAATATCTGCCATGAGCATACCCATATCTGAAGGAGTGGTTTGGTTATAAAGATCGGGATCGGTAAATACATCCAATCGTTGATTAGCGGGTGTATTAAATCGTTGTAATAACGGGCAAGGATTAAATGGGTCGCAGAAATAGCCTGCGATAAATGTATTTTCGAGGCCAATGTTCTGCATATCCTCGGTAACAATTAGGGGGCCACTAAAGGCATTCAAGCGGGTCATCAACACATCAGCCGGAGGGTTTTCTGATTTGAGGATCATGTTTAATAATTGGTTAGCGGTCGTCTCATCTAGCCCTTCACCATCGTCTCTGATGTAAGTCGAGACCATAATTGGAATTTTTATCATGCTTGAAGCGGTAAATGCGACATCAGGTTCTGTTGATATTTCCTCATTATTATCCATCGCAAAATGAATCTCCTGCCCTGTTTGTAAATCGAGCATATACAATCCAAAAACTCCATCATAGCCAGCCAAAGTAATGGTCTGTTGAAGCAAAGTTTCCAGATTTTCAAGAGTAGGACGTGCGGGTGCACTTCGCTCTAGGGTTAATAATACGGAGCGAACTTGAGGTGAACGTAATGCATCTTCGATCAAAAAGACCGCTCGTTCATGATCAAGAGTTTGCCCAGGGTTGCCAAGAGAAAAATTTGTGCTGCCTGGAATCGGTTGGGCAGGTTCCGGGGGGATATCATAGCGTGAAGAGATCTCAAACTTTAAATAATTTTGCAATTGTTCTTCCGATATTGTGGCCCGCAAAGGAATTGCTGCGGAGGTGGGTTCCTGATTCCATAAGTAATTCCAAAATCCTCCCCAAAATGAACCGCCTGTCCGAATTAAGTCTGCTGCCGCTATCATCGAATCCATATCTATTTGGAACCCTACTACAGACGGACCAATGTGAATAATATTTTCGCCGTAAAATGTTTCTATTGGGGTATTGTAGACTAGCAAAATTCGGTCAGAGGCTTGTTTGGGGGTTAAGCCGCCAACCGGGACCCCGCCTATAGTCATTCCGCTGGGATAATTATTCCGCTCGCGGCTGTAACCAATTAGCGAGATAATTGTCAAAAAGATAGTTGCGCTTAAGAATAAAATTGAAACAAAACGGACCAGCACAGACGTATTACGTCTTCTCACACTGCCTCCAAATATTTAAACATATATTTACGGAAAATGAGCTTCATATCCCAATAACTTTTGGTGAATGGCAAATTTATCCATCCTGATACCAGTTTGGGATAAAACCATAGATTTATTTGATTATTGGTTGTCAGAAGTGGAAAGATAATACTCAATTGAAGAAAAAAGTATAACATAATCACGAATCTACATACCGTATGGAAACCAATGGGTGCCCTCTTTTATGCATTGATTGGCTGAACGGCCCGCCGAAATTTGGTTCTTCGTATCAAACGTATTTCGTATCTAACCTACAGCCTGAAAGGCCATCCTTGAATTGGATTTGTGGTAAAACAATCCCATGGAAAAATATCCGCTGGCAGTGGTAACAGGCGGTGCTCACCGATTAGGCCGAGCATTGGCGTACTCACTTGCACGTCTGGGTTACGCTGTCCTGATCCATTATCATCACTCAGGACAAGAGGCTCGCAAGACTGTGGATGAGATTAAAAAATATGATGTCCCAGGATATTGCTTACAAGCAGACTTGACTCAGCCAGATCAGATCACATCCTTGTTTTCGTCGATTGATTTACTTTTATCAGACCATAGTTCACAACTATCAAACCTGGCCGTTTGGGTGAATTCTGCTGCTGTGATGCCTCGTGGAGAGGCACTATCCCTGCCACTCGAGCAGTGGGACATTGCAATAAACTTGAATTTGAGAGCGCCTTTCCTTAACGCCCAGCAGGCCTCCAGGAGAATGAAGCGCGGGGGATTGATCGTAAATATTTCTGATATTGGTGCAGCTAAAGCTTGGAGCAGGTTTCCATCCTATACGGTCAGCAAAGCCGCTCTTGAGTCCCTTACGAAAGTTTTGGCGCGCTCCTTTGCGCCAATGGTGCGTGTGAACGCAATTGCTCCAGGATTGGTGTTGCCTTCAAATAATGTGTCCGATAAGGAGTGGGATAAGCTGGTGGGAAATCTTCCTTTAAAACGTCCAGCCAAACCTGAGGAAATATATTCTGCGCTCGGAATTTTGCTAAAAAACGAGTATATTACAGGCCAAACTATCGCTGTGGATGGCGGTTATTCACTGCTGTAAAGGAAAACTGATGGCTGAGATCACTCCTACCTGGCTTGCCGACCGATTGAAGAAAGAGGGACAGAAAGTTAGAGAGTATTTTGGCGCGTTATCCGATGATAAATGGGAGCTCAAAGTGTATAACGAAGGCGAGACATGGACGATCCGAAATGTGCTTGCTCATCTGGTGACGGCTGAACGCGGATTGTTTAAGCTATTTAAACTTGTTCGGGAAGGCGGAATGGGGGTTTCGGATGAATTTTCAGTTGATCGCTACAATGCCCGTCAACAGGAAAAATCGGCGGGCATTCCACCAGCTGAATTATTGGAACAATTTGGCGAAGTACGAAATGAGCTTGCTGAGTGGGTCTCGAACCTTTCACAGGAAGATTTGAAAATAGAAGGCCGGCATCCATTTTTAGGACAAGTGCAATTGGTTGAAATGATCAAATTGATTTACAGGCACAATCAAATCCATATCAGAGATATTCCCAAATTGGTTGATTGATAAACATTTTTTATGACAGAGGCCCAATAAACAGAAAAATCAGCTTCCGCTCATCAATACTGAATTGACCTAATCCGGGTTGTGGCAATTTTCCAGATTATTTTAGTCTTCGGAAAATACCTGGTTTAAATTTAGTCGTGGCTTAAAGAAAACATATCCTTATGAAAAATACATTCGTCCTTTTCCGATTGTCGCAACCTTTAGTAATCCTCTTCGCAATATTAACCTATATCTTAGGTACGGGCATATCGCGATATCTGGGAGTTTCTCAAAATTGGACGGTTTTTTGGTTGGGGTTTGTTATTATCATTTTGGCGCAGTTCGGCATGAACTTACTTGTCGAAGCGCTTAGGCCTATAGATCAACCTTCGAATAGGAACCAGAACCGTGCTGAGCGAGTTAACTTACGCAAAGCGGCTTTGTTGTTGTCAATCAGTGCTCTGGCAACCTTGGCAATCTTCATATTAATAGCAGCCCAGAGAGGTGTACTTACACCAGTCGGCATATTGTTTTTGGTGCTCTCTGTGTTTGTGTTGCTGGCGTATGCAGTTCGGCCACTGCGATTGGTAGATTCAGGCCTTGGCGAGTTAGGATTGGCTGTTCAAATTGGATTGATTTCTCCTGGAATTGGCTTTGTATTCCAACAGGGTGAATATCATCGCGTGGTCGCCATGATATCCTTCTCCCTTACACTCTTAGCCTTTGCATATTTTATTACGTTAGGATTTCCATCCTATGCCAGCGACCAGAAATATGATCGTCGTACCTTCTTGCGGATTATCGGTTGGGAACGGGCGGTTCCGTTGCATCACAGCCTGGTCTTAGGTGCCTACCTGATACTAGCAAGCGCTCCTTACTTGGGCCTAGCATGGGGATTAATTTGGCCGTCCCTTCTAACTCTTCCATTCGCCATATTGCAGATTTTCTGGTTGCAAAGCATCAGCCAGGGAGCCAAACCCATCTGGAATTTGATAACAATCAACGCCCTCGCAGTTTTTGGGCTTACTACTTATTTCCTAACGTTTGCTTTTTGGATCCGGTAAATAACATATGCCTGAATTCTTGACTCTATTACCGCCGGATGAAGCCCGTGAAAAACTGTTTTCGCATCTTCCGAAGCCTGAAATTGCTTCCGAATTAATCGAAGTACCTTCGTCCCTCAACCGGATCAGCGCTGAAGATATCCATGCGCCGCATCCGCTACCGGATTTCCGCCGTTCTACGGTGGATGGCTTCGCCGTCCAAGCCAAGGACACTTTCGGCGCAAGCGATTCCTTGCCCGCTTATCTCAATTTAGCTGGCGAAGTTCCAATGGGTGCGGCCCCCAAATCTGAATTGGAGCCAGGCCATTGCATGACAATCCATACAGGCGGAATGCTGCCCGAAGGGGCCAATGCAGTCGTCATGATGGAATACACTCAATCTGCTCGTGAGGGCGAACTAGAAATATATAAATCCGCGGCGGAAGGGGAGAACGTAATTAGGATCGGGGAGGATGTCGCCCAGGGACAGTTGGTGCAGGCCAAAGGGACCCTGATGCGGCCGGCCGAGATCGGGGGACTGCTGGCCTTGGGATTAACCGAACTGCGCGTAGCCAAAAAGGTACGCGTAGGCCTGATTTCTTCCGGCGATGAAGTCATACCGCCAGAAGAATCCCCCCGACCGGGACAAGTGCGTGACATCAACTCGCACACCTTGGCCGCGTTGGTGACCAAATCAGGCGCTGAGCCGGTGCAATACGGGATAGTGGAGGATACTTTCGAAGCGCTCCACGACACCGCCGCCGAGGCCTTGAGCGAGTGCGACCTGGTGATTATTACGGCCGGTTCATCGGCTAGCACACGCGATATGACTGCCGATGTTATTAATAAGCTCGGGGGGCCTGGGGTATTGGTGCATGGCATCAACACCCGCCCCGGAAAACCGACCATTCTGGGCGTGTGTGACGGAAAGGCTGTGATTGGGTTGCCGGGAAATCCCGTCAGTGCACTCGTAAATGGCTATTTATTCGTTGTGCCCCTGATCGAAAAATTGCTGGGTGCCAATCCGCGCCCCAAAGCGACTGTCCAGGCAAAATTGACCGTTAATTTACCTTCTCAATCTGGGCGGGAAGACTGGTGGCCGGTTCGGCTCGTATCCCCCTCTCCCTCTAGGAGCCCCAAAGGGGTGCTGCGCGAAGGGGCCGGGGGAGAGGTCCTTGAAGCCGAACCCATCTTTGGTAAATCGAATTTGATCTTTAGCCTGGCCGCCGCAGACGGCCTGCTGCGCATTTCGCCGGATGCCACTGGCTTGAGCGCGGGCGAGATGGTGGAAGTGTTGTTGGTGTAAATAATTTATTTGGTTGCATAACGCAACCAAATGTGCTATTATACGTTATCTAAAGGAATAATCGATGAGTATTTTGCATGTTCGCAGTGTCCCCAGTGAGCTTTATGAGCGTCTCCATAAATTAGCAAAGGCGCGCAATCGCTCTTTGAGCGCGCAGGTAATTAATATGTTATCCCAGGCTGTTGAGGCTGAGGAGCGTCGCAAGTTACAGGCGGAAGTGTTAAATTCCATCCGGAGCAGACGCTTTAGTGTTCCCGAGGACGCGCCTTCCACGCTGGCCTTGCTGCACGAAGACCGCGCTAGATGAGCGTGGACACACATGGCTGGGTGGTAGATGCCAGTGTTGGAATTAAATTATTTGTAAAAGAAGAATTCTCAGATCAGGTTTATAGCCTCTTTGCAATACAGGCTGAAGATCAATCCCCAAAATTATACGTCCCGGATTTATTCTATATTGAATGCGCCAATATTTTGCTCAAATATACCCGCAGGTTTGGACGAGCGCTGGAAGATTCACAAGCTGACCTGGCCGATCTGAAAGCCCTTGCCCTGCAGACAACCTCCACCGCCGATTTGATTGAAGAGGCTTTGCTGCTTGCAAGCGATAAGAACCTGAGCGCATATGATGCCTGTTATGCTGTTCTTGCTCAAAAGTTGGAAATCCCATTGATTACCGCAGATGCCCAATTAGCAAAGGCTGTTGATTGGGCTGTCTGATAGGGGATTTGGAAGTGTGAGAATATATTCCCTTCACCCTTGCAGCTCCGAGGGTCCTTAGTGCGGGTGAGATGGTAGAAGCGTTTCTGTTTTAAGCAGATACCCCCTGGATTATAATAAATAAAATTCCTCTATAGGAATCGACTATGATTGTCCAGAATAACGAACCCAAATGTAGGCTTGCAAATAAAATCTATTACTGAGGGTATAAAGGTTGGCTTTAGAGAAAATTGGGCGTTACAAGATCGAAGAAGAAATAGGTCGTGGGGGCATGGCGACAGTTTATCGTGCTATCGATCCACGCATAAAACGCGATGTTGCAATTAAGTTGGTACCACCTTTACTTTTACAAGACCCCACCTTCCGGTCCCGTTTTGAGCAAGAAGCCCAAACAATTGCCAAACTTGAACATCCTGCTATAGTGCCAATTTATGATTTTTGAGAGGATGATGGCCAGCCCTATCTCGTGATGCGCTATATGTCGGGGGGATCTTTGGCGGATAAGTTAGAAAGCGGACTTCTTAAACTTTCTGAAGTCATTAAAATTTTCTCGCAGATTGCTCCAGCACTAGAAAAGGCTCATTCCCGAAATATCGTTCACCGCGATCTCAAACCTGGCAATATCTTGTTTGACGAAGATGGTCGCGCCCACCTGGCTGATTTTGGGATTGCCATACTGATTGAGGGATCTGCTAAATTAACCGGCAGCGGAATTATAGGCACCCCAGCCTACATGAGCCCGGAACAAGCACGGGCTGATAAGACGATGGACGGGCGCAGTGACATCTACGCCTTAGGGGTCATTTTATTTGAAATGCTGACCGGAAAATTGCCGTACGAAGCGGACACCGCCATCGCAATAGTGCTCAAGCACCTCAACGAACCGGTTCCGGATATATTAGTGGCCAATCCCAAACTGCCTGCCGGTATCGGCCCGGTATTACAAAAGGCGATGGCCAAAGCGGCTACCGATCATTATTCAAACGCGCCCGACTTTGACCGAGTCTTACGGGCAGTGACCGTAAAAGAGATAATAGATAAACCAAAAACAAAAAAGCAGATAACGGCCACTGAAGTGCTTGATGAGTCCAAACCCCAACCTGAGCCGATTCTAAGGACGGAAACGTTGGCAGGAGAAGAAAAGAAGGCTAAAGTGAGAACTCAATGCGAAGCCGCCGAATTGGCCCAATCTGATAAACCGGCAAAAAAGCAGATACTTGAAAAGCTGCCAGAACGCATGACAATCAAAGATATGGAGTTCTGCCGCGTTCCAGCCGGACCCTTTTTAATGGGCAGCGATGACAAGAAGCATAATGAAAAGCCACAGCACACTGTAGATATTCCTTATGATTACTGGCTGGGGCGGTACACTGTTACAAATGAACAATACAATTCTTTTGTGGGGGCGGAAGGTGGCAAGCACTCGGTAAGAAACTGGCAAAAAAAACGCAACCACCCGGTTACCAAAGTTTCGTGGAGGTCTGCAAAAGAGTATTGTGTATGGCTAAATGATAGTATCAATGGAGAACAGCCGGTGG
>JASJYH010000029.1 GCA_030123675.1 Anaerolineae bacterium | reverse complement strand
AGCGGCCCGTGTTGCCGGCGATCTTTCGTGGGAGGATTATTGTACGTATTTTGGGGATGGGCCCTGTAGTTCTGAAATTGAGACTGATAGAGCCAAAGAAGATTTTTTTATGGATACGATTGCTTTGGCTCAGGTTGTAATGGAACCAATCACATTGGATGCAACCCGAGGGGATGATATCGTGGTTTCATATTTTGTGGTCGATACTGACCGTACTATTGTCCGCTATCCAATTAAACCAATACAACACAGTTTGAATGACATTCAGGAATCCAAAATATCAGATGCGGATATTAGGGCTCAACTTGATCCATGCGGGCCTGCCAGGGGAATCTTGCTGGTTGAAATTTTTTACAACTACTCGCACCGCCTGAAACTACCCGTCTTTTCCGCGATTGTGCCGGATCCAATCCCAGTCTATACCTACGCAATTATGCCAATGCATAAAGTCCAGCCTTTAGAACCTGAACCTGTTCCTGAAGATTGTCTTGAAGAAGAAGCATGAAAATTATTAATTGGTTTAAAAAAAGATTATCTAAACCCAAGAGAGAAGTTGAACGTCTTGAACGCGGCCAGGTTTTGATCATTGTAACTTTGGCAATGATCGGCTTGGTGGCTTTTGTCGGTTTGGTTGTGGATGTGGGCTTGGTCTTCATCGCCAACGGCAACTTACGTCGCTCAGTAGACTCAGCCGCCTTGGCAGCCGCCTCGAATTTCCGCAGGGGCTACGAACCAGATAGTTTAAATATATCAGCCAATGAGTTCTTCAAGCTGAATGGATTTCAAAATTCTGTTGCGGATGTGAATACTTGCGAGACACTTCCTGGAGATCCAGAGTTATGTCCAGAGGCAGGCGAGTTTTATCGCAAACTTGTGCGTGTAACTGCCACTGTGACCGTGCCTTTGGCCTTTCTACGAGTGATTGGTATTGACGAAGTTCCAATTACTGCGGTAGCCATCGGAGAAGCAGCCTCATTGGATGTAGTCTTGGTTATTGATACTTCCGAATCAATGTCAAAAGATACAAAGGGATCGGATTGTGCCTATGGTATTTCTCCAGACCAATGCGATCGGAATGCTAGCGATCCCAATGCATGTAATGTAGGAAACAAATGCAAACCCTTTGATGATGTCAAGTTAGCCGCTAGGGATTTTGTTGACCAATTGGATTACCCATATGATCGCGTAGCATTGATAAACTTTCAAAAAAACGTAAAAATAAAGGATTATAAAGCATCTGATCCTGCAGAAAATTATTTCTCAAATGTTAAAGGTGATATTAATTCTGCTATCAATGAATTAGTAATACTTGAGCCGGGTGAATGCACTGGGGACACCACACAGGGACTATGCCTCCTATACGAATACGATGAAGAAGAACCTCCGAATAAAAATTTTTTAGGCATGGACTGTCCGACATACCATTCTGGGACGACCCCAGACCCTTCTAAATGTACGACTACTAATATAGGAGGCGGTGTGGCGAAAGCCAGCAAAATATTAGATATCCACGGTCGAGTGGATGCATTGTGGGTAGTCATCGTGTTGACCGATGGGGCTGCAAATGCTTCTTTCCCAAAAGATCACTGTCCTAATTGGTGGTGGGAAAATCCATTTTGTCGTGATGGTAGAGGTCATGAAGATCCAGAAGCAAATGAAAACCGAAATTGTTGGGATGACACCTACGAAATTACCTACGACCATTGTCTTGAACAGGAGGGTGCTGTGGAAGACGAATTAAAAATAAAATACAACACAGACGATTATGCTCGCGATCAGTTCGATGTTTTGGGAATTGTACAAGAGGCAAGGATCTATACCATTGGTCTGGGAGGTTTGGTAAAAAGAAGCAGACCGATCATCCACGATAAAGGCTCAGGAGAACGGCTCTTGATTTATGGCGCCGAGGTGGGAAATGGTGAAGCTATCTTCGCACTTAGTGGCAACCAACTAGAGGATGCCTTTAACCAAATTTTGGATAGCATGGCCACCCGGCTCAGAAAGTAAGGATGCGGAGCATATGAATCGAATCCTTTTCAAAACCTCAGATCGGAAATTAATGCTCAAACACAGAGGCAATCGAGCCCAAGGGATGCTGGAATTTTCCCTGGCGCTGCCTATTATGGTCATGCTGCTCTTTGGGATTATTGAATTTGCGCTGGTCTTTCAAGCCTGGCTTTCTATTGAAAACATTGCGCGCCAGACTGTGCGCTATGCGGTCACCGGTCAGTATGAGCATAAATATTGCTCCACAGAAAACGGCTGGAATTGGAATTCAGATTCAGACGATTCAGAAATTTGCAAAGGCGATAATGCGAATGAGGAGCAAGAACGAGCGAGGTTGTTATCGATCCAAGCCATGGCAAATTCCCAGAAAGTAGCATTATTCGATGAGCCTGATTTGGAACAAGATGAGATTGGGTATATAAATATCGTAGTTTGCTCTGACCGGAATGATGATGATGATGAAGGTCCGGATTATAATTACACAAAACCTTCTGGGTCCACCTACAGCAGTTGTACAGATAGCGGCTCTCCAATAGAGGATGCCGGTGCCCCTGGGGATCAAGTTTATATCGCGGTTGACTTCAATCACCCGTTTTTGACGCCGGTCTTAAATAAGGTTTGGCCAATGATGCACTTGAGATCGTATCGCGAGGGCCGGGTAGAGACTTTCAACGCCCAAAAGATTGGCCTAATCCCTGACACCGGCAGTGAGGATTTGCCGGAATCCCCTGCTCCCGATCCAGTTCTGGAAGGAACAGCATGTGACGGTATCGTCGTTGAAGGGGATTGGAAAACCAAGAAAAAGGATCTTAAAATTAAGATCAAAAATAATACTGGTTTTGATGTTTATTTGGATCATGCCATACTAGATTGGAGCGACCATCAAATATATATGGAAGAGCTAGAACTAGACCAAAGTGTGAAAGAATTGAAATTTGACAAAACCAAAATATTTACAGGAGATGGTACTCCCGAAGATGATGGTCTCGAATCACCTACTCCATCAGATACCTTGCAGCATGTTAAATTGCAGAAGAACAAAACCAAGGAATTCAAAGCCAAGTTCCAAACGGATATTGAAAAGGCGGGTACGACAAATTTTAATGTAATCTTATATTTTGAACACGGTTGCGTACTATCGTTAGAGGCCCCAGACCCAGACGTTGACCCGACTATTCCGGAGGTCACTGTAGGCCCTGAAGGGGAGATATTTTATATCGGCGTCGAAGACCCTTCCGCGTTTTTGCATGTAGTCTGGCATACCAATGAAGATGGTTCGGTAACCGTTCTAGCTACATTTAGTACTACATTTAATGATAATACTTATAATTATAATGATGCCCCAAACCACAAACACACTAGTTGGGGAGCAAAGACACATACATTTAATAAACTAGAGCACTCTGACCATTTGCGCTTTGACATGAAAGATGCCAATGGGATCACCTTTTTTGATGCCAAGGTAGATTATCTTTATGAAGACGAGACTACAGATCCATTTACCTACTACACTGGCGGCGTTACAAAAGGTGATTCTAAAATTTATTCTGGTAATGATGGAATGGTCAAAGATGTAAAAACATCGTTAGATGAAAATTTGAAACTTCCTGATTGCAATCAAGCAATATTACTTTTAAATTCTCCCAAAATTTATGATAATTACGTCCAGGATCCTAATGACCCAACTTATTGCCCAGACTGGGACTTTAGTGTTTGGTTTGAAATCACAATTGATGCATCCGCCATTCCTGATGAAGGTTTTGGATATCCTAGCATTGCCTCGATTCATGCCAGCCCTGCGAAAACATCGTCATCCACTTTAGAGGTTCAACCTGGTGCGGACCCCTCCTTGCCACCCTATTTCGATAATTAATAAATAGGTCGAAAATAAACCAATTCTTCTCAAAACTGCGCATTTTCTCGCGCAGTTTATGATTTAACCTTGGGGTTCTAATTTAATTATCTACATCATTTGGAAATGGTTTTCAAAGGAGGTAGTAGTTGAAGTCCCACATTTCCCTCCGAAGACCCAGCAAGCCGACTACAATAAAAAATCCAATTATTTTACTTCGAGATTGGCAAATTGGTCTCCCAAGGTTAATATATCGGCAAAACTCAGGGCTAACTTGAAATAATCTAGTTGGGCTTGTTGGGCTGATAATTTACTCAAAATTGAGAATCGAAAGGTCGGAATGTGGGATAATTATCTTAAGGTATGACTAATATTAAAGCAAATGTTGTTCAATTGCGATTTTGGTTGAGCCGGCTCAAGATCTGGCAAGTTAGTCGGGAAGGGATTCTGGTCGAGTCGCTCCTCTTTGCAGCAATTTATGTGGTCTTATTGTATCTATTTGGGGGGGACTCAGTAGTGCGCATATGGATAGAAGGATTGGCTGTGATGGTGGCTACATTTGCAGCGGCATTACTTATCTATCTTTCCCTATCTGGAATTACAACCCGCGTACAGCATTCCTGGCGTATGCTGGCAGTCGCTTTATTGATTTGGACGATTGGGGCACTGTTAAATTTATTTTTTAACTTATTGATGGAATCCTCCCAAATGGTTCAAATCTTGATTACAAGTATTAACCTGGTCGCATATGTATTTTTCGGGTATGCACTTCTGCGATTTCCGTCAGGTGGCCACTACGCAGCTCCCACCCGTTTCCGTTTTATTCTGGATGTTTTGATATCAATCGTTGCGGTGGCGAGTTTAGGCTGGCTAATATTAGCTCCTACGGTATCAATATCCATTTCCCAAAATCCAAACCTGTATTTCATCCTCAGCGCTCCTTTAGCAGATTTAATTCTTTTGGTTATATTATCGAATGTTCTATTGATCAGTATGGTTCCACGGATACCAGGTATTACGATAACCGCAGCATTAGCGGCCATCACACTCTCCGATTATGCCTCCAGCTCCTTGGAACTAATGGGATCCTTACAACCCGGGAGTGTGATTGGTTTGGGTTGGGTGGTAGGCCCACTCCTGATAGGAATTGGGGGATTGAATGAGAAAACTGGGTTAAAGGATAGTCATTCTTACAATTGGCGGCTTGATACCAGCCTGAGCGCTCAATTTCAAAAGGTGCTACCAATCGCCTTAGTTTTGGTCTTGTTTTGGTATGTCCTTTCAGGTTCGCTTCTGGGAAGTAACATTTCTAACTTCGGCGTCTCGATAAGCATATTTTTAGGGCTATTGCTTATTGTTCGCCTGGGTATTCGTGCCGGCGAGGCTGAATTAAACAACTATTGGCAATTGTTCAAAAACCTGGGCGACCCAACTTTCATTTGTGAGCTGGACGGTAACGTAATATTGAGTAATCCGGCCTTTCATAGACTGGATAACCCGCGCGAAGGCTCCTTGTCATTGTTTGACATTTTTTCTGAACTTCCAGAAGATATATTGAAATTGGTAGCAGAAAAAAAATTTGATAAGGCGCTCGAAGTAAAAGCCAATTTGAATCAGAACGAGACCCCATATTTGCTCTCGCTTAATCAGGTAGCGACTGATTCACGAAAAGTTTTGGTTGCCGGGGTGGCCCATAATTTAAGTGAACAAAACAAACAACGCAGGATTATACAAACTGCGCTGGATGAATTGAATGTTGTTTATCGTCAATTAGAAGAATTAAATGAAGGCTTAGAAAAGAAAGTGGCCGAACGGACCGCTAACCTTATGGATGCTTTCCGGCGGCTTGAGGAGCAAAACAAGGTGTTGCAAGAGCTGGACCAAATGAAAACTGATTTTGTGACCTTGGTTTCGCACGAGCTTAGAAATCCGCTCAACAATTTGGGAGGTGGCTTGGAATTAATGTTAGCTAAGCTGAAGTCCAAACGGCCAGACAAAAAAATATTGACATTGATGCAGGCCGAAACCCAGAGACTAACGCGCTTTGTCGAATCGATTCTTAATGTATCTGCGATTGAGACGGGTAGGTTAGAATTAGAGCTTTCACCGGTGTCGCTTATCCCCATATTTGAGAGCCTCAAACAGCATTGGAGAACAGAAGACGAGGCCAAAAGGATCCAGTTAGAATTACAATCTGATTTGCCAAAAGTTTTGGCAGTTGAGAATGTTTTGGAAAGTGTTCTGCGTCATTTAGTAGATAACGCGATCAAATATGCGCCCGAAGGACCAGTGATTGTGAGTGCTGAGAAAAATAATGGAAAGGTGAAGGTAGAAGTAAGAGACTTTGGACCTGGTATAGCCTCTAATAAAAAGAATCTTATCTTCACTCGCTTCCAGCGTTTAGAACCGAGCGATTCTCAATCTGTGTATGGGTATGGATTGGGTTTATATTTCTCACGTCGTATGCTCAGTGAGATGGGTAGTACAATTCAATTTGGCACGCCTGAAGAGGGTGGTGCTCGCTTTTACTTTACGTTAGAGTTAGCAAAGTCATGAATAAAATATTATTGATTGATGATGATCCTACTTTGTTGCACCTTTTGGGTGAGTTTTTAGAGGGGGATAAGTTTGAAGTCATTGGCGCTGAAAGCGGGAAGGCGGGCTTGCGGCTTGCCTATGATCAACAACCAAATTTAATTCTATTGGATGTGATGATGCCTGGGATGGATGGCTGGGAGGTATGTGCTCGTCTCAGAGAAATGAGCGATGTGCCGATCATCATGTTAACTGCGAAAACAACTGAGCCTGATAAATTGCGCGGGTTTCGATTGGGCGTTGATGATTATGTTATTAAGCCGTTCAGTTTTGAAGAACTGACGGCCCGCATAGGAGCTGTTTTGACTCGCACAAAGTCTAATGATTCTAATAAGGGCTATATTGTTTACGGGGGCATTACGCTAGATACGGAAAGATATCAGGCATATTTTAACGAAAAACCTCTCAATCTAACCCCGACTGAATACCGCTTGCTAGAGGCATTAGTACGTCGAAAAGGAAAGGTAGCTTCAGAACATGATTTAATGCAGGAGGTGTGGGGGAATTACCGCTCGCATGATTCAGGAATGGTTCGGCGGTATATCTTAATGTTACGCAAAAAGATTGAGATCGATCATTCTAATCCCAAGAAAATATTAACGGTGCGTGGCTTTGGTTACCGTGTGGCTGCCGGGCGAATTCCAAAACCTGAGGGATAAAAAAATATGATTTAACGATACAAAAATAACAGGATGGAAAAAATTAAAAATGGAGCGTAAGGAATTGGAGTAAAAGCCTTATAGCGCTTCCTAATAAGCATCACCACAATAACCAACAGGCTCCCTATCCCGCCTGCAAATATGGCAAATAATAAGCCTAAAATAATATCATCCCATCCTAGAAGCAAGCCTGTAATTCCACTCAAATTAACATCTCCAAATCCAAGTGCTACCTCGTCAATAAGTTGACCGCGCCGTTTGGACATATATCTGGAAAAAGCTTCCCCAAAATAATAAAGGATAAGCATTGCTCCAAAACCAAATGCACCACCAATTAGAGTGATTCTAAGACCATGCGTATAGATGCCGATCCCTAATCCGATAACTGCACCTACATAGCTAACGGGGTGCATGATTATCCGGTATTCCAAGTCAATCACCAAAACAACCCCCAAGTATATCAATAATATGTATCCAATAAAAAAATTTAACAAAGACGAAAACGTAAACCAAACATAAATTGTAGCTGCAAGCATTACAAATAAGACGATATAAGTCCGAGGGATACGTTTTTGCCCACAGTTCTGGCATCGTGATAGGTATAAATATTCATTCCAATCATGGGCATTATTACAATTTCTGCAAGTCGGTCGGCTAAAACTTCTCGTAATGGGTAAAACATCCGCAAGATAATTTACCAACCATCCAGCGAGAATCCCAGCCAATATTGGGGTAACAAGGATTATATCCATAAGATAAATTATATTCGATTTAGGAATCTAAGGTTGTAATGTAAAAGACCTGTAAGGTTCTTGGCGAATCTTTCAATCTGCCTTACAATCCTTACCTTCACAGGAGACTTTCATGGAAAAATTTGTTGTTGAGGGAGGCATCCCATTACGCGGCGAAGTTGTCCCATCTGGAAATAAAAACGCCGCACTACCCATTTTGGCCGCTTGTTTGCTGACAAATGAACCGATAACATTGCATAATGTGCCTCAAATTATGGATGTAATGGTCATGCGGAAATTATTGGAAAGTTTAGGTGTGAAAGTTGAAATATTAGAGAACAAGGCCTGGCATATCACTGCACTGAGTCTCAAAGCGAGCGATTTGGATACAGAGATGTGTCGTCGTATTCGAGCCTCGATCTTGCTTGCCGGACCGATGCTGGCTCGGGTGGGTCAACTTAAACTTCCACCTCCAGGCGGAGACGTGATTGGCAGGCGACGCTTGGACACACATTTGGTGGCCTTACAGGCTCTGGGGGCTCGGATTAGTTACGAACGAAATTTGAATTTCAAGGCCAATGGATTAGTAGGCTCTAACATTCTTTTAGATGAAGCGAGTGTTACAGCAACTGAGAACATTATTATGGCCGCTGTAACAGCAAAGGGAAATACTACAATTCGGAATGCTGCGTCCGAACCCCATGTTCAAGAGGTGTGCACATTTCTAAATAGTATGGGTGCCAAAATATCTGATATTGGGTCAAACACGCTTCATATTGAAGGCGTTTCCGAATTGCATGGAACCGATTATAAGATCGGGTCGGACTTACTTGAAGTAATCAGTTTTATTGGCGCAGCAGTAGTAACCCGTGGGGAAATCCGGATTCGAAATGCGGGTCTTGAACATTTGGAAATGATTTCGCAAGTGTTTCGGCGACTGGGTGTTCACTGGTCTACGGAAGGGGATGATCTACTGGTGTCAGGCTCCCAAGATTTGAAGATCATTTCTGATATGGATGGTGCTGTTCCGGAAATAAAGACCAACGTTTGGCCTGCTTTTCCTACTGATTTAATTAGTATCGCTATCACAGTTGCAACCCAAATGACTGGTTCGATCCTTTTTCATGATTGGATGTTTTCCGGACGGATGTATTTTACTGATAAATTGGTTGGGATGGGCGCTCGCATCATATTATGCGATCCGTATCGATGCCTGGTACAGGGACCGAGTCCTTTATACGCTGAGAACTTAGAAAGCCCCGATATTCGGGCGGGCATGGCCCTTTTGTTGGCAACATTAACTGCAAATGGCGAGTCGGTAATTCGGAATGTTCAACAAATAGACCGTGGTTATGAAAGGGTGGATGAAAAGCTGCGATTACTCGGTGCAAATATTAAACGTATTGAAGAATAAAAAAAGTGCTGGATATTGGTGCGGATTATTCTAATTAACCTAATAAGGGAAATTACTTTGAGTGTTACTAAATTAATAGATTACTTATAGATAATGGCAAATATTTCAGACATCGAGTTTGTATTTATTTTCTTAAGAACGACAACTGAAGCCTTTACCATGTGGTTTGTAAATTTTAAACCGTGATTTACAAAATCTGAATAAATTATTTAGTTAAGGTCCTACCATTTTTAAAGTAGTTTCCCTGATTAATACTGACCATTTGTCCGGGTTGTTTGGTCTCCAGGGACCTCCCTGTGCTGTAGTAGGATTTTTACCATTGATCCATGCGTATCCATACATAACACCTTGCGGAAATCTTACTAAAGTGGATCCTTTGGATTTCAGTTGATATGAGCGATAGCCGCACATTCCAAAAGATGTTTTTTCAAGATAAATTGAAATGGTAACGGGGGATTTTGTTTCATTAATAATCTTTAGAGGAAAGTCGGGGCCATCGGGGTCTGATTGCAGTAATCTATCACATGGATCCTTATCGGATAAAGATGTTGCAGTTGGTAAAAAACCTGTTGACTGAGTTGGCGAGGGCAGAGCTGTAGCTGTAGACGTATTTGTAGGTACAGCAGACGGTGGGATTTGGGTGGCTGTAGGAATGGCAGCTTTGGTCTCAGCAACTATTGTCCAAGCGGCTGCCACAGCAGTGCTTTGAATTTCGGCAGCGCCCATGGTAGATTCTGGTGTAGGACCGCAAGCGCTAAGTAGAATTATTAATAAATAAAATGTGAGCAAAGTTCGTTTCACGAATATTTCTCCTTATATATGTAAACGCAGATTATTTTCTGGTATAAAAGATTATTGGTTATTGCCAAACAGCATGTGTGTGCCGTATTTTGCGGTAAGGTTTAATTGTTTGGTTAGGTAGGTATAGGCTTTATTTTTTCTTATATCCTCCGAAACTCCATATAATGCTAGAACTGCATCTCCATTTCTAACATCGTAATTAATTTTAGAATAGAGCTCTTGAGTATTTCCATCTAATTCGGTTCCGAGAAATAACATATAGCTTGGTCGATCAGTGGAACTGTATACTGCAGGTGGGCTGTTCGTATAAATTTTAATTTTCTCGGGTAACTGTCTGATATGAGCCGCAACGGGCGATTTTTGATATCTGGCGCTCGCATAGCCGAGGCCGCTTTGATGTAATGTGTCGACAATCTGGAAATATTGTGTGGAAAAGGAAGTAAACAAAAGAATGATCATAATGCTGTTAAATACACGTACTTTTATTGTAGGAATATTCATCCAGAGCCATGCCGAGAATGCCGTTAGGAGTACCAAGAACGAAACATAAATTGGCGCTAGAAAGCGATCTTGAAGCTTTGTTGTACCATCAAAAAATGATATTGATGCGATCAGTGATAATGTATAGATGAGAGCAAAAACCGCGGTTGCATATGCAATAGTATTATTTTGAAGAGATTGGTTGGGCTTGAAATAAAATTTTACACCCAAGCGAATAACCCAAATCAGCAAAGCAAGGTATATAAAGCTGAGAATTACGCCACCTACTTGATAATTTTTGAAACTAACAAGGGTAATTGGGAAAATCCAGCTTGAAAAGTTGCTTATTCCAAGCCTGATGTTATCTATTGATATAGGATGCCACCCTATACCGCGATCAGTTGCTATTCCAGTTAATAATTTATTTCGAACTACCCATGCAATAAACAATGGAAGTGCGGATGACAAGTATATCGTAATGGCTAAAAACTTCTTTCGCCAAGTGGACAAGCGCAAGAAGAGCAAAACAATTATTGTTGCCAATAATGTCAAACCAAGGTACCTGGTGAGTATTGCAAGACCGGTTGAGAGTCCAGCTAAAAAAAGAAGGGATTTTGATTCATGCTCGAAGAATCGGTCCAATATGATAAGACTAATTATCAATAAAAAAATAAATAACGGTTCACTGATGACGAAGGCATGTAATCTGAGCAAGACTCCATCAAGAGAAAACCCGAATGCCAAGACCAATCCCGCAACCCGGTATCCGGTCATTCGCCAGCCCAAAATCCCTAAAAGAAAAATGTTGGAAATATACAAAAAAATATTTAGGACGCGAATTCCTCTAACAGGGTCCAAACCAAAGATACCGATAAAAGCAAGTATTGACGAAAGAAGAGGTGGATAGTGGATGATGGGTTCAGGATCGGTTGCCAACCAGATTTCGCTGTATCCCAATCCTAATAAGATTGAACGAGCTCCTGCAATATAAGCCGTTGAGTCATTAATTTGTCCTAATCCCATTGGAGTAAATGTTTTTAGCAATACTCCACCTACCAGAGCAAGGAAAGCTAGCAGGATAATATATGGAAAAACTTTAATTCGGCTCCAGAGCGCAACAATATTCATACAACACCATTCAAGAGAGACCTGATATACCTATCTATATGTTTATAATCACTATGGATTAATATCGATTTTAACAGTTTGGAGAACAACCAGCTTTTAGTATAATACGATCATTTTCAACCCAGAGAGTGTATTTTCCAATCCTATTGATTACATCCCCACCAAATACCTTAAAATCTTTATTGCCATCCACAAACGCTCCGACTGAAAAGGTACCCATAGGTACTGATAATGTCGTTGTATTATTAAATTGTGCACCTATGTATCCACATTGGCCAAGAGAAGTAGTGAAATAAAGGGAAATTGTGACCAACCCTTTTGGTTTGGTGTTATTATAGATAATTAATTTTGCACTATCGCCATCCCAAGTTGTTAATGGTTGGTTACACGGGTCATTTGATACCGATGCAGGAACGGGAGTGTTGGTTGGGAATACGCCAATTGAGAGAGTTGCCGATGAAATGCCAAACGGTTCGCTTGTGTTTGTAGGTATAGCTGTTGCACTTGGTGCTATTGTAGGCGGCATGAGAGTTGCAGTAGGAAACGCAGCTTGTGTTTCAGCGACAATTGTCTGGGCTGCAGCCATCGCTGTACTTTGAATATCAGCTGGATTTGCAGTTGGTTCAGGAGACGAGCCGCAAGCGGTTATTGTTAGTGCCGCTAACGCAAGAAGTATGCATTTTAATTTCATAAAATATTTTTTCTCCAATCAACTTATTTAATTGTAACTTTATCTTTAAAAATGGTAATGTCTTTTTCCCCATTCTTGCCTAACCTGAATGTACCTAGGAGTTTTTTTCCACCCACCCAGGCAACATAAGAATACTTTCCGGCGGGAGCGGATATACGGAAACTTCCTGAAACTGGATATTCAATAATTGTTGTGAAACCATCAATCGTAGTGCAATGTAGAGAGATATAAACCTCGACTTTGGCCTTGTTTACTAGTTTTATTTTTCCGAAGGGGATGTGCGGGGGAAGGGTACCATAAAATCGAGCATAAAGAGTTTCTGTGGGGCTTGGGGTTAAAGATTGAGTACTAGTTGACGGGGTGCCGGTATTCGTTACAATGGGTGTGACAGCTGTGTTTGTGATCGTTGAAGTTTCAAGGGTTCCCGTAGGTGTAGCTGTCGCATTAGGATCAAGTGTAGGCGATTCTGTAGGGCTGGCGTTTGGATCGATCGTCATAGATTGAGTTACCGTGGGAGATACGGTTCCTGAACCAGTCGCAGACGCAAGAGCTGTATCGGTAGCAGGCTCAAGGGTGGGAGTCGGAAGCGCGTTTAAGGTCTCAACAGCCAAAGTCGCGGCTAAGGCTTCGTCGGTTTCCTGTATATTGACAGCCGCAGCCTGTTCAGGTTGTTGAAGGGATGGTAGCCCGGGTATGCATGCATTAATTAATATTGCCACCATTACCCCTAATATCATTGTCCTTTTCATGCTCGGCACCGCTTTATGTCAAGCCTGTTGTATAACCTCGAGGAATTGGCTGACAGCCTCCCTAAGCAAGCGCTCAGGAAGTGCGCCAACTTGGCGATGGATTACATTTCCATCTGAAATGAACAACATTGTTGGAATTCCTTGAACACTATATTTTCCAGCCCATTCAGGGTTATCATCAGTATTTACTTTTGTAATAAGCACTTTGCCAGCATACTCTTTTGCCAGTTTATCTAAAATAGGAGCTACCATTTTACAAGGGCCGCACCATGGAGCCCAGAAGTCTACAATAACAGGTAAATTTGCCTGCAATACTGATTTTTCAAAAGCGTCATCTGTAACATGAATTGGTTCTTCGATCATTTTTTTTCCTTTCTAGTTTTGAATCCCAATTGATTGTTTATGAGATTAATGTATTTAATATATAGATGTTGTTATTACAGTTTTTCTTTCAATTATTATCAAAAATTTTTGATTAGGTTCAAGTATATATTCCAATGTGTAATTTGTATACACACGAGCAGGGCCAAAAGTACCACTATATTTCGTACTTGATATTATATCAATGAGAGGTTTAATGTAAGGTCCAGAAGACAACTCTCTTTTAGCAATCTACAATGCCAATCTGGAAGTTTCGCAAGGGAATAATGCAAGATATACCATAAATAAAAAGCTTAACCTTCTTCAACATTTCCCCAATAAAGGGTTAAAAATTTTGGTGTAATGTTTACTTTTCGAGATCTTTCTCTTTCCAATCGAAATATAGTGCATATTATTCTCGCAAACAAGCGAGTATATCATAAATTATTTTTCGGCATGATATAATGCGTGCTGATTTAATTGGGACAGGCAAGGCGCGAAAAATACGTAGTTACTAAATCCCAAATAAATTATTTAAGTAGGGCATGGACTTTATTAATACCGGAGGAACAATGCAAGATTTGTTAGCACGCTTGAAGGAAGCTGGGGAACAAACTCAACACCTATTGGTGCGTCTTTGACTTAGCCAAAAAAATCCAATCCCTTAAAAAGTTAGATGAAAAAATGGCGGAACCCAATTTTTGGGATGATCCGTCTATAGCTCAGGGCATCATTAAGCAAGCAAATTCTCTACGCGAGGTGGTTAAATCGTGGGGTATATTCGAACAGCAGATAGTAGATGCAATCGAACTAGCCGAGATGAAGGATGAGGACCTCAGATTAGAGCTTGAAAATGAGGTCCTCATAATTGAAAAGGAGTTAGAAAAACGGTCATTTACAACCATGTTGAATGGTCGCTATGATTCTGAGGACGCACTTTTAGCGATTCATGCTGGTGCAGGGGGCACAGATTCTCAAGATTGGGCAGGCATACTCCAACGAATGTATTTACGGTGGGCCGAAGCACATGGATGTGAGACAAAAATTCTCGATTTGACAGTAGGCGAAGAGGCAGGGATAAAATCGGTAACGATATCGATTGATGGAAAATATGCTTATGGATACCTTAGGTCGGAGAAAGGTGTACATCGATTGGTAAGACTCTCACCGTTTGATGCTGCTCACCGCCGACATACTTCCTTTGCACTGGTTGAGGTTCTGCCCCAGATAACAAAAGATGATCCGGAAATCGTGATTGATCCAAATGATTTAAAAATTGATGTATTCAAATCTTCTGGGGCGGGCGGTCAAAGTGTACAAAAAAATTCTACTGCAGTTCGAATTACACACAAACCAACCGGAATTGTAGTCAGTTGTCAAAACGAGCGATCCCAACTGCAAAACAAAGAAAACGCAATGCGAGTTCTGAGAGCCCGCTTATTGGAAATCAAGCAGGCCGAAAAGGATAAAGAAGTTGCCTCGCTGCGGGGCGAATATACAAAAGCGGAATGGGGAAGCCAGATCCGTTCCTATGTCTTGCACCCTTATCAAATGGTCAAAGACCACAGGACAGATTATGAACAAGGGAATGCTCAAGCAGTATTAGACGGTGAATTAGACGGCTTTATGGACGCTTATCTTAAAAAATTAAATTAAGGTTATTTGCATATACTAATTTTCCCGAAATTGGAATCTATTCGTATCGTAATAAAGGGAAAATGCAATAAGAAATGTGCATATAAGCATGAACTCAACAACACTTCTTAGGGGTGCCATCCGAACCGCTCGAAGTGGAAAAAGAGAAGTCGCTCGGGCTTTATTCAAAAATATTGTGCAATTAGATCCAGAAAATGAAGTTGCCTGGATGTGGTTATCTGGGCTCTACGATTCTCTCGACGATAAAATCTATACCAGTGAGAAAGTTTTATCCACTAATCCTTCAAACCGCAAAACTCGAATTTATTTGGATAAGTTGTACCTAGAAAAAAAATCGATTAACACAGATAATTCTATCCTTAATGATAACTTTTAAAAAGTGCGAAATTATGCTGAGGCAGGCAGGAATGGAGATGCCTTGGGTCTGCTTAATAATATTCTTGAAATTGAAAAAAACCACAAGAGCGCCTGGATATTATTTGCAGACCTTTCACCTAAAATATCTGACAAAGTAAATGGATATGAAGCCGCCTTGAATTTAGATCCATCTGATGCCAAAGAAAAGAGTTAAAGCGTTTTAATCATTGTCAACAATATCCGATGGAATTGGCAGAAGATTATGAAGAGCATGGCCAGAATAAGAAGGCACTTGATCTTTATCGTACCCTGGCAGCAGAAGCGGTTGATTCATCTGAGTTTGATCGGATATATAAGAACATTGTCCGTTTAGAGGGTAAAAAAAATGAAAATCTCTGAAAAGTCCATCCGGCGATTACAATCTTGCGCTTGAGTGTTGGAATACCAATCTTATATATATTGGAAGTAATTATCCAAGAAGGATTGAACCCAATTAAAAACCCAGCACCAATTTTGTGGCTTGTAATTCCAATTGTGATTTTAGGGAGCTCCTTATTAGCAATTGGAGGTTTAAATTCTCGAAACAGTTTATGGCAAAATATTCTTGGGGATCTATCAAATAAGGCCCTTGTTAATGGTTTTCGATCGCTTGCCGGTTTTGTCGGATGGGTTATGGTATTGACACCCAATATTTTCTTAGTTTTGGATTCAATCAATCGATTACAGAACTTTCAGACACCTCCCATAAAGTGGATTAATTAAATATGTTGCCAATCACCGATACAGAGCCAAATCGGTATTCATGGTTTCCATTTATGACAATTATATTGATTTCGGTTAATACTTTTATCGAAATTGCAATGCCACTTTATTTACCGTTTGATATCTCTGATGAGCAATATTGGGGTTTCATGATGCGGTATGCCTTCACGCCAACATTAATATTATCAACAGAAGGACCTGGAGTTGTATCGAGTTTTACTGCAATGTTCATGCATGGAGACTTTAGCCATTTATTAATAAACATGCTGTTCCTGTGGGTATTTGGCCGGCGTGTTGAAGATGCTTGTGGGGCATGGCGATTTCTAATTTTCTATCTTCTTGCTGGAACAAGTGCACATTTATTGACGGGGATTGTGTTGTCCAACTCTCCGACTCCAGGAGTTGGGGCAAGTGGCGCAATATTTGGAGTGATGGGTGCTTATATGCTTTTATACCCAGGTGGCCGAATTCGCACCTTGGTATTCAAATCGTTCCGGCTGTTAAAATTCTTATTTCTGAAGAAAGTTCTAACATAGGTTATTGGGCCCATTTGGGCGGGTTATTTTCTGCTGTATTTGTATTCTTGTTCCTGCGGACAGAGGCATTTGCTCGATATATAAGTGATACCCATGTTTAAATGAAAAAAGCCAGGAATTTTCCCTGACTACTTCATATGTAATAAAAAGGCCTTAGCTGCCGGTTGCTATTCTTTTTTCCAATGTTCTGTTTAAAATATCTTCTTGTTGCTCATCAGTTTGAGCTTTTATTCGCTTCCGTTCAGGTTTAATCTCATCAGTATCTTTATTATTTGCGCGATCCAATGCTGCTTGCCAGGCTATTTGCATACCCGTCAATTCTGGCTCTTGGGGTTCCTCTGATATCTCCAAATCTTGCATATCTTGCTTTGATGCACGTTTGCTGCTGCCTTTATTAGTATCTTTTTTGGATGGTTTTATTTTCTCAATTTCCGGTTCAAGAGCCTTCATGCTAAGCCGAATCTGTTTTTTCTTGCGGTTGACATCCAAAACAACAGCTTCTACCTCATCGCCTTCCTTGACGATATCGTTGGGGCTTTTAATATAACCACGAGACAATTCGCTGACATGAACGAGCCCAGGGCGTTCAGCACCGAAATCAACGAAAGCGCCATAAGACTCTAGCCGGACAACCTTGCCTTTGACAATAATTTCAGGATTAATCTCGTTCCACTCCATCCCAAGTGGTTCGATCATTGTCAATTCAATTCGATCCTTTTTAATTCGGCGAACCCAGACTTCCACCTCTTGACCTACTTGAACTACATCAGCTGCCTTATTAATTTTATCTTTCTGGAGCTGGGAAATATGAATGACTCCCGGCAAGTCCTGACCAATGTCCACCAGAACACCAGCAAGTGTGATCTTGATTACCTTGCCTTTAAATTTTGTCTTAACTTCTAACGCACTTGCAGGCGAAGAAACAGTTGATTCGGTCATGCGCTTGCTCCTATTAAGGGGGGATAATACAAAGAGGGGATTATACCTGTATCAAAATTGATCGTCAACCAGTAAATGTGATTCCTCTCACTATTGATAAGTATGCCATAATAATCGGTTATAAAATGTAAGGGTTACCACTAATTGAACCTGAGCCAGCGGTAGGAGTTGTCCCCACGGCCTGGCGCTTACGAAGAAAATCAACCTAAAACTGAGACGCCGATAAGCAACTTTGCTCTTTTAGTGAGCTGTCTAACACACCTGTAATTTTTATATTCCATCAGGCTTATAGTTGTAATTTATGTTTTATTGGTGGTTTCTCCTACATTGCCGGGGCGAGTTTATCATACTTCCTGTTCTCTCACAACTAACTTGTTCTACCGGCTTAGGTGTGACATTTTAAAGTGAACATTGTGGTATGTTTACTATATTATATATATCATTTACGGATGAATTGTAATGGTGTGGTTTATCCCCTGAATATTTTAAATGTTTTTAAGCCACGCTAACCCGTTCCGAGCTAATTAGGGGCGGTGTGCTTATAAATTGCAGTCAGTTTTGTTTGGGATGCCAGGCGCGGGTTGAGTGGTTTACAAATGTTGTTTTAAGGTAACTTGAATTATTTAGTGAAAAGCGTATAATAAATATAGCTAAAAAATTTTTGGAAAGAGAGAAAAGTTGAAATTCCAGATAAAACGCAGCAAAATCGGCAGGATGAACTGGAGCGGATACTAGCTGAGGCAATGCAAAACCCCAGCTTACTTGAAGCCATGGAAGCATTTGAAATGGGCCAGGTTGAATATTTACGTGCATTAGGTAGTACAAAAAGTATCAAAATGTTTTCTGGAGACTCTTCAAATCCAGGGGGTGGAAAAAAAGCCAGCATGGATCCAAACTAAAAAAGAAATCGAAAACCGAAATGGCGATTACGATGGTGTAAGACGTGAGCGTATTAGGGAGGTTGAAGCCCTTACGGGACGTCCGTTAATAATATACGCAACAGATTTTTAGAGCAGGAAAAAGTAGCAGCCTCCCAGGGACAAGTGGGTATCGATAAGAAAGATCCATTGGGATTTGATGAAGTGATCAGCAGTTTAGAAGGTGAGGAACTAGATGTGCTTCTTCACAGTCCTGGCGGATCACCGGAAGCTGCAGAAGCTATTGTGTCTTTACTCCGATCCCGATTTAGCAATATACGATTCATTGTCCCTCATATGGCTAAGAGTGCCGCAACTATGATCTGTTGTTCGGGTAATGAAGTTTTAATGGATGATCGATCTGAACTTGGACCTATCGATCCACAATTGTTGCTCACCCGTGGAGATGGGAGGTCAATTTCAGCTCCTGCACACGCAATTTTGAAACAGTTTGATAAAGCGAAACAATCTTTGGCAGATAATCCAAAGGAGATTACTGCCTGGTTACCAATTCTTCAACCGCTTGGTCCATCATTACTTACTGAATGTGAATCTGCAAACAATCTATCTCTTATATTAGTTGAAGACTGGTTGAAAAATTATATGTTTTCTGAAGAAGCGAATAAAGATAAATTGGCTTCAACATTAGCAAAGTTCTTAGCCAATTCGGGAGAACATCTTTCCCATGCTAGACGAATTGATATTGGACCACTAAAAGATAACAATATGAGGATTGTAGATTTGAGGGAGATACCAAAATTAAGGGATGCAATCTGGAATTTATATCTGGCTATCCATTGGACGTTTCAAGATACTGCGGCATATAAAATTATCGAGAATGGTGGTGGTATAGCATTTATACGGCAGATTATTATTCAACCAATTTCTGTACCTCTTGCCCCACCATTACCCATTCAGCAAGAACCGCAACAACCAACTAAGAATCCAAAAACCCGTAAAAGACACAAATAGTTAAAACCCCCACTAAAATGGTGGGGCTAATGTTTTCCTTCAGTCTTAGCTAGGCACCCAAAAAGGGGTGCTGACATTTCTGTTTTTACTTTTCTTCTTCTTTACCCGCTAAATAAAATAGCCTCATAAACCAAGCTACCAGGGGCAGCACAACGAAAAATAGCCCAGCCTTTTGACGCCAGTACAAATACCGCGGATCAATCATATCTGCTACAAGACGGTTATAACCTACAACGCGAATACTACCCCAAAGGCGTTTGCTTCAACATCGTGTTGAAATCGCCGGTCTGCTTTTAATCGCTTAGAAAAAGATTTTATGGTAGCGGGGAGGTAGCGAATGTTCTTAATGGGCCGGCGAAATACAATCTCATTTGCCCTTAATGTGCTGCCAGATTAAATGGTAGACTTGTCGAAATTGATGCCTTGAATGGCTTTGCTGAATAGTATAGGATCCTGTTCACCTGGTTTATTCCAAAATAGTGCCTGTGAACACTATCCTGGCCTAGGAGAGCAGGCTATATGTTGGGAGTTTGGTAAAGATAAAGAGCCACCGGTGGGAGTTGAACCCACGGCCTGGCGCTTACGAAGCGTCTGCTCTGCCAACTGAGCTACGGTGGCGATATTATTTAGCGCCGGGATTATAAAGGATTATCTGTAAAATCGCAAGTTTTTAGGCTTACAAGTCGTCTGTTGAAATGATAAAACATATGTTTCGTATAGCGATGCTTTCTTATCACACCTGCCCACTAGCTACCTTAGGTGGCAAAGATACCGGTGGCATGAATGTTTATGTTCGCGAACTCACGCGTCAATTAGGTCGCATGGGCGTTCATGTTGACGTTTTTACGCGTTCTCAGGATGAGCATGTTCCTCATGTATTACATGATCTTGGATATGGCAACCGGGTTATTCATGTACCAGCTGGCCCTGAGGACCCCATCCAAAAATATGAATTGAGTCAACATATTCCACAATATATTGAGGGTATAAAACAATTTGCTTCTAAAAAAAATAATGACTATGATTTGATTCATAGTCATTATTGGATGTCGGGTTTGGCCGCCGAAGAATTGGGCAATGATTGGGGGATTCCGATTGTGCACATGTTTCACACATTAGGTGAAATGAAAAACCGAGTCGCCTTGACAGATGATGATAGAGTAAGTGATTTCAGGATTGAAAGTGAAAGTAGGATAATAGGCCGGGTTGACCGAATAATTGCTGCAACTCAGGCGGAACAGGCACAGCTTCAATTTCTTTATCAAGCCAAAAAGCGCAAAATCTCAATTATCCCTCCAGGGGTAGATACGACCCGTTTTTATCCAATACCTGCTGATGAAGCACGCGAATTTATAGGAGTCGATAAATCAAGGTATATTGTACTTTTTGTCGGCCGTATAGAACCATTAAAAGGTTTGGAGACATTAATTAGGGCAATTTCATTCAAAAAGGCGAGCCAATTAGAAGATATCACGCTAGTTGTTATCGGTGGTGATCCGAATGTTAGCCAGGAAAAAATGTCTAAAGAAATGGCTAAGATACAAAAATTGAGTGACGAGCTTTCAATGGGCAGGACGGTTGTATTCTTAGGCAAACAGGCGCAGGACACACTGCCTTATTATTATTCAGCAGCAGATGTCTTAGTCGTCCCATCCCATTATGAATCCTTTGGGATGGTCGCATTAGAAGCAATGGCTTGTGGAACGCCTGTGATTGCATCCGAGGTTGGGGGCTTGGCTTATTTGGTAAAGGACGGAGAGACAGGTTATCATGTCCCTGACCAGGATCCTGATGCCCTGTGTGAAAAATTAATGGATATATTTGACGATCCGGATCACACCCGGAAGATGGGCCTGCACGCCGTTGAATATGCGCGTGACTACGCTTGGACGGAAATTGCCCCACAAATTATGGGAGTTTATAAAAGCTTGGTTGAGGGGAAAGCAAAGATAGTCGCATAAACCCTACGTGACCAGAAGACTGGGTCCTATTCAGCCTTACTCCTTCATTTTAATATAAAAAATCATAGCCCCATCTACTTCCTTCGTACGCATCTCGAATTTATCTTTCATGCCTCCAACCAAACGCGATAGCTGTTTGTGACCGTACGTGCGGGGATCGAAGCTCGGATCCAACTGATACAGGTTGCTACCCATTACATCTAATCGGGCCCATCCATCCTCTCTTACAGCCATTTCAAAGACTTGTTCCAGCAGTGGAAGGGGATCAGGTTCTGCTTCTATTTTTGGTTTATCGTTCGTTGTTTTTTTGGTCCCTTTTGTTTTAATGTTTTTCTTCCTTGGTACCAAATTTTCGGTATAAACGAAGACATCACAGGCATTCACAAAAGGTTTTGGAGTTTTCTTTTCCCCAATTCCCATAACGAATACACCAGTCTCCCGGATGCGTGTAGCCAAGCGAGTGTAGTCGCTATCGCTTGAGACCAAACAAAACCCATCTACAGCCCCCGAATGCATAATGTCCATCGCATCAATGATCATAGCACTATCGGTAGCGTTTTTTCCAACGGTATAACGAAATTGTTGAATTGGTTGAAATGCGTGGAAATTCAGCGTTTCTTTCCAGGATTTCATGTTGTTTGTCGTCCAGTCGCCGTAGATGCGCCGGACTGTAATTTGTCCATGTTTGGCGGCTTCAACCAGCATCTTTGCCAAGAGAGTTGCTTGGGCGTTGTCACCGTCAATTAACATAGCCAGTTTCTGCCGGGATAGGGAATTCAATTGTTCATTAGTCATAGGGAAATTATACTGCCCTTTCTTCCATTCAAGTTTTCAACTTGCTAAATGTTTTTTTCGATTTTATTTTGAGAAATTGCAAAAATTGAAGAGTCCATTAAACAACGTAATGTTCGTTTGGGTATTCCGCAAAATATCTATCCCGTCGATCAACGAGCACAGTCACAATCCTTGAGCCCTTTTTCATTTTCTTTCCCATTTCGATCGCTGCATGAACATTTGCACCTGATGACATGCCGCAAAATAGCCCTTCCTCTTTGCATAAGCGATCTGCCATATTTTTGGCGTCTTCATTTTGTACTGTTATTTCATGATCTAAAATGTTCTCGTCAAGGATATCTTCAATAATAAATCTCAAGTCAGGTACACCTAAATTTTCTAAGGCATTATGGACAGCCCTCGATCGAACCCATTCAATTCTTGGATCATCTGTTGGGATTACACCCGCAATGGTCAGGGTTGAATTGCCATTCTTCAAGGTTTCAGCAACTCCCAGGAGTGTGCCTCCAGTACCTATTGAGGCCACCCAACCGTCAATCTTCCCGTCCATTTGTTCAAGAATTTCCCTACCTGTATTCTCTCTATGTGCCTTGGTATTGTTTGTATTGCATAATTGATTTGCCCACCAATTTGTCGAATCGTTATTCTCTAACTGGTAGCATTTTTGCATTCTAATTGCAACAAAGGCTGCCGCTTTTTCTACATCATTAAGGGTACCGATATTATCAAGGTGATCGTTTATATCGATTGGAGTCACAACACATCCAAATAAACGAGCTATTCTGATTCGGTCTGCAGGGTTGTAAGAACTGGATAATTGTGCTGGTAAAAATATCTGAACTTTATAGCCCTTTACTGCACCGACAAATGATAGTGCTGGCCCGGTGTTTCCTGTGGATTGATCAACAATTGTGTCTCCTGGTTTAAGTTTCCCACTTTTCTCAGCTTCTTCAATCATACAAAGGGCCATACGATCTTTAATACTGCCGCCTGGATTTAAAAATTCACATTTGACAAATAAGTCAAAATCAAGATTTTTAGTTATTTTATTTAACTTTAATAAGGGAGTATTACCAATTTGATCAAGGATATTCATTGAGAAGACCTCTCCTGAAATTCATTACCATCATTTGATTTGAACCGGCGTCATAAATATGTCTGGTTTTGACGATAGGTATTCTATATCAATACAAGAAATGCTATCCTCACGTGAAAGTAAATTTCCCTGACTGCTAACCTCGACCTGAATAAGTGTAGCTTGCTTGTGAGTGCTATCGACAGTAAGCATAAGGGTAACTTGATGATTATGCTTTAGTACTGGTGTGCACATTGTTTTATCTGGATGTAGGCGACCCTCATCATACTGCGAATAGAGTTGTGCACAGATTAGTCAAATTTATGCCTGTCTGGTTTTGTAATTCGACAAAGGCGTTAGTTACTTCTCCCATTCCATGTCTAATATCAAATCCGGTGTTACATCCAATTATTCTTACATTGATATTATCTTTATATGGGACGCTAGTGGGAGTGAAAGTGACTGTGGCTGAAAACGGTTGAAATAGGTCCATTAGGTATTGTAGGAGTGTTTGTTTTCGTGATTGTATCAGTGGTTGTAGTCTGAAGGGTTACTTTAGTTGCTGTTATTATTGATGGAGTTTGTGATAAGACGACTGATGTAATGGTTTTTTCCGGTGCTGGGAAGGTAGGTAAATTGGCAGACCAGCCATCACAGGCTGTAAAGGAAAACATAAGGAAAAGGATAAGTGGGAGAATTTTTACCATTGTCACCTGGTTATAAGGTATTGTAAACTGTTTTACAACTGTATAATTGTCCCCGGAATCTGGTGAAATTGGTATTTTTTAAAATATAGAAAGTTGCATATTATTAAATAGTGGAGAAAAATTCTCCACTATTTAATTCACTAAGTGCTTAAAAGAAGATTGGGGATCGTGTCATATAGAGAATATGATAATCTTAAATACAGAAATCTAATTGAATATTATTAGCTTTTTTATATCAAGTTGAATAACTGTAGTGGTTACTTGCTCATTAATTTTTGTTCCAATTCCTGGTTGGACGGTTCCACCATTATTGAGCCATCCGGAAATATAATTGTTGGCACAGATCTATTTCCGTGATTCACATCTTTAACAAATGCCTCAGCTTTATTATCTGAATCAACATCAATATCTAAAAAGGGAATATTGTTTGAATTCATAAAGATTTTGGTTCGCCTGCAATCCTGGCACCATTCGGTTGTGTATATAACGATTTGAGTTGGCTTTGTTGAATAATGGTCAGTTTGATCGCTCATCTTTTCTCCTGAACTAAAATTATGTGATTTTCAACGGCAATTAGAAATGAGGCAAAATAGTAGAGTGTTATCTAATAAATTGACGCTTTTGAAATCTTTTTCTAACCACCGAGTTTATCTAAATATTCTCTTATAGCTATAGCAGCGCTAGCACCTTCCCCAGCGGCTGACACAGCCTGTTTTGTTGAGTTTGCTCGAACGTCTCCCGCAGCAAAAACACCCTCCATACTGGTCTGCATATTGTTGGTGATCAAAAATCCACCATTATCTATATCGGCATGACCATCGACCAATACGTTGTTAGGTGTCAAACCAATAAAGATAAATACGCCATCATATTTCCATTCTTTTTCTTCGCCCGTTGATCTGTCCGCTACAAGAATCGTCTCTAATTTATTTCCCCCGCGCAATTCTTTAACTTCATGATTTACAGTAACACTCATATTTTCGGTATGGGCAACCTTTTCTTTTAAAATCTGGCTGGCATTAACTTCAGGAGCAAACTCTACAATATCAACCTGGGAAGCAAATTTAGTCAAGAAGAGACCTTCTTCAAATCCACTATTGCCTCCGCCAATTACCAGGACTTTCTTCCCTTTATAAAATGCTCCGTCGCAAGTCGCACAAAAATGGACGTTGATCCCAATAAGTTCCTGTTCACCGGGGATTTCCAATCGACGGTAATCAGCCCCGGTTGCTAACAATATCGCATTCGCGCCATACGATTCGCCACTTTCGGTTTCCACACATAGATATTGTCCTTCCCTAGAAATATTCTTGACCTCCTGTGCCTTCAAAATCTCTGCGCCAAACTTTTCTGCTTGCCTCTCCAACCGATTTGCAAACTCGTTACCTGATACACCCTCATCAAACCCGGGGAAGTTATCTAATGTTTGAGTTATGCCAACCTGCCCACCAATTCCCCCTTTCTCTATTACAAGGATGTTTACTCCCTCCCGTGCTAGATAAAAAGCTGCGGTTAAACCAGCTGGCCCGCTCCCGATGATGATTGTGTCATAATATTTAAACTGAGCCTTAGTGGTCAATCCGAGCTTATTCGCCAATTCTGCATTTGACGGCTCAACTAAAATTTCGCCATCCGGAAAAATAATCGATGGAATAATCCGCATTCCGCTATTGATTTTTTCAACAAAGGCAAATGCCTTTTTATCTTGTTCGATATCAACATTAGTATATGGTATCCGATGCTCACCGAAAAATTGTTTGGCGCGTTTACAGTCTGGACACCATACCGTGCTATAGACCATAATTTGGGATGGTTTTAAATTAAATAAGTCTGACATAATTATTCCGTAAATTTATAAATAGAATCTTGCTCAAAATAGTTTCCAGCCTCAATCCCAATTTGACGATACAATTTTGGCGGCACACTGATGTCGGCCAGAAATAATTCACCAACAAATTCCTTGGCCGTCTCACTCAAAAGTCCAACTTTAGGCAGCGCCAAGGTCATAGTCGCATCGGCTCGGACTGTATGCCTGCTTCCGGTCCCAGAAGTTGTATCCAGCCCCGAAGGAGAATCCAGTGCCAGGACAGTTATATTTGACTGATTAATCTTTTCGATCCATTCGGCCAATTCCGGTCTTGGATCACCTTGCAGACCGTAACCGATTAGCGCATCCAAAACGATATCAGCCTTGGTTAAATCAAAGTTAGTATCGTTGTGAATCCCCATATTTTCCAGAATTTCCCATTGGTATTTTGGAACATCTTTTAGATCTCCTGATAGACAAATAAGGTTTACATTCGCTCCACGATTATGAAGATGCCGGGCTGCAACCATTCCGCCTCCGCCATTATTCCCGCGCCCGCACAGCACACATATAGATCGTCCAAAGAGAGACCGGTTAAGCATCCGGCTTGTCAGTTCTGCCAAATTTCGGCCTGCGTTTTCCATCATTTGGATCAAACTGATTCCATAATCCTCAATCATCAACCGATCTACTTCGATCATTTGATTGGTGGTCAGTGCAGGAATTTCCATACACAATTGACGATTGCAACAGCTCCTACTCTTACATACCTGATTTCAACCTATGATA
>JASJYH010000028.1 GCA_030123675.1 Anaerolineae bacterium | reverse complement strand
GTTCCAGAAGTCTCAGCGACCCTGGATTCCTGTGCACCAGAAAACATCTCTTCAGAGTTCGAACAGGTACACAGTTTGATGCGTGAATTCGACGATGCTTCTTTATTAGCATCCAATACCCCGCTCGGTCAGATGAGCGCTAGTATTACAGATCTACAACGCATCCGGCGCGCAACGCAAGATCAACGTGTGCCCGCCTGTCTGGTCTCGCTAAAACAAATCCAATTGGCCCACATGACAACGGTTATCAACACCATGTTGGGCTTCCTGAGCGGGGCCGATGCAGAAGCCCTCAATCAGAGTATAGGGCTGGCTCGCCAGCAGCATGATCAATATACATTGGAAATGGCTGGCTTATTGGGGCTAACCGTTGTCCCCGCAGCTACTCAAGTTGGGCCCCAAGAAACACCTGAACCTGTAGCTGAATCGCCTTCATCCGAGATATTTGTCACGAACCCTGGCCCCTCATCCATCAATATCCGCGCCCAACCGAACCTTAGCGCAGATACATTAGGGATTCTGGATATCAATGCAAGCGCAATTGTGCGCGGTCGCACCAACGACGGATTCTGGTATCAGATAGACTTCCCCGGCGGTGCTGGTCAAACCGCCTGGGTTTACGTTTCGCTGGTACAGATATCTAATCCAATCGCAGATTTACCGGTAATTAACCCCACACCTTAATTAAAAAAACTCCCCGCAAACCGCTTTCAGGATGTAGTATCCAAAAATCGAGCGGGTATAATTTCTCTGCGTTTGAAAAGGATCTGTAATCAGGCGCATGGGTTTAATAAACGTAGGGCATAAACCAACCTTATTAGGCAAATACAAATTCATAAACTTTAGTATGATACCTATTCAACTTCGACTTTCTGGCTTCCTCTCGTATCGTAAACCCGTTGAATTGGATTTCACCAGTTTCGAGCTGGCTTGCATTTCCGGGCAAAACGGTGCCGGTAAATCGTCACTGCTGGATGCGATCACATGGTCACTCTTTGGGCAGGCGCGCAAGCGGGATGAGTCGTTAATCAATTTACAATCTGAAACAGCCGAAGTCTCATTTACGTTTGGCTACGAAGAAAATGTTTATCGGGTGCAACGCAGTTTGAAGCGTGGGAAAGGCACGACACTTGAGTTCCAAGTACAAAACAATGATTCATGGCGGCCCCTAACAGAGAGGACTTTGCGTGAAACACAGGCGCGGATCGAGCAAATATTACGGCTCGATTACGACACATTCGTTAACGCTTCCTTTTTCCTGCAGGGCAAAGCGGACCAGTTCACGCAACAAACTGCCAGCAAACGCAAGGAAGTGCTTGGCAGCATTCTCGGATTAGAAGCTTGGGAAAGCTATCGCAAAATTACAGCCGATCTACGCCGGGCAATAGAAGATGAAGTTCGCATGATCGATGGACGTATGACAGAGATCGATGCCGAACTGAGTGAAGAAGCGCAGCGTAAGGCTAGACTGACTGAATTAGAAACCGAACTTAAGCGACTTGTGGGTGTTCGTAAAACGCAGGAAACTGCGCTTGAAAGTATGAAAAAAGTAGCAGCTACTCTTGAAAACCAACGGAATTTGGTAAAGACTCTGGCAGTTACCCTGGAAAGATCGCAGGGGAATCTTTCGGGGTTGCAAACACGCCTTGCCGACCGAGAAAGCGAACGGGCCACTTATGCCGATCTCTCCAAACGCGCTGCGCAGGTGGAAAAGGCCTACGAAAAATGGAAGCAGGCCAGAGCGGAGTCTGAACGGTTGGCGGAGATCGCAGTACAGTTTCGAGAATATGAGGCACGTCGTTTGCCCTTCCTGGAAGAAATCACCGTTGAAAAAGCACGGCTCGACCAAGAAAATTCTGCTCTCAAAGAACAGGCTTCATTGGTAGGCAACCTGGCTCCGGCTGTTAAGGAATTGAATGTGCACTTGAGTGCAACACGGAAATCCCTAACTGAAACGAAAAAATTCTTAGAAGAGCAGAATACGCTGGTTAACCAAATACAGGCGAACCGTGAAAAACAGGCGGAATTACGGGCTGAAAACGAAGCCTTGAAGGCTAGAATGCTGCCGCTAGATGAACGCATTAAAAAACTAGAAAGCGCGGATGGAGCAAGTTGCCCGGTATGCGGACAACCCTTGGATCCAGAACACCGCAAGGCGACGCTTGCACAGCTCCGATCTGAGGGGAAAGATTTCGGCGACCAGCATCGTGCCAATCGCGATCAGATGAAGGCTTTAACAACCCAACTAGGAGAATTTGACAAAAAAAACCGCTCCTTTGGTTCAATTGATAATGAGCATCTGGAGGCATCCAATACGGTTACACAATTAACAGAACGCCTGGAAAGCCAGCAGGAACAAATTGCAGATTGGAAGTCCACTGGAGAAAAGCGCCTAGGGGAAATAGCCAATATCTTTGAAAAAGAAGGTTTCGCCAAAGGTGCCCGCAAGCAGTTGAAAAAAGTGGACCAGGAATTGGCAACCCTCGGGTATGATGCGGCCGCACACGACAAAACCCGCAAGTCGGAATCAGATCAACGGGTTGCCGAGGAAGAGTTTCAAAACCTAGAAAAGGCGCGGGCGGCCCTAAAACCGATCGAGGATGAAATTGGTAATCTCAAGCCGGAAATTGATAACCGGAAATCAGAGATTGAAACACAGAAAAAAGAGCATGGTGAGGCAAATAACGATTTAACTGGCGCTGAATCACAAGCTCCGGATCTAGAGACGGCTTACACAGAGTTGTTGCGTCTGCAAGAATCTGAAAATCAGTTGACTCAGGAAGTGGGTGCGGCCAGGCAAAAAGTGGATGTGTTGAAAGACTTGAAAAACCGGATCTCAGATTATGCTACAGAGCGTGCAGAAATCCAGAAAAAAATTGCCCACTATAAAACCTTAGAACGGGCCTTCGGCAAGGATGGTGTGCCTGCCTTACTAATTGAGCAAGCCCTGCCTCAGATTGAGGCGCGCGCTAATGAGTTACTTGATCGTTTGAGCAATGGCCAAATGAGCATCCGGTTTGTGACCCAGGCAGTGTATAAAGATAAAAAGCGCGAGGATTTAAAAGAGACTTTAGAAATTCAGATTAGTGACAATCTGGGCATGCGCGATTATGAAATGTATTCCGGGGGAGAAGCATTTCGGGTTAATTTTGCTATCCGGCTGGCACTCTCGGAGGTACTGGCCCAGCGCAAGGGAGCCCGTTTGCAAACGCTGGTAATTGACGAAGGATTCGGTTCGCAAGACCTTCAGGGCAGGCAGCGACTGATTGAAGCCATCAATTTGGTGAAAGATGATTTTGCCAAAATATTAGTGATTACACATTTGGATGAGTTGAAAGATATCTTCCCAACCCGCATCGAAGTTGAGAAGACTGATCAGGGCTCTACTATCAGTATTATCGACTAAGTACATTCAAAAAAATCATAATGGATTAGCCCTGATCGCAAAGAGCACGGCCTCGGGGTTCTGATGCCCGTCCAAGTTGATTTTGATTGATGAAGTTCACTCATGCGTACGGGTATTTCAGCCATCATTATCAGGGAGTGCCTAAGCTTAAACACAAGAGAATTATGGTTCAGGAATTTACGCAGCGCAATGTAATAATTTACTGGGTGAAGTCGTAGCTTGTTAGTGAATCCGGGATGGTATCAATGAAAGCATGTCTGGTGCCATCTTGATCACTGATGCGTAATTCCCGCACAACCCCATTTTTGAAAAAGAAAATAAACCGTGAATTATCGACCCATCGCATCTGAGTTAGCGTCTCTGGTGCGGTGCTGATGGTGAACACACCCCCGGTAATATTTCCCAGGTAAATTCCCCGTTGTGCCCCGGCGTTGATTGAATATACAAAGCGAAGCCCGTCTGGCGCCCATCCCTCAAATTGAAGGGCATCACCGGTGATAAAGACAATATCTCCTGAGCCATCTTGATTTGCAATATGAAGCTCTCGTAGATTATCTGAGAGTGCGCCAACAGAGTTAGCGTACGCTATATGCTCCAAATTGGGAGAGAAGGCATTATCAGGCCAAGCAAAGGCCATGGTAGAGATGTTCCCCAATTGGATTGCAGGAGAGCCATCCGTAGGGATGTGCCACAGTCCAGTCGGTGGTGTGGGGATTGCAAGGGTATTTTGGGGAGGAATAGTTACCCGCAAGGAGTTAGAATCTGCGGCCCAGATTGGGCGTGGATGGTACTGGTATTCGCTGTATGTCCCAACCTGCGGAAACGTTAATAGGTTGGGACGCAAATTACTGCCATCAGCATTGGCCAGACTGATATGGTCTGGGTATGATAACGCTAATTGGGTTCCATCAGGTGAGAATGTAAAAAGGCCACTTTGACCAAACTCAAATATCGTTGTCTTTACTAAAGAATCCGAATTTACCAATCGCATATCACCACTTGGAATATATCCGGGACCCTCAAATAATGGAACTGTACTGTAGGCAATATTATGTGTTCCCAGCTGCCAGACGAAACGATCAATTCCCAAACTGATTGCCTCTGGGTAGGCACTGGCCGCTTTTAGGGTCTCAAGTTCTGCATTCCTAATCAGGACTCGAGCATTGGTTGGGTCCCTTGTATTGACTGCCCACAATTCATGCCTGGGCGGAAAACTGTTATTGCTATTTCGAAGATAGGCAATGACCTGACCGTCGTCGGAAATGCGCACACTGACCGCATCGCCTGTGTTGGTCAGGCCAATACTATTTCCACCTTCCGTCCATAAAGTCACGTTTCCATCTTTGATGTATGCAACTTCTAAAGCGCGTGGGCTGGCAGGCGGTTCATTTTGTACTGTTTGTTCGGCCGATTCAGGGGTATCTGTACCGAGGTCGGGTTGGTCAGCTCCGGCTACGGCTGTCAGGGTTGATGCAACGATGGTTTCTAGGGGACCCTGATTGTCAAGTTTTGGTATCGTTGGGATACATCCAGCCAGTGCCAGGCTGAACATTAAAACAAACAATAATATAGATTTTCTTTTCATTGCTTTATTTTCGAATTTGAATTTAATATATAGTTATGATACTCATATCCATCTGGTACATTTCCCGCAAGAAGTAATTGGACCAACTGCCGGAAGGTTGAAGAACCTTTTATGCAATTTCCAGATACAATTCTTAAAAATAGTACCATATAACCCTTTGTGATTAGGTGTTTTTCGCTTGTTGGTTATACTTCAACCTATCGCATTTTCAATGGATAGTGACCGGATTAACAGTACTGCAATATTATTGCTATTGACAAAATAGGAAATCGTAGTAACCTATGTATACGTATTCATACACCCTAGATTTAACCATGAAATCTAGCTTATAAATATTAAATTCAAGCAAATGGCAATACAAGACACTAATTTAGGGGCTAAAATTTGTAAGCGGTTCCGGCCGAATTGTAAAATTGCAGAGAAGAGATAACATTATGCTAAATAAGTTCAAATCGTTTTATCAAGACGGATTTTGTCAGAGCGAGGCAAGTATATAAATATGGGTAACACTAAATCTGAATCCCGGCTTATAGCACTGATGCCTTCTGGTCGCCAAGGCGAAATTCCAGTAGGCACCAATCTGCTGGACGCGAGCCGCATGTTAGGCGTTGAACTTGAATCGATCTGCGGTGGAAAGCAAACTTGCGGCAAATGCCAGATTGTAGTTGAAGAGGGAAACTTTCCTAAACTAGGGATTGAATCAGCGGCTGAGCATGTGACGCCCATCGGATCGCGTGAAGCACAGTATGCAGAAACCGATCCTCTAAATGGTAGGCGCTTGGCCTGTGCCTGTGAAGTTGTTGGCGATTTACTTATCACCGTACCTTTAGAAAGTCAGGCTCGTAAACAGGTCATTGCGAAAGCTGCGACAGACCGAGTGATCGAAGTCCGACCTGCTGTCCGACAAATCTATGTGGAAGCCATTGCTCCGGATATAGATGATGAGACCGGCGATTGGGAGTTATTACAACAAGCCATTTCTGAGCAATGGGATTTGGATATTCAATCCATTGATCTGAATGCACTCGTAGCGCTTCAACCAGCACTTAAGAAGGGTAAGATGGCAGTTACGCTCACTATTTGGCAAGACCGTGAAGTCTTGCGGGTCGAGCCAGGCTACAGCGAAGGTGTCTATGGGCTGGCAATAGATGTGGGCTCGACGACTGTCGCCGCCCATCTGTGTGATCTTCGCACTGGCGAAGTTCTCACAACCGAATCTGAAGTTAATCCACAGGTGCGATATGGGGAAGACTTGATGAGTCGGGTCAGTTACGGAATGGAGAATAAGCAAGGTGTAGCACGCATGCACCGGGCTATCATTCGCACACTGAATCAGCTGGCTGTCAAATCAGCCAAAACTGCTGGAATTGCCAAGACAGATATTACGGATATTGTATTGGTCGGGAATCCGGTCATGCATCATATTTTTCTTGGAATCGATCCTGTAGAACTTGGTGCCGCACCCTTTGCATTGGCGGTTAAAGGTTCACTAGATTTGAAAGCCCGTGATATGGGCATTTCTATCAACCCGGCTGGGCGTGTGCACATTTTTCCCGCGATTGCTGGTCATGTTGGTGCCGATAATGTGGCTGTGCAAATTGCTGAAGCACCTCATCGCTCCGAGGAACTGGTCCTTATTGTCGATGTTGGCACCAATGCTGAAATCGTTTTGGGAGACAAAAACCAGGTCTTGTGTGCTTCGAGCCCAACTGGCCCCGCATTTGAAGGTGCCCAGATCACGCACGGGCAGCGAGCTGCACCGGGTGCCATAGAGCGTGTACGCATAGATCCTGAGACCCTGGAACCAAGATTTAAAGTGATTGGATCAGATGAGTGGGTAGTTGGGGATGCGCCGACAGAGAATAAACCTACCGGAATTTGTGGCAGCGGCATCATTGAGGCCGTTGCAGAAATGTATTTAACGGGTATCATCAGCACCGATGGAAGAATAAGGGGCCGCAACAAAGAACGAACTGCACGCGTCCGTAACAACGAACGCAGTTTGGAATATGTCCTTGTAACGGCTGAACAAAGCGCTACCGAGAAGGAAATAGTGGTGACGCAAAATGATATTCGCGCAATTCAACTCGGTGTAGCGGCACTTTATGCCGGCATAAAGCTGTTGATGATGGAACGTGGGGTTGACAAAGTAGATCGGATTGTATTGGCTGGCGCATTTGGTAGCTTTATTAGCCCGAAGCACGCCATGGTATTAGGCTTGATCCCTGATTGTGACCTGGAAAATGTAACCGCTGTTGGCAACGCTGCTGGTGACGGGGCCCGAATTGCACTCTTGGATAAGACCGCCCGCGAGGATGCGGCCGAAATCTCGAAGAACGCGATTCATATTCAGACGGCAACTGCTTCCAATTTTCAGGATGAGTTCGTTGCTGCAATCAGTTTTCCGCACGCCTCAGATCCATTTCCACATTTAGAAGACATATTACCGAAAGCGAACGATGAACTCGTGGAAGAAATACCGAGACGCAGTCGTCGCCGCAGTATGGCTGAAATGTAGAAGGTACCATATTTGCTCGGACAATGCTAAGCCAAAATTAAAATGCAGATAACTGAATCGCACGAAATAACATCTTGAGATTGTGAGAAAATTGTGAGCCAATGACAACTGCCCTGATAGCCTGTGGTGCCTTAGCCCGCGAAGTGCTGGCAATAAAAGAAAAGCGCAATTGGGACGCTGATGTTTTGGCTGTGCCAGCTCTGTTACACAACCGACCTGAAAAAATTGCACCCGCGGTCGCGAAGCGGATACGTGAAGCACGCGCAAAATACGATCATGTCGTTGTGGTCTATGGAGAATGTGGCACACGGGGTGATCTCGACCGTTTGCTCGAAGCCGAAGGGGTCCAACGGCTAGCTGGGCCTCACTGCTACGAGATGTACGCGCAAGATCGCTTCGAAAAGATGATGGCTGAGGAGATAGGCACCTTTTTCCTCACTGATTTTATGGTGCGCTCATTTGACCATCTCGTGCTAGAAGGACTAGGCCTCGATAAACATCCCGAACTACGCGATGATTATTTTGGAAACTATAAACGTGTCGTTTACTTGGCTCAGGAAGATGATCCTACGTTACAAAAAAAGGCCGAGTGGGCGGCTGAGCAGCTTGCGCTACCGCTCGAGATAAAGCAAGTGGGGTATGGTGCGCTCGAATCCCGCCTTGTTACCTTGATGCAAGGATTTTCTGATTCGTAAATTCAATGAGCATACATTATAAGATTATTTACTGGCGTGATATGCCCTCGCATCTAAAGATTCGCAATGGTCGCGAACGCCTGTCGGTACCCTTATCGGCCCGCTTTCAGACAGCGATTCACCGTGCTGCCTATCGTGCCAAGGCCATTTCGGGAGAGGGTTATATGCAGGCTTGGAATTCGTCAAGCTGGGTTTCTCATGAAGGCGATCCACATGCGGCCGCCAACCAACTGTTGGGTGAGTTAGACGCACAGTATGATTCAGATAAGCTTGATCAACTCGCTCGAAATAAAGGCTATGATACAAAAAATGGACATAGAAACTAAGTTCCAAGTAATTTTCTGGCGGGATATTCCCGCACAAGTCAAGGTTCGGATCGGTCGCGAGCGTTCTGGAAAACAATTATCGGACCGTTTTCAAGATGCGATTGATCAGGCAGCCATGTACGCAGGTAAGACGGATTCAAATGAATATTTGGAAGAATGGCGTACTTCTGAATGGGAAATATATTCAGGAACAGAGCCGAGTCCTGTTGATGAGATTGCACTTGGTCTGGAAACAGAGTTTACACAAGAACGCTTGGATCAGATTGCCAAGCGAGGTGGCTTCGAATTTCTCGACCGCTCTCGTTTTCAGATTGTATATTGGCGTGATATACCTGCTCAGGTTAAGGTGCGACAGGGTCAGAGTCACCTTTCGCCCCCATTGCCAGATCGATTCCAAGATTCGATCGACCGGGCTATGAATGAGGCGGGAATAACTGACAAAGATGGGCGTCACGCCCAGAGGCGGACTTCAGAATGGGAGGATAGAAAGGGTGAATTGAAAAATGTTGCCGAAACGCTGATCGCAGAAATTGACCAAGCATATCCACCTGAACGACTCGACCTGATGATTGCTGCAAAAGGTTATGACGATAGTTCAAAAGATCAGGCTGAATAAGACCATATAAATATCTCAACTTTTAGTGCGGGATATATTAACTAGAAATTAATTGAAAGTAGATCACAATAGAAAATGAGGCTGCATAATTCTAAGATTTTGCAAGCCTCAACATAACTAGTGCCCGTCTAAGTTGGATTTTGATTGGTGAAGTATCCTTTTCGGTAAGCCAATTTCGCCCATCATTATCATGTTGCCCGGGTACTAAGGGGGTAGTCGTAAATAAATCAAAATTAAAGAATTCAATAAAGAGGTTTATTAAATGACCCGTTTGGGTAATAGTTGCATGATAATGCTCCTTCTATAATATACGATCAGTTTACGTGGTGTTTGTGCGCGTAAATTTAGTTAGATCATATAAAAAGAGTGAGCATTTAGTACTGCAGCCAGTTTAATTGGCTTGGAAAGCAATGCTATTCCCTTTTATATATCGAGCTACTCTGAAAGAGTTTTCCCGCCTGCCTAATACATGGCAGAAACCATTTTACTCAAGTACATGGTAGCTAATATCACAGATCGGATAAAATTAAATCGGGAACATAACCCTTTGATAAGATCCCTGGTGGAAGTAAATAATGTTTGCCTTGGGAATCCCCTCGGCTTGCCTTATTCAATCATCGAACAAACGGAGCGCTATATGCACTATTTTTCCCCGCGTTTTGCGGAAACATTCATATGTATGCGCAAATCGCAGCGAGGACCCCAATGTGTGGGATAGCCTGTTACATAGATAAGGCAAACGGCAACCGCGCCGCGGTGGGTAGCACGATATTTGAAATGCTCAACGCGTTAGCCGTACGCGGACCCGATTCGGCCGGTGTAGCTCTTTACGGTCCTATATCGGATGCCATGCTGTTGCGCGTTAAGCTTGGCGAACATGCAGACGCTGGAAACAATTCAGCATTTGAGAAACGCGGTATCGAAGTAGCAGACAGTGTGAGCACTTTGGCGAAGGTGCGCAAAGTCTCGACAACGGGCGAGTATTTGCGCTTGGAACTCGATTTTGACGGCGATCCGCGCGCCCTCGAGCAACAGATACAAAGGGTGGACGACCAAGTCGAAGTAGTCAGCATGGGCCGCAGCCTGGAAATTGTGAAACAAGTCGGCTCGCCCGAAAATCTCAACAATACATATCACCTGGCGGATTTTGTCGGGTCGCACGGGATTGGTCATACTCGCCTTTCGACCGAATCACGGATTGACCTGAGCCACTCGCAACCCTTTTGGGCACATGGTTCTCCAGATCTGGCCATCGTTCACAACGGACACATCACAAACTACCTCAATATGCGCCGCCAGTATGAGCAGAAAGGTGTCCGTTTCTACACGGAAAACGATTCCGAGATCATAGGCGTCTACCTTGGACAGCAGATCACGAACGGGCTTAGCTTGGAGGAAGCCATGCGAGCTTCTTTGAACGATTTCGATGGATCGTTCTGCTATCTTGCTGCTACACCCGATACGGTTGGGTTCGCCAAAGATCGCTTCGGGCTGAAGCCGTTAGTATATGTGGAAACTGATGCTTTCGTTGCGGTTGCTACCGAAGAAATCTCAATTCGGGCTGCTTTTGAAGGGTTTTTCGAAGTGAAAGAAGCCCCAGTAAACGAGGTGAAAATTTGGCAACTATAGATTGCGCCGGATTATCTGTCCGCGAAATAAACCAAGCCATTAGAAGTGCTGTAGCTAATAGCGATACGGAGATCACGCTCGTAAACCCGGGCGGCCAACATAACCTTAGCGTTGCGATCCTGAGCCCTGTACACATCAATATTAAGGGCAGCGTGGGATACTATTGTGGCGGCCTGATTGACAAGGCCACAGTGGAGATTCAAGGGAGCGCCGGTTGGGGCTTGGCCGAATCGATGCTCACCGGAAAAGTGATCGTGCACGGCAGCGCCGGCAATGGAGCAGCGGCTGCAATCCGCAGTGGTACCGTTGTAATTAAAGGGGATGCTGCCGCCCGCGCTGGTGTGTCGATGAAAGGTGGGCTTATCATCATCGGCGGCAATTGTGGATATATGTCCGGATTTATGGGCCAGAAAGGTACACTGATTGTATGCGGTGACGCTGGAGCTGCCTTTGGCGACTCAATGTACGAGACGGTATGTTTTGTGGGCGGCGAAACCTCCGACCTTGGCACCGATACCGTTGTGGAAACTCTTGCAGAAGACGATCTTAAATTCCTGCAACAAGCTCTTGAAGAGCATTTGCCTGATAAGCTGAACGAGCCGGGATTTACGGTCGAGCGCTTCAAGAAAATTGTTTCTGGCCGCAAGTTGTGGAACTTTGATAAGCAAGACTGGAAAACCTGGAAAGATGCACTCTAGTACTCCCACTTAAAGGATTCTACCTAATGGCTACATCCGAACAATCAAACGGCACGGACCGCATGCTTCAGCAAAGTGGTATCTACAATGAACAAGTCATCGTAGATATACAGGCGAAAGCTGAGCTTGGTCGCTACCGCATGCGTGGGTTCGGCATATTGCGTGAGCGAACCTGGGCAACATTTGACGACCTGACTTTCATCCCCAGCACTCTTACCCGTATCCCACTTGAGGGCTACCGCGAGCGCTGCGAAACCAAAACAGTGCTCGGGGCACGCTTTGCGGCGAAGCCCATCGAACTCGACATACCGATCATGATTACCGGGATGAGCTGGGGGGCTCTTTCTTACAATGCTAAGGTAGCGCTTGCCAAAGGCGCAAATCAGGTTGGCTCGTCTAACACCACCGGCGACGGCGGCATGTTGGCGGCCGAACGCGAGCACAGTAAAATATTAATATACGAAGTATTGCCATCGCGCTACGGGATGAACGTCCACGATATGCTCTCCGCAGATGGGATCGAGTTGACCATTGGTCAAGGCGCCAAGCCAGGTACGGGCGGATTGTTGTTGGGGTCCAAAGTGCAGGGCGCGGTAGCAAAACAGCGCGATCTTCCACCTGGCGTTGACCAGCGCAGCCCGGCGCGCCACCCAGACTTTCTCGGCCCGGATGATATGCGCATCAAAATTGAAGAATTGCGCGAAGCCACCGATTGGCAAGTGCCGATCTTTGTAAAGATGGGCGCCTCGCGAGTTTTTGATGACGTACGTCTTGCGGCCAAAGCTGGCGCGGATGTGATCGTCGTGGATGGCATGGAGGGTGGCACGGCTGCCTCGCCGGAAATTCTGCAGGAACATACCGGCGTTCCTACCTTGGCGGCCGTGAGCGAGGCGCGGGCGGCGCTCGAAGACATAGGCCTATATGGCGAGGTGCAGCTCATCATCGCCGGCGGCATCCGCAATGGTGTCGACGCGGCAAAGGCCATGGCGTTAGGAGCCGACGCGATCTACATCGGCACGTCGGCGCTAATTGCGCTGAACTGCAACAAACCGATTTATGTCGAGGATTACCACAAGCTGGGCACGGAGCCCTACCATTGTCATCATTGCCACACAGGCGGTTGTCCGGTTGGGATCACGACTCAGGATCCGGAGCTCATGAAGCGGCTTGAAATCGAGTCTGGCGCTGAACGTGTTGCTAATCTGCTGCGAGCCATGACATACGAAATCCAAATTCTGGCGCGCGCCTGCGGAAAGGCGAACGTGCATGACCTCGATCCCGAGGACATGCGCGCACTTTCGCTTGAGTCGTCCATGATCACCGGCATCCCATTGGTGGGCACCAATCGTGTATTTGGCGACGGGCCGGGATGGAAAAATCGTCACGACTAATTAGCAAATCACTTTCAGCAGTACCTATCAATTGGAGGAGGAATAACGATGGATCTCAAAGAAGTAAAAGCACTTGTCGACAAAGAGGGGATCGAGTTTTTTCTTTGTTCATTTGTAGAGATAACTGGGGCGCCTAAGGCCAAACTAGTCCCGGCACCCCACCTGGACTCAATGGCTGCCGACGGGGCTGGGTTTGCCGGATTTGCTGCTGGTGATATTGGCCAGATGCCGCATCATCCCGACATGGTTAGTATTCCTGATTTTGATTCTCTGACGATAGTTCCTTGGCGCCCTAATATAGCTTGGGTGGCAGGCAATATTCATATTGAGGGCAAAGCATGGCCTTATTGCCCTCGCACGATTCTTGAAAATCAATTGGCAAAGGCAGCTGACAAAGGCTACAGCTTAAAACTGGGTGTTGAGGCTGAGTTCATGTTATTGAAACAAGACGAGGCTGGCAAATTTCTTCCCTGGGATGCCCTTGATACGCTAGGCAAGCCTTGCTACGATCTGCGTGCCCTGCATCGAAACTTAGACATGATGACCCGGCTGATCAAGTACATGCAAAACCTTGACTGGTATCCATATGCCAATGATCACGAAGACGCCAATTGTCAGTTTGAAATCAACTGGAAATATTCTGATGCCTTGACCACAGCCGATCGACACACATTTTTTAAATGGATGGTGAAAACAATTGCTGAAGAGTATGGGCATGTAGCTACATTCATGCCCAAACCATTCCAACATTTAACTGGCAATGGCGCACATTTCCATACGAGCTTATGGAAGGGTGCTAAAAACCTGTTCCTGGACGAGAGCGACGAAAATGGCTTATCACAAATGGCTTACTGGTTCATTGGTGGTCTGCTTAAACATGCAAAGGCACTGGCCGCGATCACCAACCCCCTTGTCAACGACTACAAACGATTGATTCGCGGCGCACCCCGTTCAGGTGCAACCTGGGCCCCAGTGTATGTTACTTATGGTGGCAGCAATCGTACTCAGATGATTCGGATTCCGGGGCCAGGTGACATTGAGACCCGCACATTGGGTGGCGCTGCCAATCCTTATCTTGCAGCTGCGGTTATGCTGGCAGCCGGTTTGGATGGGATTGAAAATAAGATTGATCCGGGAAAACGCAATGACGATAATTTGTACGTTGTACCCGAAGAAGAACTGATTGCTCGTAAAATCGGATTTCTACCAACTACGCTGGCGGAAGCACTTGACCATCTGGAAGCAAATGAGGTGGTCATGGAAGCGCTTGGTCCGGAATATGGGCCATATTATGTTAAAGTCAAGCGTGATGAATGGAACCGGTTCAACCTCAATGTGAGTCAGTGGGAAATAGACAACTATCTGACTCTCTATTAATAACTTCACCATATATGCTGAACCGTGCCCGTTGGGCGCAATGAATTAAGCTGCCTTTGGTGACAACGATACATAAAAATAGGAAACAAAGTATTTAGGCGTCTGAAAACAATGTCCTGGAAACTGATAAAACAGGCCTTGAATGGCAGCAAGCCGTTGCCCCGCATGTGGCACGAACGGCCAATAAAGAACAGCTACGATGTAGTTATCATCGGTGGTGGTGCGCATGGCTTGGCTTGTGCGTATTACCTGATTAAAGACCATGGCATCACCGATGTGGCTGTCCTGGAGCAGAGTTACATTGGTGCAGGCGGTAGTGGTCGCAATACGACCATTATCCGCAGTAACTATCTCACACCTGAGGGGGTCCAGTTCTACGACGAGAGCCTCAAACTTTATGAACAGATGTCGATTGACCTGGACTATAATGTCATGTTCAGTCAACGTGGGCATCTTACGCTGGCCCACACTGACGGCAGTATACGGACGATGCGCCGCCGTGCTGAAGTCAATCAAATTCAGGGGGTTGACACACGCCTAATATTCCCTGACGAGATTAAGAAATTAGCCCCATATCTGGATGTCAGCGATCGCCCGCGATTTCCGATTCTGGCTGCGCTCTATCATCCGCCAGGCGGTGTCATCCGGCATGACGCAGTAGTGTGGGCTTACGCGCATCATGCAGATGCCGGTGGCGCACATATCCACCAAGGTGTGCGCGTTAAAGATATACGCGTCACTAACGGGGTAGTCAACGGTGTCGAGACGACCCATGGCTATATCAAAGCCGGAGCGATATTGAATGCCACTGCCGGTTGGTGCACCACAATTGCAGATATGGCTGGAGTGCGCCTTCCTATAACCACCTTTCCATTACAGGCATCTGTCACAGAGGCCCTCAAGCCTTTCCTGAATGTGGTCGTCGTCTCGGGCAGTTTGCACGTATATGTAAGCCAGACCGATCGAGGAGAGCTCATTATGGGAGCCTCTGTCGATCCGTTTGCCCAATATAATATGCGCGGTTCGCTTGCATATCTTGAAGGAATCGGCGGTCACATGCTGGAATTATTCCCAATGTTAAGCAAAGTTAGTATGCGGCGCCAATGGGCGGGCCTTTGCGATATGACCCCAGATTACAGCCCTATTATGGGAGTGACGCCAGTCGAAGGATTTTACGTCGATGTAGGTTGGGGAACATACGGATTCAAGGCCTCCCCGATTGCTGGGAAAACCCTGGCCGAAGCTATCGCCACCCGCAGTACGCCAGAGTTGATTCGGCCATTCAGATATTCTCGATTTAATGAGCACGCCCTTGTGGGAGAAAAAGGTGCGGCAGCTGTCGGCCATTAAACTGGTCCAATATGGAAAAATAATATGTTATTAATAGATTGTCCGAATTGTGGTCGCCGTAGTGTCCAGGAATATAATTATGGTGGCGAGTATAATCCACGCCCTGAAAACGCCATGGAGAGGACGGATGTAGAGTGGGCAGAGTACATCTATATGCGCGACAACAAATGGGGCCTGCAGAAAGAGTGGTGGTATCACCAGTCTGGGTGTGGTCTCTGGTTTCTGGCTGAGCGGCACACTCAGAGTAACGAGGTCTTGAAAACCTATTTCTGGCAGAAGAACGACGTGCCACAAGGGAAATAACATGCAAAATCCAGTCCGAACAACCTCCGGGCCGAAGCGCCTAACCCCCCAGCCGGGCGAAGTGCTAGATCGCTCCAAGACGATTGAATTCGAATTTGACGGCAAGAGTATTCAGGCTCATCCAGGTGATACCATCGGTTCTGCGTTGGCGGCAGCAGACGTCCAGGTTCTCAGCCGCTCATTTAAATATCACCGACCGCGGGGCTTGATGTGCTGCGCCGGGAATTGCCCAAACTGCCTAGTGCAGATAGGGAATGAATCTAATGTGCGTGCCTGTGTTCGACAGGTTGTGGAGGGGATGGAAGTAAAATCTCAAAATGCCTGGCCTTCGCTCGATACTGATTTAATGTCGGCAATCAAGTTAATAGACTCCTTTCTGCCGGCTGGTTTTTATTACAAGACCTTTCTTCGGCCGCAATTCATGTGGCCCCTTTACGAAAAGATTCTCCGTGCTGCTGCCGGGCTGGGTAAAGTATTCTCAGCGGTTCCGGACGAAAAATTTGATAAGCAATATTTACATTGTGATGTAGCTGTCGTCGGTGGCGGACCGGCTGGAATACATGCTTCCTTAGCGGCTGCGAACCAGGGTGCGCGTGTTTTGTTGTGCGAAGAAAGCACAGTATTAGGTGGGCATCTGCGTCATACTGCTGTTGGCCTGGATGTTGAGATGACCAAAACCATCAAAGCAGTCGAGGAACACGAAAATATCAAAATTGTGATGGAAACAACAGTCCTAGGCTGCTACGAAGATCACTGGATTTCTGCCATGCGAGCCAATCGGCTTATCAAAATTCGATCAGGCGCACTCGTAGTTGCTACCGGGGCGGTGGAGCAGCCGTTGGTCTTTGGGAACAACGATCTGCCGGGCGTCATGCTCGCCAGTGGTGTGGCCCGTTTTATCCATATGTATGGCGTGCTACCTGGCAGCCGTGTAATGATCGTTACCGCAAACGAGGATGGCTGGCAGGTGGCGGCCGACCTCATTACGGTGGGAGTAAATGTGGTTGGCGTTGCCGATGAACGTCCGCAAAGTGATTCGCCAACCATTGTAGCCGTCGAAAAAAATGGCACTCCCATTTATTGGGAGCATACAATCACGGCCGCTACGGGGCATGGGGCAGTCCGTGAAGCCGTGTTGGTGGCCCTTGATTCTAAAGGTGAAGTGAATAAAGAAGCTACAACCCTTGTCAGCTGTGACATCATCGCAGTCAGTGTTGGCTGGATGGCCAATCACGGATTGTTGTATCAGTCCGGCGGGAAGCTCGAATATAATGAAAAACGAGCTGAAATCCTAGCCGTGTCTTTATCAGAAGGTGTTTACGCTGCCGGACGAGTGAATGGCACGCAAGCCCTCGAAACACAGATCAAAGAAGGCAATTGGGTCGGAGCGCAAGCAGCTGCCCAATTGGGATTTGGCAAAGCGCCATCGCAGGCGGCGTTCAACCGCATCACGAAATCACGCGAAGCCGAAACCCGGCGCACATCTCCGCGCGTTTCTGTTCCCGGTCACGGGAAGCGCTTGTTGTGTTATTGTGAAGATGTATCAGAAAAAGACCTGCAGGTTTCCATCGAAGAAGGCTTTAACACGATGGAATTGCTTAAACGCTACAGCACCGTCACAATGGGCCCTTGCCAGGGACGCATGTGTTCTATGAACTCCATCCACTTGTGCGCGCGTGAGAATGGTTGGTCGGTGGCCGATACCGGTACAACCACGGCCCGACCTCCAATGCGTCCGGTATTATTGGGTGCGCTTGGCGGGCAGAACATGGAACCAGTTGCACTGACTTCAATCCATGACTGGCATCTCGAACAGGATGCCGCAATGATGGTGGCTGGGGTCTGGATGCGTCCCGAATATTACGGATCTTTTGCACACGCCATAGAAGAAGTACGCGCAGTGCGAGAACGAGTCGGCTTGATAGACGTCAGCACGCTGGGCAAGATGAAACTCACCGGTGCGGGTGTCCCCAATCTGCTCGATCGCATTTATATCAACAAATGGCAAAAACTTGCGGTTGGCCGAGTGCGTTATGGCTTGATGTGCAACGAAGAAGGCATCGTGATGGACGATGGGGTCACGGCCCATATCGCTGAGCTTGAATGGTATATGAGCACAACCAGCTCAGGCGCGACTACAATATTCGAATGGATTCAGTGGTGGATGCAGTCCGGATGGGGGCAGGATGTGCACTTGGTCAATGTCACCGAAGTCAATTCCGCCTTCAATCTGGCTGGACCGCAATCCCGGGCCTTGATCGAAAAGCTCACCGATGAAGATGTTTCCAATGAAAACTTCCCGTACATGCACGTACGTGAGATGGATATTGCAGGCGTGCTGTGCCGGCTCTCCCGGATCGGATTTACCGGGGAACTCTCCTACGAAATTCACACCCCGGCACCGTATGGTCTGCACGTCTGGAAAGCCTTACTAGATGCCGGTAAAGAGTTCGGTATCCTACCCTTCGGAGTTGAAGCACAACGAATCCTGCGCTTGGAGAAGGCCCATATCATCGTCGGGCAAGACACGGACGCACTCTCTGACCCAATTTCGGCCGATATGGAATGGGCTGTCAAATTGGACAAACCAGAATTTCTTGGCAACCAGCCATTGGCACGCATAAAAGAAAAAGGTTCAACACAAAAATTGGTTGGATTCAAGATGCTCACACCCGGTGTTGTGCCAGATGAAGGCTTGCAAATTATAGAGCCGGTCAAGAAAGGCATTCCCGAGATCATTGGGTGGGTAACTTCAAGTCGGATGAGTCCAACCTTGAATCAGGCCATTGGCCTGTGTTGGTTGCCTGCCGAAATCGCTGAAAATGTTGATTCAAAATTTAATATCCGGATTGATGGCAAGACACTTGCGCAAGCCCGTGTTCATCACGGTGCCTTTGTGGATCCGGATGGTACCCGTTTAAAGACTTGACCAAATGGAAACAATAACTAAAGCAACGAAATTATCATCTATCCATCTTACAGCGCAGCGCGCGGGCGCAAAGTTTACACAGGTGGCTGATTGGTTGTTGCCCGATAGGTTTAGGACAATATCTGAAGAAGTTGTAGCTGCCCAAGAGAGTGTGGTTGTGGCTGATATTTCTGCTAACGGAAAAATATTGGTTGAGGCAGATAATGCAACAGTGCTGCTGAATTCGGCACTCAAAGTTGCGAAATTAGGAATCAACCAAGGCACAGTATTTGAAGGTGGACATGCCTACCGATTGCGGAAGGATCTCTTCTATATCGGCACCTCACCGACAGAGAAGACGACTGTACTCAAGGCGCTTAATTCCGGGGCCAGCAATGTTCCTGGGCAGGTTACAGTCACAGACATCACGGATGGTCGCACTGAACTGGTGCTCATTGGTCCAGATGCAGCCGAGCTGCTCAGCCTGCTGTGTGGTCTTGATTTGTATGAGAGTAAATTCCCCGATCATACCGCCAAACAAACAGGAGTGGCCAAAACCAACCAGATCGTCATTCGCCGCGACATAGGCGATTTGCGCTGCTATCATTTGATCGGGGCACGTTCGTATGGTGCTTACATGTGGGAAACAATCTTGGATGCCGGTAGTTCACTCGAGATTACCCCGATTGGGGTGGCCGCATTCCAAGAACTTACCATTAGTTGAGCCACAGGCTGAATGCAAAATTCGCGACCATGTTGCGCTTCTGCTTTCATCCTCCGAAACCTGTTTATCCTAGTGCCCGAATAAGTTGATTTTGAGTTGGTGAAGTATCCTATTGGGTAGGGTAATTTCAGCCATCAAAATCATGTTGTCCGGATCCTAGATTTGAACCTCTGTTACGCACATTGTTCGCAACCCTCCATTTGTATGAATTATAATAGGTTCCAGGATCCTCTCGATAAGTGGGCAGGCTTCCGAAATCTTACAGACAGCTTGCCAGAGTCAACGGCATTTCGGAGAAATCAGAAGTCTGTTCCAGTACTTATTGAAAAGACTACTTACCTCACAGGTTTAATAATGGGACACGGATACCCTATGGGCCAGGTGGTCATTTGAGAAGACACCAGTTACACCCTAATAATAGGATAAGGCCCCTTTATGTCAGAAGAAAACGTCATACCTGCTGAGGAAATGGAGAGCCAGATCCAGGTTCTTGCTGAAAACGCCCGCTCTTATTTTGGACTATCCGATGATGATAAAGTTACACTTATCAATATTTCGGAGAACATGACCTATCGAATTGATCGGGCCGGAGGAGAAAAACTGATCCTGCGGGTCCATCGAGATGGCTACCAATCTCAAGAGACCATCATGTCTGAAATCGCCTGGATGAAAGCACTTCAAGAAGACGCCGACATCCTGACTCCGCAGGCGGTACCTGGGGTTGATGGTAAGCTCATCCAACGAGTCTCCGCTCCACAAATTGACCCACAAAATTGCGTATTAATTAATTGGATTGATGGGGAAATGCCACAGGAAACCGGAGAACTTAGTGAACTGCTCGAACCATTTACGCAATTGGGGGAAATAAATGCTCGCCTCCATTTACATGCACTCGAGTGGCAACGACCAGATTTCTTTACAAGACAACGTTGGGATTTTGATGGAACCATTGGGGAAAAGCCAATTTGGGGGCGGTTTTTGGAGGGCCAAGGCCTGTCCGATGGGGATAAAGAGTTGTTGAAAAAATGTGTCGACCTGATAAAAATTCGCTTGGAAAAGTTCGGAGATTCTCCGGACCGCTTCGGACTGATCCACGCCGATCTGCGCATGGCCAATTTGCTTATTCACCAAGGCAATATTCGTGTAATAGATTTCGATGATTGCGGCCTGGGTTGGTTCCTGTATGATATAGGGGCCGCATTAAGTTTTATGGAGGACCGAGAAGATGTGCCGGAACTTGTCGATGCCTGGGTACAAGGTTATTTACGGGTTCGGCCATTGTCTGAAGAAGATATTGCCGAGATCCCAACCTTCATCATGGTTCGGCGTTTAACAGTACTGGGTTGGGTAGCTTCTCGTGCTAAAACTGGAGGATTGGCAAGTGAACTGGGCGTACCATTTACAAAAGGGACCTGCCAACTTGCTGAGTCATATCTCGAAAAATTTCAATAAGGTTTATAGTTATGATTAAGACTTTTTACACAGAGCAGGACGTGCAAGACTTGGTAGCCAATAACGTATCCGTCTTGCAAGTAGACCAATATACTGTCTTAACCATGTTGGCGAAAGAAACTGCCGATAAACTTGGCTTGCAACTTATCTACGATAATCCCGACACCAAAACAGCACCCCAACCCACTCCTGGGTTCTGGCCGAAACATGAAGCTCGAAACGGACGATCTAGCCCCAAATCAAAGTTGCTACAACGGCGGGACAAGCTCCTGGGTGAAAAATCGCCTATCTTTTATGAGCAGCCGGTACATCTTGTCAGAGGCGAGGGGGTTTGGCTATTTGATGAGGACGGCAAACGCTATTTAGATGTCTACAATAATGTGCCTAGCGTTGGGCACTGTCACCCTCATATCACGGCGGCGCTTACTAGGCAAGCCCAAACGCTTAATACGCATACCCGTTACTTGCATGAAACAATAATAAATTACGGTGAAAGGCTCACGGCAACGCTCGCTGATTCATTATCCATGGCCTATTTTGTATGTACAGGTAGTGAAGCCAATGAACTTGCGCTCCGTATAGCCCGCCAATATACGGGTGGGATGGGCATCATCGGTACCAATTCTACATATCACGGCAATACTGCTGCTCTCTTTGATTTGGACACCCTCTTTAGTGCTGGGGTTTCTATGAGCCCATATATACGGACTGTCCCCTTCCCGGAAACTTACCGGCCACTGCGCGGACTAACCGGTGTGGCCCTCGCGGAAGCATATGTCGTTGAGGTCCAGGGGGCCATTGACGCGTTTGCAACTGATGGAATAAAATTTGCAGGTTTGATGGTTTGTCCGATCTTTGCCAATGAAGGCTTACCTAATGTGCCAGCTGGCTATTGGGAAAAGGTGGCCAATGTCGTTCGCAACGCTGGAGGCCTTTTGATCTTTGATGAGGTTCAATCGGGATTTGGCCGCACCGGTAAAGTGTGGGCTTACGTGTCGACCGGAATCATTCCGGATATTATCACCATGGGCAAACCCATGGGCAATGGGTATCCTCTTGCAGGTCTCATCTCTCGCAAAGATATTGTCACCAAATTTCAGGACCATGCTATGTATTTCAATACCTTCGGAGGCAACCCGGTCGCATGTGAAGTCGGCATGGCTGTGCTGGATGTGCTCGAGCAGGAAAATTTGATAGAGAATGCGGCCCGTGTGGGCGCTTATCTGGCTAACGGCCTGAAAAAACTTCAAGAGAAGCACGATTTAATTGGAGATGTGCGCGGTAAGGGTTTGTTTTTTGGCCTGGAGCTGGTCTTAGATCGAAACAGCAAGACCCCAGCCCCGGCGGAAACGAAGCGGGTGGTCAATCTTATGAAGGAGCGAGGCATTTTGATTAACTATATTGGGGCTCATGACAACATATTGAAGATGCGCCCACTGCTACCATTTTCTATTGAAAACGCCGATTTACTTATGTCTACCCTCGACGAGGTACTAGAAAATATCTAATGGGTATTGGGGAAATTTATGTCTTAACTGCGAGATATTTGCAGCCATAATTGTTTGTAAATCTAAATTTGTGAGGGGGGAAATTGCTTGGTGTTTTGGGCTTGGGGTTCGTTCAAAAATAACTTCCTGATTCAGTCACTTGGGTGTCTGTTGAGCGCTGTCCTGAGCTAGTCGAAGGGTAGAGTAAGACGCTCTTCGTTACCCTTATCGCCTGTCCTTTAGGGAAACCAACATGTCATTCCGACGAACAAAGTGAGGAGGAATCCCCAACTCCATGGTGTGTTCGGGGCGGCCCATGAAAGTATCCAGCCTGCGCCGCAGGGATTCCTCGGCTGCGCCTAGGAATGACACCATTGCACACATGAAGAAATACTACGTATACATCATGAATAGCTCATCCGGTACCATATACACCGGCATGACCAATGATTTGCACCGGCGCGTGTTTGAGCATAAAAATAAGCTCATCGAAGGGTTCACGAAAAATTACAATGTTAACCGTTTGGCATATTACGAAGAAACCAACAATGTACATGTTGCCCTAGCACCCGGATAAAATGATAATGCCGGCTGAAATTGTCCTCTGCAAAAGGAGACCCCACCAATCAAAATCAACTTGGACGGGCACAGGCCCGAGAAAAGGAAATCAAGGGTTGGCGTAGAAGCAAAAAAATAGCGGTGATAAAAGCAGATAATCCGGAATGGAGAGATTTAGCGCAGGATTGGTTTAATTAGGGTGTGATTCATATAATTTGAAGACCCGGAAAAACCAACATGTAGAAGAAACTTATTTTTGAGCGCTTACACAGTTAATTTATGGGGCCTGGGACCGTAAGTTAATAAGGCTTAATATCATCCAAGCGCTATGGATAAGCTCATTTTCGTCTACAACGCCGATAGTGGAGTCTGGAACGCGATGAAAGACTGGGCCCACAAGATCGTCTCGCCCGAAACGTATGCATGCAGCCTGTGCGCCCTGACTTACGATAATCTAGGCATGCGCCGTCCATGGCGGGAATTCATCAAGGAACTGGGATATGATGTCGAATTTCTACATCGCGATGAGTTGGCGGAACAATATGGAATCAAAAACGAAAGGCTGCCCGCGGCATTCATACTGCAAAATGGCAAACTGAAATTATGGATTAAATGCGAAGCGATGGACGCTTTGAATTCGTTGGATGAATTACAATCTTTAGTAACTAAAAAATTAGCGCAGGAGCCAATATAACCTATGTGTCGTAGTATCAAACCATTACGCATGCCAGATAGAAATGCCACCGGGCAAGAAATCTCGGAAGCTGCCTTACAATACGTACGCAAGGTCAGCGGTTATCGAAAACCTTCACGCGTAAACCAGGCTGCCTTCGATAACGCGGTTACCGAAATAGCCCAAGCAACCGATATTTTGCTCAGCCAATTGCAAACCAAAAAGTTAGTTTCTTAACAAAAGAGCCCGCAGAGATTTTTGCAAGCTCTTTCTTTTTTACCCAATCGCTTTTTTCAACTTCCTGGCCAGCCGGCCAAATTGGGGCGTATAACGGATCTCTTCTTTGCGAGGGCGGGGCAGCTCGACTTCCAAATCCAACTTTACTTTTCCCGGTCGCTGAGTGAGCACAAGCACCCGGTCGGCCAGAAATAGCGCCTCCGAGATCGAGTGTGTCACCATCAGAACGGTTTTTTGCTTGGCCTGCCAGATATGGGAAAGTTCCGTCCACATGCGTTCGCGGGTTAAAGCATCCAGCGAACCAAAGGGTTCATCGAGCAGTAGCAGGTCGGGGTCATGGATGAGCGCGCGCGCAATCGCCACGCGTTGGGCCATGCCACCGGAGAGATCCCGTGGCCAGTACTCTTCGAACCCATCCAATCCGACCAGGTCCATCATATCGCCCGCCTTTTCGCGAGCAGCTTCAGTCTCCAGCCCGGCCAGTTCGAGTGGCAGGGTCAAATTCTTGATGACAGACCGCCAGGGCATAAGATTGGCCTCTTGAAAGACCATCCCGATTTTGGGTTGTGGGCCCGCGCTGAAAATGACCTCTCCCGCTGTGGGTGCCAACAACCCGGCCAGGATCCGCAAAATAGTGCTCTTGCCGCTGCCGGATGGCCCCAGCACACACACAAATTCCCGGGGGTAGACCTCGAACGAGACCTCATCCAATGCGCGCAGGCCGCCGTTTTTATCAGGAAATACGGCGCTCAATTCGCGGACGGTAAGAAATGGGGCAGCTGACATTATTTCCTATGTGTAAGGTGCAATCGGATTGGATCCTTACGGAATAAACTCGTTTGTGAAGGCCTGATTGAGATCCAAGGGCTTTTCCAACAATCCTATCTTGAGCAATGTTTCCTGCATATTCTGCCAGGCTTGGTCTTCCGAAAAGCCCAGGCGTTCAGCTTTCCATAATTCAATCGAGCGTGCGAGGACTTCTTTCTGTACTAATTCGTCAGCCTCACTCAAATTTTGGACATGGCTTTTGCTAAACTCATAGGCCTGATCGGGATTCGCAATCGTATCTGCCAGCCCCAGCAGCAAGGCCTTCGTAATGCTGCGGATAAGCTCAGGGTTCTCAGCAACTGTCTTCTCGTTGGTGATCAAGCCATTCGAGGCCAAGTGCACGTAATCGGCCACAAGGATTACATCCACGTCATAGCCCTGTGCCCGCAGTTGGACCGGCTCATTAGCCGCATAACCAGCTACAGCCTGAACCTGGTCGGTGGCCAATGCTTCTACCTGGTTGAATCCAATTGAATCAAGGGTCACATCCGTATCGCTCAAACCAGCGGAGAAAAGCAAGGATTCCAACCCGATATAGGTGGCGCCATATAATCCGGGTAGGCCTATCCGTTTGCCCTCCAGATCAGCGGGTGTTGTAATGCCCTGCTCTACCTTCGCTACGACCGCCACCGGATACTCTTGATACCAGGCTGCCACATAGACTATCGGCAAACCTTGGGCGCGCGCCAGCAGCACTTGTTCGCCTGAGACAATCGCAAATTGCAATTCATCGGCGCCAACCAATGCGACCGCATCCGTCTCGAACGAATAATCGAAGTCGATTTCGAGGCCCTCATCCCGAAAATATCCATTTTCAACTGCGACATACACAGGTGCAAACTGGATGTTGGGAATAAATCCCATCGGCAATTTGACCTGGATCAGCGCTTCTTCTGCGGAGCCTGAGCCTGCTGCCTCGCTGACCCCTGCGGGAACTGCGCAGGCTGTGAGCAGCGCCCCAAATAGAACCAACAAAAACAATCTTTTCAACATGAATTTCTCCTTTTAATTATTAATTAGTATCTTGCCAGACCAAAAAGCGTCTTTCCGCCAAAGCAACGATTCCGTAGAGAACCAGTGCCAGTGCTATTAAAGTAAAGACAGCAACAAAAACCAAGGCCGTATCGAATTGACCACGACCGACGTTGATCAGAAAACCCAGTCCCTTATCTGCTCCGACAAATTCCCCTATCACCGCGCCAATGACTGAAAGCGTCGCGCCGATGCGCAGACCACCCAGGAAAACGGGCAGCGCAGCCGGGATTTCAAGTTTTAGCAATATTTGGCGGGGCGTTGCGCGCAGCGAAAGCATTAAGTTGTGTAAGGCAGTCGGGACAGCGCGGACCCCCACGACCGTATTGACCAGGACCGGAAAAAAGACGATCAGGGCACAGATCAGAACCTTCGAAAACATGCCCGGCCCAAACCAGATCACCAATAGGGGCGCAATTGCCACCAAAGGGACCGCCTGGCTGGCAACCAGATACGGTGAAAGGACTCGTTCCAAAGTCCGTGATTTTGCGACCAGGTAGCCAAGCACCGTTGCAGAAAGCGCGCCCACCAACAATCCGATCAAAATCTCGAACAGCGTCACGCCAGCGTGTAGGAACAGGCTGCCATCGGTCAGGGCCCGCACGAAGCGCATCCAGACCTGAATAGGGGAGGGTAGGATGAAGGCCGGTAGGCCACCAAACCGGGCAGCAGCCCACCAGGCCAGGATTCCCGCGGCCAGCGAGGCTAACCCCAACCAGTTGCGACCGGTTGTGGTTGTAAGTGAGCGTAAGTGCTTAGGTTCCATACTTATTCAAAGGTCGCGCTCCCGAAAGACACAAAAAAAAGCCTCGCAGAGAATCAACTGCGGGGCAAGGCTACAGGCATGAATCCAGGCTGATGCGCTTGAGAAAAAAAGCCCCGAAAACAGAATCGTTTTCGGGGGAAACAAGCAATACCAGACCCATATGGGTCCTGTTGTGCTACCTTCTTTTATCCGGACTATACCGTCGGCCCCGGAGTTCCACCGGATCATGCGCTTTGCCAAAGCTCAGCGCTCGTGGGCTATACCACCGATCGGGAATTCACCTGCACTGGCGTGCGAGATGTCACCCTGCCCCGAAGGTTTTTAATTTTTTATATTATATCACTTTCTAGCTATCTGACACTTTTCTTTTTGGACGCTGATTCACGCAGATTTTCAAGATTTTTCCACCTTTCAGGTGACAGGCTGTTTTCTTTTTCTAAGATCACACTTTTTCAGCGTTCATACCGCACTTGCGTTCTGTGCAAGTGTCTGCGTCCGGGTTTTGAAACAGTCAGGTAGGTAGTATTACCATCATGATTTATTAGGGAGACCCCCAAGGATAAAAAATAACCTTGCGGAAGCCTAAATCCCTACGGGTATGCCATAGGACAAGGATTCGCAAGGCTGACTGTTCTCTACTCTCTATTCCCTTTTACCCACTCTCTTACTCCACACTGACTAATATCGCACTTCCCCTCATTCCCGGCAGGGCACCGCACCGTCCCGGCATCCTACGCGAGGACGGTGTACATTCGGGATACGCGATTTTAATTTGGGTTGACAGAGACAAGTACAGCGCTGCCCCTCACTGTGTTCGGGATGCGTGCGTTTATTTAACATTAATAAGTACTGCGCTGCCCCTCGTTACACTCGGGATACGCGCCTTAATCAACACTAATAAGAACGGCGCTAACTGCCCTGCGGAAAACATAGTTATCCTTGAAGGGATTGTAGAACTCGCAGGTTACCAAGGTGACCCAGTCCAGTTCTTGGTGCTGAAAGACCTTGTTAACTTGTTTGGGGAACATGAAGCGGTTCTCGCGGACTTCGTAGGTATAGGTTTGGCCCCAGGCCTGGATTGTAAACTGATCGCCGTAGCGCAGCGTTCGCAGTTTGGAAAACGGACCCGGTTGATTCCACGAGTCCCAGACGTGACCGGTTAAGACGGTGTTGCC
>JASJYH010000027.1 GCA_030123675.1 Anaerolineae bacterium | reverse complement strand
AGGAAATCCATGAATTCTTTGCTAACTTTTCCATAATGATTGTTATCGCACACGTACTGTTGCAAGGGAAATGGATCATTACCACTTTTCAACGCAAGATTCTCGGTATAAAGCCTAGTAGACAAAAACTGAATCCTGCACCAAAACCTGCTCAAATCAATAATACTAAAATTCAAGACGCACAAATTTAAAATTATTAATTGGCGAAAAAGGTGGGATATATATTTCTACGTGTAGTCCAATAGTCAAAAATCAGTGAAGTTGTGAATATTTATCTTCCTGATAATACACAAACCCTCAGGCCGGTCTATAAGCCGCATTCTGTCCAGCAACAACAAGTGTGTTGCCTGGGCGATCATCTCTCTGGGCGCTGTGTCACCACAACGCTCGTTGCAGCCTACCCGAGACTGGCATCTTCCCGGTGGAAGATGCACATATGGAGACGAGCAGCCTCCCGCCGTTCACGAACGACTTCGTCCCTACTTGGCCTTGCTCCCAGCGGGGGTTACCTGGCCACGCACATTACTGCGCGTGCCGGTGGTCTCTTACACCACCTTTTCACCCTTACCACCCCAAGGGGGTAGCGGTTTGTTTCTGTGGCCCTATCCGGCAAGTTTACCCCGCCCCGGGTGCTATCCGACGCTGTGCTCTACGGAGTGCGGACTTTCCTCGACCCCGACAACGCGGAGCCGCGATCGCCCAACCGACCTGAGGTGCCTACATCATAATCCCATCATGGGTACTAGTCAATTACCTAAGTATTCACCCATAAGTATTAATCGGTGCATATATTTAGAAAAGAAAGTAAAATATATTATGCGAATTATCCATAATTTAGGGAGATCTTGTGAGTAAATGGCCTGAGAAATATCTTATCGGCCTTACCGGAAATATCGCAACTGGAAAAAGCGTTGTTCGTCGCATGTTGGAACATCTCGGTTCTTATACAATCGATGCCGACTCTCTGACGCATCGGGCGCTTGCAAAAGATGCACCCGGTTATAAACCGACAGTAGCGATGTTTGGCAACTGGATATTGGATGATGATCAACAAATTGACCGCACAAAGCTAGGGGAGATGGTATTTAGAGATTCGGAAGCTTTGGCCAAATTAGAAAATATTATTCACCCCCTCGTCCGCCAAGCGATAGAGCTTCTGGTTGAACGAGCAACCCAAAAGGTGATAGTGATCGAAGCGATAAAGCTGCTTGAAAGTGGGTTGGGTGAGTTATGTAACGATATCTGGGTAACATATGCCACAGAAGATGTTCAGATCGAACGATTAATGCGAAAACGAAAGCACAGTCGCGTTGAAGCGCTCAATCGGATTCAAGCACAAGGCACCCAAAGTGAAAAGATCGAACAAGCAAAATTGGTTATACGCAACACAGGGTCGTATGATGAATTGTGGAAACAAGTAACAACTGCATGGAAAAAGATTTCTCCAAGTTTTGAATCCTCACCAGAGATAATGAAAAAGGCCGTGTCCGGTGAGTATTCAGTACACCGTGGCGGCCCACGTGATTCTCAGGAGATCTCAGAGTTTATTACCCGATTGAGCCAAGGCGTACAAAAAATGACGAAATTAGATGTAATGGAAGCTTTTGGAGAAAAAGCCTTCATGCTACTCAAAATGAATAACAAGATCGTTGGTCTGGCTGGATGGCAAGTGGAGAATCTGATTGCCCGTACAATCGAAATTTTCATTGAGCCGGACCACCTAAATGATAAGGCCTTGATGGTATTGATTACAGAAATTGAACGGGCCTCAAAAGATTTGCAGTGTGAGGCATCTTTGATATTCCTACAATCCGAATTAGCCAATCTAGAAACTTCTTGGAAAGCTTTGGGTTATGAAAAACGTACGCCTGAAACTCTCGGTGTGCAAGCCTGGCAAGATGCAGCCACCGAGTCAATGCCAACAAATTCGTTGTTAATGTTTAAACAATTACGTGTCGACCGTATCCTGCGGCCAATTTAATCCGATCAGCCGAGCGCACGAGGTTTGCGCAGAGATCTCATTTATTTGCTTTCGGCGCTTATTACGGTATATCTCGTGACAGATTTCCTCAACAACCTGGTTTTTATCTTTCAACGTGTAAACATGTTGAGTGTCGTAGACATTCTACTGGTCACGTTAATTTTCTTCGCTCTGCTACAAACCTTACGAGATACACGTGCCCTAGTTTTATTAAGGGGTGTATTATTTTTGGTGGTCTTATTAGCGCTGCTAACCAGCGTGTTTGATCTCCCCGCCTTTTCGTGGCTCATCCAAAGCACATTACCCGCTCTGTTACTTGCAATACCCGTAATATTCGCCCCTGAAATCCGTCGTGGGCTGGAACGCATCGGTCGGGCGGGGTTCTTCCTACCTCAAGGGATTAGAACAGCGGAGCGTGAAACTTTGGATACAATTCAAGCCATCGTCAGCGCATCAGCACGGCTATCCGCCCGACAGCATGGGGCCATAATAGTAATCCAAAGGTTAGATGCATTGGATAAATATAATGAAACCGGTGTGCAAATGAACGCCAAAGTAACACCTGAAATTTTATTGCAAATCTTTTACCCCAACACTCCCTTGCATGACGGAGCCGCGATATTGAACAATAGTCGCATATTGGCTGCTGCATGTATATTGCCGTTATCTTCCAGTGGTATTCTTACAAGCTCTCCAGAACGTCAGATGGGATTACGCCACCGTGCCGCACTGGGTATCTCGGAGGTCAGTGATGCTGTGGCTATAATGATTTCAGAAGAAACCGGCTCGATCTCAATTGCCCATTCCGGACGGATGATCCGTGGTCTTGACTCTGAAAGACTCGAAAACATTCTTAAAGCCTTTTTACGGCCCAAAGAAGGATTCGAACAAAATATCTGGTATCAGAAAATTCTCCAATACATTTTTCAAAAAAAAGGCTCTGAGGAATGATACGCTGGTCAGGTTCCAATTTACGGACGATATTATGGTCCTTCGCAATGGCCTTGGCAGTTTGGGTTGCTGCGGTTTCAGTTGCCGACCCTAATGAAGTTCGCGCCTACCTCGAACCAATCCCGGTAGAAATTATCGGCCAAGACCCCGGCCTAGTGATATCAAGCGAAATCCCAGATCACGTTCAAATTTCGTTACGCGCGCCTCGATCTATTTGGGATCGATTAATTACCGAAGAATATAATATTCAAGCAATCCTAGATCTTTCTGGATTAAGTGAAGGGCAGCATACCCTTGATTTACAAATACACATTCCAATTCGACCGGTTCGCATCGTTTCAGCGACACCTGGAACTGCTACCATTATTTTAGAGCCGCTCGCGACCCAATCCTTTCCAATAATTTTGGACCTATCAGGTGATCCCGCTTTAGGATATCAGGCGGGAGACCCGAGCCTTGATCCGGAAGAAATTATTATTTCTGGACCTCGTTCGCAAGTTGAACGCGTCGAAATACTGGTCGTTAGGATCGATTTAGATGATGCACGCTCAACTATTGAGAAGTCGATTGTCTTAGAAGCGATCGACGAAAACAACCAGATTATTCCAGGGCTAGGATTAAACCCCTCCGAAGTACTTTTTTCACTACCGATCAGTCAACAAGGTGGCTTCCGTGATTTGGCAGTAAAAGTTGACACCAAGGGCCAAGTTGCCAGTGGGTATTGGCTAGCAAATATATCGGTCTTTCCTCCAGTCATAACCGTCTTCTCTGGTGATCCAGCGCTGGTCAATTCCATGCCTGGAGTGCTCGATACACAACCATTATATCTTGATAATGCTGACGACGTACTAAGCACCCGCTTGGGTCTCATCTTGCCCGAGGGAGTTTCTCTGGTTGGTGAGCAAACTGTGCTGGTACAAGTTGACATCTCACCTATCCAAAGCAGCCTGACCCTCGAAAGCAAGACGATCGATATACGAGGGCTACCTGATGGTTGGTCAGTGGAAATAGCGCCAGAAAATGTAGATGTCATTCTTTCTGGCCCGTTACCACTCTTGGAAACATTATCGTCCCAGCAAGTATTGGTGGTGCTTGATTTAACTGAGCTTGAAGAAGGTACACATCAATTAACTCCCGATATCGAAATCTTGGTTTCAGACATTACTGTCGAATCAATTTTGCCAGGAACTGTAGAAGTTATAATAAGCAACAACGGACTTATTACCCCAACTCCCTAGTACCCGGATAACATGATAATGATGGCTAAATTTGCATTACACAAAAGGATACTTCACCAATCAAAATCAACTTGGACGGGCACTAGTTGAAATCCATTCATGTCTAAACCTATTGTAGCCCTTGTGGGCCGACCTAACGTTGGGAAAAGCACCCTCTTCAATCGCCTGGTGGGGGAACGCCTAGCCATTGTTGATGACATACCTGGTACTACCCGGGACCGGTTATTATCGGAATCTCTTTGGAACGGGGTAGATTTTTATGTGATTGACACCGGCGGAATCGATCCGTCCGCTGGCGGCGAGACGCCACTTTCCATTGGTTCTTCGAAGTACATCCAGCAGATTAAAGATCAAGCCTTGGTTGCGATTGATGATGCCGATGCGATTTTGTTTTTGACCGATGCCGAGAACGGAGTCACCGACCCTGATCGTGAAGTAGCCGATATTTTACGAAGGCGTCAGAAAAAGTTGGCCGACGGAAAGTTCTGGCCACCAATTTTTCTGGTTGTCAATAAATGTGATAATAAGGCCCGCCGTCAAAGTGTTGGAGAATTTTATGAACTTGGCCTGGGCGATCCATATCCAATCTCGGCCTTACACGGGACAGAGACCGGAGACCTTCTGGATGACCTCGTTAGTTCATTTACGCCTCAGCAAGTGGAAGCAGAGGATGATTCGGTACATATTGCCATTGTTGGAAAACCAAATGCAGGAAAGTCCAGTTTGTTGAACAAACTTACCGGGGAAGATCGGGCCATCGTGAGTCCCATCCCAGGCACCACCCGAGATGCTATCGATACGAAAATCCAATTTGAAGGCATCGAGATTACCCTAATTGACACAGCCGGTATCCGCAAGCGTGGAAAAATCGATCCAGGCGTGGAAAAATACAGTGTATTACGATCGTTTAAGGCCCTTGAGCGTGCTGATGTGGCACTTCTTATGATAGATGCGTCAACAGGGATCACCGCTCAGGACGCGCATATTGCCGGCTTCATCTTGGATGCGGGAAAATCTTGTGTAGTGATTGTAAACAAATGGGATCTGGTTGAGAAAGATACTTATACGTTCGACAAGTTTTCGAAAAAAGTGCTTCACGACTTGAATTTTATGGATTATGTGCCACTTTTGTTCATCTCAGCAAAATCGGGGCAGCGAGTGAATAAAGTGCTGCCCCTGGCTATGCAAGTCCAAGAGGAACGTTTGGTGCGATTAAGTACCTCAAAAGTTAATCAAGTTATACACAACGCCCAAGATGCCCACCCAGCCCCTTCTCGCAAGGGGCGCCAATTGAAAATGTACTATGGTACCCAGGTGAGATCTGACCCCCCAACTTTTTTGATTTATGTCAACGATCCGAAGCTGGCACACTTCTCATACCGACGCTATCTGGAAAACCGGCTGCGTGACGAGTACGGTTTTCTAGGTACACCAATTCGAATCGCATTGAGGGGACGAAAAGACTAACCTATAAAGCTTAAAATACCGAAATCTCTGACGAGAAATGTCAGAGATTTCGATCATACTCTTATAAATTATTCCCCTACGGCCGGTGTATTTGTGCTCCGATCCAATATGCATGATCATCGTCCGGGGAACCGGAAGCCAAATTGGTAAGAATAAATTTAATATTTTGCCCAGCCAGGGGAGTTAGATCTAGATCGGCTTCATACACGCGACCTTCGTAAACTTCCACAAAGGTCCAGAAGGTTTGAATCGATCCTGAACCAATCTGATAATCCAGGCGATAGGTTACATTGCAGCTGGTTAACAATTCTTCGCATCCGATTGTCGCCCGGAAGCGATCTCCGCTTTGAATTGCTACTTCGGGATAAATGCCTTGAATAAACCCATTGAAGATTTCTTGCGGTGCAACCAGCAAACCAGGGATATTACTAGTAACACCATTTTCTGGTTTCGGATTGTCATCCTTCAAAACAAAACCATTAATATCATCCTTGGCTCCCGGGCATGCTAGAATACCTGCACCGCTGAGCCATTGCGCCGAACAAAAGTTAGCAACAAAATCATAGGCGACAGTCCCCGCCGGTGCGCCTGAAACGGTGATTTCAACCCAGAAAGGCTTATCTGCATTGATTCCAATCCCAAACAAACTACCACTGGCATTTTTGAGCATCCAATTGCCTCTATAAGTGCCTTCAGCATTTGGCGCTGTGAGTGATACAGAAAGATCTACCGTTTGGTCAGGGGTGACATCGTTGGGGAAATTCACTGCAGCTGGGCCGCTCATTTGCTCTCCGGTATGGAATACCAGCGTATATGCTGTCGTCCAGGTGCAAGTACCTACATTTTTCAGCCGCCAGGTTTTGGTAAAGGCTTCATCCGGTGCGAATACAGTTCCATCAGGAACCGTGATATCGGCCACAAACTCGGCCTTATCACAGGAAGATGAAAGCGTGGATGTCGCCGTAGCTGGTGTAGTAGATCCTGTTGGAGTGGGAGTAGCGGTTGGCGGCGTGCCGGTTGCTGTGGCAGGTACAGTGGCTGTATACGTAGAAGTAGAGCTGCCAGACACTACGATTTCTACCCACCAGGGCTTATTGCTAAAGGATCCAATTCCAAATAAAGCACCATTAGTATTCTTAAACATCCAATTACCCCGATAGGTGCCAGCCGTATTTGGCGCCGTCAGGCTAACGGTTAAATCCACTGTTTGACCTGGAGCAACCGACTGAGGGAAGGATAGCGCATCCGGTCCACCCATCTTTTCTCCGCTGTAGAAGACCAATTGGTAAGAAGTTGTCCAGGTGCAGTCTCCAATATTTTTTAAGCGCCAAGTTTTCGTAAAGGCTGCTCCGGGTGCGAAAACGGTGCCATCAGGTACGGTTACATCTGAAATAAATTGCACCTTATCACAAGTTGAAGGCGGAATTGTTGCTGTCGGAGTTGGCGCGGTACTGGTTGGCGTGGCTGTAGGTGGCGTCCCGGTGACAGTTGGTGTAGATGTTACCGGCGATGCCCCACTCCTTGAAATTATTGGGTTGCCCCACAAAGCGCGGTCGCCGGTTGAAGAACCATAAGCTGAAATGAATAAAATGAATTTAACGTCTTGGCCGGCTAATGAATCAAGATTCAGGTTTACGTTGAACGTTAGCCCTTCATATCTTTCACGGAAGGTCCATAAGGTTTTGATCGGGCCATTGCCGATCTGATAATTCAGGTGGTAGCTGACATAACAATTGGTTGCACCGAATTCGCACCCAATGGTCGCTTGGAAGCGATCTCCGGATTCGACCCTGATTGCGGGATAGGCACCCTGAATAAAGCCGTTAAAAACATTCTGTGGCGCCACTAGCAATCCAGGATTGCCCAACACGAGCCCGCTTTCAAACTTAGGGGCATCTAATTTCAAGGCAAAGCCTTTCGAATCACCGTCGGTTCCCGGGAAAGGAAGCGCGCCAGCGCCACTACTCCAACTGGCTGAGCTAGCATTAGCGCTAAAGTCATAGCCTACTCCGGCCGTTGTGTTGACAAAAATTTCAGCCCAGAAAGGATTATTTGCTGACGAACCGATTCCGAAAACCGAGCTACTTGCATTGCGTAACTTCCAATAGCTAAAGTAATGGCCGGAGCTGCTGGGTGCAGTCAATGTAACGCTTAGATCAACTGTCTGGCCAGGCGCAACACTATGAGGAAAATTAATGGATGAGGGCGCACCCATTTGTTCTCCACTATCAAATACAAGTGCATAGGAGCTAGTCCAAGTGCAAGTCCCAATATTTTTCAATCTCCAAGTTTTTTGAAAGGATGTCCCCGGTTGGAAATTTGTTCCGTCTGGTATGGTTACATCGATAACAAATTGGGCCCAATCACAAATGGCTGCGTGCGCCGAACCCGCTCCCAATACGGGGAACGCGGTTAACATTAGTACTACCAGCAAGCCAGCTGCTGTCAACTTGGATAGCGATTTCATGTCTATCTCCTAAAATAATCCTTCCAAGGGACACTTGAACCCCTTAATAACACCCAAAAAGTTTAGTTACACGACATGGATACGGATATAGTATATCTTTGCTTCCTATAAAGTACAATACGGAGAAATGACCACTTTTTTGTATAACAATTAATATGTCACGGACAATTTTGCATCTCGACTTAGATGCCTTCTTTTGTGCCGTCGAAGAGAACAAAAATCCGGCCCTCAGAAATAAAGCCTTTGCCGTTGGTGGAAAACCCAACGAACGTGGAGTAGTTGCTTCATGTTCCTATGCTGCTCGTAAATTTGGTGTGCGGTCGGCAATGCCAATCTCACGTGCATTACGTTTATGCCCAGGATTGATTATCATTTCGTCTCGTCATGCTCAATATAGTGAAGCATCCAAAAGTGTAATGGAACACCTGTATATATTGACTTCTTGGGTCGAAAAGATATCCATTGACGAAGCATTTCTGGATATCTCGGAGTTAACAGAATCACCAGAACGGATCGCCCTTGGACTTCAGGCTGGCATCCGTGACGAGTTAGGATTGCCAAGCTCAATCGGAATCGCATCAAATAAGCTTATGGCGAAAATTGCTACTGAAGTGGGCAAAAAAGGCGCAAAGGGAGATAAGCCTCCGTTTGCTTTAACAATTGTCCCACAGGGTAAGGAAGCGCAATTTTTGGCGCCTTTGCCAGCCGAAATGTTGTGGGGTGTTGGTCCGAAAACGGGTGCCCGATTAAAAGGGTTGGGTATCGGCACAATTGGTGATATAGCAAGCTGGCCGGAAGAGGAGTTGATCCGCCAGTTTGGAGAATACGGCCGGGATATGGCGAAGCACGCCCAAGGGCGGGATGATCGTCCGGTAGTGACCGAACATGAGATCAAATCTATTAGTCAAGAAGTCACCTTTTCCAGCGATATTCGTGATGACAAATCCATAAATAAATCTTTGGTTGATCTATCCGCTCAGGTTGGCAGGCGCTTGCGTAAAAAAAGTTTGGCTGGCACAACAATTAAACTTAAAATCCGTTGGCCCGATTTCAAAACCTTAACACGTCAGACAACATTGCCAAATCCTACCAATCAAGAAAAAGAGATTAAGGAAACTGCTTTAAAGCTTTTGAAAAAGATCCGAAAATCGGGACAAGCAGTCCGCCTGATCGGGGTTGGGGTTACAGGACTAGGAAAACCCATCCGTCAGCTGGAATTATGGCAGCCAGAATCTGAAAAAGAAAGGAAATTGCAAGAAGTACTAAATGAGTTGAAAGATAAATTCGGAGTAAACGCTATCAAACAAGGAAATTGACATGGTCGAGACCGGATCGATTCAATTAAATACACGTGGCAACGCAGACATACAGAATCTCACCGAAGAAATTGCGAATCTCGTTTCTGCCAGCGAGCTGACGAACGGGACGGTGACGATCTTCTGTCCTTCTGCGACTAGCGCTTTGACGACAATCGAATACGAAAGCGGATGCGTTAGTGATCTACAACGTCTGTTCGATGAGATCATCCCACAAAATACGGAATATGCTCACAATGCCAAATGGCATGATGGAAACGGGCACTCGCATGTGCGGGCAGCGCTGCTGGGCCCATCCCTGACCATTCCCTTTGTAAATAAAAGACTTACCCTCGGAACCTGGCAGCAAGTGGTTTTTGTGGATTTTGATGTTCGCGCTCGCAGCCGAGAATTGGTTCTGCAAATAATTGGAGAATAAAATATGAATTGTTACTACCACCCAAAGAAACCTGCAGTAGGGGTTTGTAAATACTGCCAGCGCGGGCTATGTAGCGAGTCACTTGCTGAGGTTGATGACAGCCTGGCCTGTAAGGACCGCCATGAAAAGCAGGTGCGAGAAATAAACTATCTGGAAAAACACAACCTCCTGCGGGCAGGGCGATTTTCTTCGGCCTTTATTAAAAACGCCGTGTTTTATGCGCTGGTAGGGTTGTTATTTACCGGTTTTGGAGCGTACCAAATGCGATTTTTGGGTCTGCAAGCGATATTTTTATTGGCGATCGGGTTGTTCTTGCTCTATGCTGCGATCGTAAATTATCTGGAAAGCAAAAAATACTAACAAATTTGATAATTCTCCTAATTATCATACTATTGCTAAGTTCCCATTTGAACCGTATACTTCCTTACTGTGAATTGCGTAAATATTTGGACAACAACACTTGCTATTAACCTAGAAAATTAGCACGAAAGTTCAAATCTTTATGTCAGAAGTAGTATTTGTACGGGAGGGGTGACCATTTAAGTCAATTTTCACCGCCAAAGGCAGTGGCTTGTGGCTGACGCAGCTAGAAGGTGCGAGCATACTGATGCTTTCAAGCCAATCACCTTTTTCTCGACCAGAAAGGGCTTTATAGGGTAAATCAGTTTTTGCTGCAACAGCTTTTTCGCCAGCACAGGCGCTTACCAGAAAAATGGTTCGTCTGATTCACGAAAGCACACTTTGCATAGCGCAATGGGCCTGCCCTCCTCGTCCAGGGACTTCCCAACCACAGCCACTTTCTTGCATTTCGACTCCCGCAATTATGGCTCTTTTAATACTATACGGTAGTACCCTGTTTGATGTCACTACCTATGGTAGTGGCTTGTTTCTTGGAGAAAAATCCATCTAAGGTAGTCTAAGAATTTATTCGTCATGCGTCTAATACCCAATCGATTTATATCGATCCGCACAAAAATAATCCTGCCTTTTTTACTGCTTGCTATCGCACTTGCTACCGTGGCAGGCTACATGGCCTGGCAGATTGCGACAGACTCGATACATGAACGTTTTATAAACCAATTAATCGAAGTGGGAAAACTTGCCAACAAAAGCATGGTGCGCCAAGAAGACCGTATGCTGGAAACCATTCGCTTGTTGGCCAATATAGAGAGTGTTCCACAAGCAATCAAAAACAATGACGCGGAACAGCTGCGTGACTTGGCGTTACCTGTTGCCGTAAACTCCCAAGAAGAGGCCGTTATTTTCTTGAATATTGAAGGCGTGTCTATCCTTTCTATGTATCATCAAACGGGTGGTTTGATCGAAGAATACAATTTTACCCAAGGGGATGATCAGATGCGACTTTGGAATACTGTTCAACTTGTCATTCAGAATAAAAGCGATCAACGGGGAGACAAATTTGCTGGTTATTATGAAACATCTCTTGGGAATTATTTCTATATCATTGGACCAGTCAGAGATGAAAACCAATCATTGGTTGGAGCAATATTAATTGGTCGTTCCATCGACAAGCTGGTTAAAGATCTGCGTGAAGAAACACTGGCTCAAATCACCCTATATAACACAATGGGAGAGCCTCTCTCGACGACTTTTATTGAGACCCCAAGTATAGGACCTTTAACAGCTATTAAGATTATTATTGAAGGGGTAGATGAAACCTTGGTACGCGAAATTGTTGTTACAGACATTCATTACAATGAAATCTTGGGAACATGGATTGCGCGCGATGAAATCCTTGGCGTGCTTGGGGCATCTTTTTCTCAAAATTTTATTGTGCTCTTAGGCAGGTCTACTTGGCTAAGAGTATTCACACTTGTGGTTGTTTCAAGTCTGCTGGTTATTGCTATAGGCATATTTATTTCAAACGTGATTAGTAGACCAATTCGCCGTTTGGAAAAAGCCATATCATTAATTTCTGAGGGCAATTTGGATATTAAAGTAGACTCATCCGGACGGGACGAAGTTGCCCGTCTAGCAGCGGAATTCAACTCCATGGTTGACCGATTACATGCTTCCCGGGAAGAATTAATGTCGGCTTATGAAAGTACGATTGAGGGTTGGGCAAAAACCTTAGAAGCACGTGACCATGAAACACTAGGACACTCTCATCGTGTTGTAAGCTTAACAATTAAACTTTCCAAAACATTGGGAATTTCCGAAGAAGACCTAATACATGTCCGCCGAGGCGCCTTTTTGCATGACATCGGAAAACTCATAATCCCAGATAGTATTCTACAAAAACCTGGCCCGCTGACAAAAGACGAATGGAAAATCGTCCACGCGCATCCAAAAGCTGCCTTCGATTTCCTGAAAGATATAGATTTTTTAGAAAAAGCCATTAATATCCCCTATTGTCATCATGAGAATTGGGACGGTAGTGGTTATCCAAGAGGCTTGAAAGGGGCTGAAATCCCAATAGAAGCAAGAATCTTTACCGTCGTTGACGTCTATGATGCCATCCGGTCGGAACGTCCTTATAAGCAAGCCCGCTCTGCTGAGGAAGCCTTTAAGGTACTAAGAAAGGGCAGGGGCACACTGTACGATCCACAGGTAGTAGATACTTTCCTGCAAATCATGCGTGTGAATGGCGATGAAAAACAAGACTGACCAAGAGCAACAGCCACAACGTTTGTACGTATTGTTAATTTTTATCCTAATTGGTATCTGTGTCCTATATACATGGGTCAGCCAATCTTTCCGCCCGATATATAATTTGTCACAAAACCAATCACTACCGTTATCTATAAATGCGACAAAAACAGCTGACTATAGTCCAGATTTTTTCACCCCGATTGGTAACATAAGGCTTGGTCTTATCTTTGACATCCTATTGGATCTTAATCCAGATATTGACCTTGCAGATCGTCAATCCACTTTATTAGCTGTGTTACAAACTCCGGTCGCATACGTCACTCTTCCTGCTGGTTCCGTGCAACCAGAGTCACCTGTACCTGCTACATTACCAGTTGTTGAACCACCAACTACTGCTCCGCCAACAGATATTCCTGACACTCCAGTAGCCCCAGCGCCAAAACCTAAAAAGACCAAGAAAGAACCGCCAACAACAACCCTTGCTGCTGACCCGGCCATTACGAAAGATGATAATGTGACAACTTACTCAGCAAGTGGCAGCCTGACCTACACCGTGACAGTTACAAACAACTCCGGCGAGACTGTAATTGGAGCAATAGTAGCCGACATAAAACCGGCTAATATATCGAAGTGGGTCTGGGAGTGTAGCGAATCTGGAGGGGCCAGCGGATGTGACCCAGTTGCGATCGGTAGCAGCGATTTCAGTGACACCGTGAATCTGCCGGTGGGTGGCAGCATTGTGTACACTATCAGTGCGATTATCGTCGCCAGCCCAACAGGGGACTTGGCGAATACGGCCACGATCAGAGTACCCTCAGGCTACACAGACACAAATACCGGCAACAACAGTGCCACGGATACTGACAACTTAGATAATCTATACATTAATATCATTGTCCCAATCAATGATGGGTTCGAAATTACAAACACGGACCAAACAAAATTTGAGGCAGAATCATGGGATTCTAATGTTGGTACAAACAATGGTGATGGGATTACATCTGTCACGTTTGATCTTAAAGATTCATCGGGAACCATAATACCCACATTTGTCGATTCTCTTGCTCCCTACTGTGTTTTTGATGGAAGTCCTTGTAGCAATGCTGCCTCGGCAGGATTTATTCCTCTCACTGCTGACACATACACAATTGAAGCAACAGTGTTATCAACTTCCGCCATTACAAAAACGGTTACGCGTACTTTTGTGATTCCCTAAAATTGTTTTGCAACCATCTGGATGGCATTGCGTAAGTAATGAAGAACTATTTAGAAAGGAGAACACAATGACCACAGACTATCAGCAATTGACACGCAGTACGGACAATCGCATGATCGCAGGTGTATGTGCTGGATTGGGTGAATATCTGAATATGGACCCGACGGTCGTGCGCCTATTGTTCGTGCTTGGGTTATTCCTGACCGGCCCCGGCATTTTGGTTGCCTACCTGATTATGGCGCTTATTGTCCCCGAACCGACCAGCACGCCGAAGAAATAACAAACTTGTCAAAGCGCTTTAGCTGCACTATAATCCGGCTTGAGCAGGGTAATCCGGCCAATAAGGGATACCCTTTACACCTATGGGCGCGTAGCTCAGCTGGTTAGAGCGCACGGTTCACATCCGTGAGGTCGTGGGTTCGAGTCCCTCCGCGCCCACAAGGAGTCACTACTTTGATAGTGACTCCTTTTTTATCACATCCGGGCGTCCTTAATCTTAGATTAATTAACGAATTACTCCTGCTTCCAAGGGATTATCAGGTAGAATGGAAATCTACGCTCTCGATCCTTTGAAAGGTAGGGTAATAAAAACAACTCATTCGGGTTAAAAAATAAATAAAAAATTAATATCACATATATCTGCAGCCCTGTTGATTAGGAGATTAAAATGAGTCGCTTATTCAAGGTTGGAAAATGGATATTAATCGTAATCGCCATCTTTATCATTTATCTGGTTGGAATAAATTTTTGGGAAGCAAATTTCGCTGAAAAATCAACTTCTCTTACCAATGTTACCTACGCGGCAGATGATGGCACTCAATTAATTGGTTACCTGGCCAAACCAAAAGAGCCTGGACCGCATCCGGGGATTTTGTTAATCCATGAGTGGTGGGGATTAAATGAGGGCATCACAATTCTGGCAGATGCGCTCTCCAAACAAGGCTATATTGTATTAGCGGCAGATGCATATCGTGGGCAGGTTACCGATAAAATTCCCCGAGCTATAACGCTGATACGTACAACTCCTGAAGAACAAATTTTTTCGGACCTCGATGCTGGCTTATCCTACTTGTACAACCTAGTGGAAGTGGATACCTCCCGAATTGCAACAATGGGATTTTGTTTTGGCGGCGGTCATTCGTTACAACTTGGTTTGCGGGAATCGGAAAGGATCTCAAATACAATACTATTTTATGGCGCCGTGGTTACAAATCCAGAGCTATTGCGTCCCTTGATCAATTCATCCGGTGTATTAGGAATCTTTGCAGAAGATGACCAATCCATATTTCCCGGTGATGTTCTTGAGTTCGAGGCCGCCTTGGACAGCTTAAACATCCCTAATGAGATCACGATTTATGATGGCGTAGGTCATGGCTTTGTGGACGAGGAAAATTATAACCAGCCTGGCACTGCAATGGATGCATGGCAACAAATGCTGGTCTATCTTGAGTCAAATCTTAAAGAATGAGATTAATATAATGACCTTGTGGGTGAACGAACATCCTAGGCAAATACCCATATGAAGGCATTCTCGATTACCAAACTCTTTTGGATCACTTTTGGCGTTCTGTTTATCGGCTCCATCATTTGGTCGATCATATTCGAAACCATCATGCCACTTATCCGAGCAAATGCTATCGACGAATTGATCCTGAATATCGTAGGGATCCCAGTGATCCTGGCTGGGACGATCATCTTCATTCGTGGCGGTTGGATATTTTTCCGTGATGTATATTCATTAATGGATACCGAAGAAATACAAGTCAATATAGATATTATTCGTGCCAAATCCGACCCCCAGAATATAAAGCAGGCCCGGTGTAAAAATATAATATTATTATGACAATCCTGGAAACCTGGCCTGAAACAATTAGCTTTGGGATTTTTCCTGATTGCCGTAGGCGGAATGGGAATAAACCTACTCAAGATCCTCGGTCAGGATCAAATATTTTAAATCTTACCTAATTAAAATTTCTTGCCTTTTATATGGTTTGAATTCAAATCCATTATATTAAAAGCTAATTAAACCTACAGAATTTTGGGAGGTCACATATGCATTCACAAAATCAAATAAACTTGTTTGCTAAAAAATTATGGCTTATAACCATTTTATTAATAATTTTGTTTATCATCAATGCTTGTGGTGGTGCCGCTCCAGAACTCGTCGCGACAGAGGAACCCATACAAGTTCCTCCGGCTATATACGACACTGATTCTCGCATGGAACCATTTGAACATACAGATATAAGGTTGGTAGAAATGGCAAACTCAGTTGCGGTTTTGGTATCCGAGGAAAAATTTTTTATCTCAGGAGATACACTCTCCTTCACTAACCGAACACTTAATGAATTTTTCGTAGACGACACAAATACACCGATACCGATGTGCACCGACGAATTGTTTGCTTCTCAAATCAACCCGGGCTATTGCACAGGCTTCCTGATATCAGAAGACACCCTTGTTACTGCTGGACATTGTGTAACTGGCCCGGCCCCTTCGTGTTCAAACATGAATGTTATCTTTGGTTTCCATATGAATTCAGAGAATTCATTGGCAAATTTATCTACAGATAACCTATACAAATGTGAAGAGATAATATCTATAAGTGAAGAATTCGATTACGCTATCATTAAACTAAACCGCCCAACCGGGATTTCTGGCTTGATTTACGAAACAAGGGATCATCTCCAACAGGCCGATCCAGTTTCGGTTATCGGGCACCCCTCTGGGCTGCCCTTAAAAATTGCATCGAATTCATTTGTTCTGAGTAACAATTTCGATCAGCCCAAATTTATTGCCAATCTGGATACATTTAGAGGTAACTCTGGTTCTCCAGTGATAAATTCTGACACTTACTTAGTTGAAGGAATACTAGTCGGAGGCACATATCCTGATTATTTTTATTCAGACACGGCCGGGTGCTATCAAGTCGTTCAATGTGCTGGGATTCCCAGTGGGGATTATTGCACAGGAGAGATCGTAACCAAAATGAGTGTTTTGTCTGAATTCCTACCTGAACAAACCCTCAGTACTTCCGTCACCCCAGCTGCAGATTCAGGCACTGAGCCAGTGGGAGAATTAAATTGTTTTTCTAGTGTTCTGATGGTTTTCCTATTTACGGGCTTGGTTTGGCGAAAGTCATTTTTATAATAAAGTATGTGGGTTGTATTTTTTATTAACCGCATGAGATTTTTCCCACAAAAATCTGAATCCCGATCAAAAGAAATGCTAAAGCGATGGACTGCTAAATACGCTCTTGCCGATCCCTGGCCAGATGCGTATTAAACCAGTAGCAGCACGAACTGTTGTCCAAGCTCCAACAGCGATCCAAACCCAAAATAGTGCCAGTGTGCCCTCAGGGTTGATTATCGACAAAGATATGAATCCAACAAGAGTTGCCAAAACCATCGCATTGCGTAAATACTTGTAATCGCCTGTACCCCAATGTACGCCATCAGTTAGAAATGCGAGCGAATTGATCGGCAGGCTGATTGAGAATAAGGCCCAGGCGGGTAGAAAAACACTGATCGCTGACGAAGGCAGAAGAAAAGCGATTATCGTGCCGCGACCCAACCACATCATAAATCCAAAAGCCACTCCAGTCCAAACACTCCAGCTCATACCAACCTTAACAACGCGTTTTACCAGATTAATTGAGTTTTGTCCGACAAAATATCCAACCAGAGACTGGACTGTAATTGCATATGCATCTAGGGCAAGCGATGTAAACACAAAAATCTGACGAATAGCTTGATGAGCTGCACCCGCATCTGCCCCAATGCGAGTTGCTGCGCGGGTAGTGGCTGCCAGAAATATAGTCAGGAGCCCGGTACGAATGAACAAGTCTCCACCAACCCGCAATAGTCGTATCACAGCCTGCCATGAAAAACTGAAAGACAAGCCATGTTTACCAGCCACAAAAGACAATACTGCTATTGCTCCAACCCACTGACTAATTGTGCTGGCTAAGGCTGATCCAGCCACCCCCATTTCGGGGAAGGGCCCATTCCCAAAGATCAAGAGCCAATCCAAAATTACATTGAGTGCATTGCTACCCACTGCCACCAAAAATGGCGTGCGCATATCTTGTAGTCCGCGTAACACCCCAAACGATACCAGCATCAAGAGCACAGCTGGAGCCCCATAAATCCGGATTTGCATGTATGTAACGGCCTCAGCTTGTATTTCGCCAGAAGCCCCCAGTAACCCAGCGATCCAGTTCGAAGCTGGTAAGATCCATGCTATCAGCACAAAACCAAAAACTATTGCCATCATCAACGCCAGGCTAGAAGTTTGCCTGGTCTCTGCCGAAACCCCTTTCCCATGTGCCTGGGCAACCTCCGTTTGAGCACTAATACTCAAGAAACTGAATATCCAAAATAAACTAGAAAGTGCCGTAGTCCCCACCCCAAGAGCCGCTACGCTAGCAGATCCCAGCGAGGCGATGAAGGCTGTATCTACCAGGCCAGTGATCGGTTCGGCTGTCATCGACAGCAACACCGGAAAAGAGAGCGCCAGCAATGTTCGATGTGGATGTTTTATGAAAGGATGTGGCTTGTTAATCATCTGGGAATTGTAAATGAAATTCTCAACTTATTTCCATTCTGGTTTTAGGCTGCCATACGGTAAAATTCAGGCAGATACGTTATCAATAAGGATATCCCTATGTCTCAATTCGATATGTTCAACATGGAAGAAAGTTTGCCTCAATTCGATTCCCTAGATATTTTGTTTGAATCTATGATGAGCATGACGGACGATCCGCTGGCAAATGCCGGCACCAATGTTGTCATCAGCCGCGGGAATCCAGATGCCAAAATCATTATCGTTGGCGAAGCGCCTGGACCACAAGAAAATATTCAAGGAGTACCCTTCGTTGGCAGAGCAGGTCAATTGCTTGATAAAATTCTGGCTGCTTCTGATTTTGATTCTAAAAAAGATATCTTCATTACCAACTCAGTCTTTCGAATGCCCCCCGGTGAGGATGGTAAATCTTTCCGCAAGCCCACTAACGATGAAATACATTATTATCGTCCTTATGTAGCTGAAATTATCCGTTTGATAGATCCACATATCATTTTGTTAACCGGAAATGTAGCCTGTCAATCATTTCTGGATAAAACCGGAATTACCAAGTTGCGCGGTCAATGGACTGCATCGAATAACCGTTGGATTATGCCCATATTCCATCCTTCTTACCTTCTGAGAAATCCTTCAAAAAACCCGGGTTCCCCAAAATCATTAATGTGGGATGATATTCGCGAAGTCCGTAAGAAATACGATCAGTTGACAAGTCTATAATTTAACAATCATTTTCTTCTCATATATACCTCAACCTACCTGAGTTATAATTTGTAAACATGAGTAAACGCACAAACGAACAGTGGCTTTCTGATCTTGGCGCAGAGGGAGAAGAAAAAGACACTGCAATTGAAGATTTGCGCAACATCATCATACGCGGCCTGCCTTATGCGTTATCTCGGTGGCTCTCTCCATCCTCTCCCCAATTTGAATCTCTGACTGAAGAAGTGACTCAGGAAACCCTGCTGCGCGTGCTCGACCAAATGCACACCTTTGAGGGTCGGAGTCAGTTCACCACATGGGTGCACAAAATCGCAATACGGACAGCATTGACCGAGCTGCGCCGAAAACGTTGGCAAGATTCATCACTCGATGAAATGGTGGATAATGAAGAAATACCGGTCTCTCCACGCATACTGGAGGACTCTGCTGTCTCCCCCGAAGAATCCGCGGAACGTAAGGATATGCTCGAGCGAATCCAGCGTGTGATAGATGAAGAATTGAGCGAACGCCAGCGCCGTGCATTGATCATGCTCAGTGTGCAGGGCATGCCTATGGCGGAAGCCGCACGACGGCTGAACACCAACCGTAACGCGCTTTATAAACTCTTACATGACGCTCGCCTACGGCTCAAGCAACGAATGGTGGCTGAGGGACTTGACGTCCATGAAGTTTTGGGGGCGTTTGAGCAAAAGTAAGAAGGCCGCCTAAAATTGCGTCAAATAATTACTTAAACAGAAACTTATGAAAACCAAGCAAATCTTTCGAAAACTACTCAGGCGGTTACGGGGGGAACCTGAAATGACAGCTCAAATGATGATAGAGTTGATCAGCAGTCTTGAACACACCCGCGAGGGCGAATGTTCCTGCGACGAGGTGTATGCGATTGCCGACCAATATGCCGAATCCAATTTAAGTGGGGAGGATGTTGAACGGCTCAAACCTCTAATTCATCATCACATGAAAATGTGCCAAGAATGTGGGGAGGAGTACAGGGCATTACTTCGAGTATTAGAAGGTTCGCTAGCAAATTAAGGGTAGTGGTTATTTGTAAGTGATAAACTCATAAATCATGTCACTGCGAGCCTCTTTTGCGAAGCAGTCTCCTCTTTGGTGAGGAGATTGCCGCACTCCGCTGCGCTTCATCCGCAATGACACCACTTACTTTTATACCACTACCAAATTAAGAAATATTTTAAAGTTTTTCGCCTGCCGCGTATATGTCGAAAAGATCAATGATCACGGTAGATAACAAAAAGGGCTGCCTTTGGCAGCCCTTTTTTAATTCTTGTATATTTTCTCGCCAGCTCGAATTGGCACCTTCAAGCGGTTCTCGGAAGGCGTTAGCGGGCAAGACCACATTTCATTATAGGCGCAGTAGGGGTTATAGGCCAAGTTAAAATCCACCAAAAAACTGTCAGCAGCCAAAGGATCCGGCTCTAAGTAACGCCCGGCAGGGTAGGTTTCTTCACCTGCCAAGGAATCGGCAAACGGCAGGAAAAACCCATTCTCATTTGAATAAAGGGTCAGCTCCACTGCCTCTCCCTCCACTGTAAACTTGAATTTTCCGTAGCGGGTATATGTCTGGGTTTGGCCCGTTGAAGTTTGTATCACAACCTGTTCTTGATCAGGGAATTTTTCAAGTTCGATTTCCAATTTTAACTCCGGGTTATCTTCAAAGTAATCCATACCTTTAAAACCTTGCTTCTGTTCTGGCTTTAATGGGCTTTGCGGATGGTTGGCAAAGAAATCATCCTTGTCAGCTCGGAATTCATCTAATTGGCTCATGCTACCTCCAAAGGTACTATCTCAATTTAGACCACCATTCGTTTAATATTCTTACTGGCCCAAAACCATACTATACTGGAGCAACACACTTGCCTTTTCAAACATCTTGTGCTATTTTTACACAATTCAGGGTTCTTTCTTCAATTTCAAGAGCCAATATCAATTATGATATTATTGTGTGCTGCATTAAGATCTGAACTCCATTAGCTCTAGTTTATCTGTGTTTTGATCATTCATATTTCACCTACGGAGTGCTGCATAAATACTTGTACCAAATTATTCGATTCTTTCTGTAAAAGCTTTAGCCAATTTATGCAAGAAGCAGTAGAAAAATATACAGATACGACAATGAGTATCACCCAAAACATACATCTCATGTACCAAGACACGCATTTGAAATCCAACTCTCTCCTTGTAGTTTGCGAATACGATAAGCCTATTACGATTTGGGGGGTTATTTCGTAGTATGGGCCTATTGCGTGCGTTCGTGGCGGTTGAAATCCATCCCGAAATTCACAGGGCAATTGATATCGAGCTAGCCCCATTGAGGGAAATGCTAAATTCATCGCTAGTTCGCTGGGTGCCAACTGCGAAAATCCATTTGACTCTCAAATTCTTGGGCGATATTTCTCAAAAGAACCTAGAAATGCTCACTCAGCTACTTAACCCTGAAGTTAGCAAACACGAGCCATTTGAGATAAAAGTCAATGGATTGGGATCGTTTCCTAATGCCAGGCAACCGCGCGTTATTTGGATCGGGATTCAAGGCCCAGTTAGACTGCTAGCGCTTCAGCGCGGAATTGAAGCTGCTGCCACTACACTAGGATATCCCGGTGACAAGCGACCCTTCTCTCCCCACCTGACTATCGGTCGCGTAAAACAGAATGTTAATTCCGCACAGGTTCAAAAGATCCGCGAGGCACTGGACCAGACCACGCTTGGGGTACTAGGTACCGCGTATGTCACGGAGGTGCATCTCTTCAAAAGTGACTTAAAACCATCTGGCTCAGTGTATACTAAGCTTTTTTCAGTACCATTAGCTACTAACAAAAACTAACGAGGTACCCACTGAACGCACTTGAACTAGCCCGCTCTATTGTCAAAATCTTGGAGGAAAAAAAGGGCGAAGACATCCTATTACTCGAACTTAAAGATATTGCATCCTTCACTGACTATTTTGTGATCTGCAATGGCACCACCGACCGGATGCTCAATGCGCTGGCCGATACCGTCTTGGATGATATCCGAAATGGCCATAAGAAAAAAGGCCGTAAGGAGGGCATGGCTCACGATGGTTGGTTGATCTTAGACTATGGCGACGTAATTTTGCATCTCTTCTCGCCCGATCAGCGCAGTTATTACCAGTTAGAAGAGTTATGGCACAAAGGCAAAGTGCTCTTGAAGGTCCAATAAGTTTACTAAAATATGAAAGGAGTTCCCAATGCCAGGTGCACCTAACAAAATTTCTCCGAAATCCCTCGACGATTACCTAGAAATCATGAGCAAGTCTGTTTTTCAAGCCGGGATGTCGTGGAAGGTAATCGAGAGCAAGTGGCCGGAAACGCGAGAAGCCTTTCAAGGCTTCGACATCAATACCGTCGCGAATTATCATGAAAAGGATATTGAAGACTTCACAAAAGACAAGCGCGTAATACGTAATTTCCGCAAACTAAACGCTATCGTTTTCAACGCACGCAAGATACTAGAATTAGACAAGGAGCACGGCTCATTCCAGAAGTACCTGCGCTCGCACGGCAACTTCGACGACACACTAAAAGCAATCCGCGCGGATTTTAAATTTATGGGGCCCTCGGGGATCTATTTTTTTCTTTATGCGATCGGTGAAGAGGTGATTTCGCACGAGGAATTTGAAAGGCGGTATAAGAAATAATTCTCACACACCAGAAGACTATTTAGATTTTTGGCTTGAATACTTTTAAAGTTAAAAATTAATAGTCAAGAAAGTTATTTTAAGACCTAAAAGGAAACCTAATCCCATCAGGTCCTTGGTTATAATCACATCCGCATGAAAACCCAGTCGATTATGCTTAAATCGCATGATGACTTAATCTCCGTTCGGGATGGGATGTAGGGGACCAAGGTATCACACTTCACCCACTGCGTAAGTAAAATCAAAATTAATTCTCGGAAATTTATTGGACCTGTATGCTGAATAAACTCTACATCAACAACAAAGCTGTTCCATTTATCATTCTTTTTTTGCTTGTAGCATCTTTCGGACTATTAATCCCAAAACTTGGTTTTTACTGGGATGACTGGCCTGTAATTTTTATGACCGAGACTCAAGGATCAACAGGGTTTTGGGATTTTTATCAATATGACCGTCCTTTTTCCGCCTGGACGTACCTCTTATCAGCACCCATTCTTGGTACAAGTCCGATCGGTTGGCATATTTATTCCCTGTTGCTTCGGTGGCTAACTGTTGTTTTTCTATGGCTTACATTACAGAAAATCTGGCCTAGCAAACCAAGGCAAACCTTCTGGATCGCACTATTGTTTTCAGTGTATCCAATATTCAATCAACAACCTGTGGCAGTTGCATACAGCCAACATTGGACAAGCTATCTTTTTTACTTTGTTTCTATTTATCTTATGCTTTTTTCTCAGAAGGGAAGGCGATTTTATTACCCTTGGGTTTTACTTTCAGCATTCTTCAGTCTTATCCATATGGTTACAATGGAGTACTTCATAGGGCTGGAATTATTCAGACCGATAATTCTTTGGACATATCACTATAATTACGAAAACATTTCGAATAAACTGGTAATTTTCAAAAAGACTCTTTTCTCTAGTTGGCCTTATTTGGTGCTGCTTGGAATATACGTTATATGGAGACTATTTTTCCTGAATCTTGCGGATAACGACCCTAACGACCCAGTATTCCTAAAACAGATAACAGAGGCACCTGTTCAAGCTTTACTTGATCTATTGCAAATAGCTTTACAAGATTTAATTTATTTTTTGTCATCCTGGTTCGTAGGAATAAACCCAACTATTATCGATCTACGTCGCCCATTTTTTATTGTAAGTACAGGAATCTCACTTATTACAGTTGTTTTATTAGGGCTGGTACTTAGTCGTTATAAGCCAATTTTTCAAGCCAGCATATCAAAAAGATGGCATTTGCAGGCAGTTCTCTTTGGCATAACTGCTGCTCTGTTTGGAACACTACCCGTTTGGATGATTGGCCGTCAGGCAAGCCTTGGCTTGTATGGAAACCGTTTTGGCTTAGCCGCTATGTTCGGTCTAAGTGTTGCGCTTGTAGGATTTCTGGAATGGTTATCTAATCGCATATCGGTAAAAATCACAGTAATTTGTTTTTTGATTGGGATAGCAATTCACTCACACTTGTATACAGCTAAATCTTACGTTGACTCTTGGGAAAAACAACAAAGAGTTTACTGGCAACTCTCCTGGCGCGCACCCCATATCCAACCTGGGACAGCCATCATTTCAGACGGTGAAATATTCCGATATGTTGGTATCTATTCTACAGCCATGGGATTTGCACTCCTATATCCGCCAACAGAGGATCCGCAAGATATGGCTTATTGGTTCTTCAGCATGGGCCGAGGTTTAAATAATATGACCGAAGAAATGATTAGCGGAGTTCCATTGACTGGTTCATTACGTAATTATTTCTTTGAAGGGGAAAGTAAAGATGCCCTTCTCCTTTACTTACCTGGAAAAAATCGATGTGTAAGAATATTAAGGGTTAATGATCCAAATACAAAAGAGATTCCCAACTTATTGAAGCAGGTTATTTCAATTTCGAATCTTGATCGCATAAAAAAAGATGCTCATCGAGACTGGTCACCTCCAGAAAATATATTTGGGAAAGAACCTGAACATTCGTGGTGTTATTATTTTGAAAGCGCTGAATTGGCCCGCCAATATCAAGATTGGGATGAAGTCATCCAGCTATATCAGGTTGCAGAACAACAAGAATATTCGCCATCGGAGATGATTGAATATCTCCCATTGATTGATGCCCTTTTACACACGGACAGAATCGAGGAAGCTTACCAATTATCGTCTCAAATTAAGCGACTAAGCGACAAGATTGACGATCCAATCTGCCGCGTATGGCTAAATAATATTGAAAATCAAAACAACACTGAAATCATTTATACCTATGAAAAAATTAACAAACTACTGAACTGTTTTGATTAAGGTTTTATGAAAACTCAGTTGATTCCGCTTGAATCGCATGATGACCTAATCTCCGTTCGTGACAGGATGTCATGGGCCAAGACACCCCGTATTTTATTGATCTGGCCGATATCTGGGCCCGTCAACTTGCGCGCGGTGGATCTAAAGGTCTTACAAAGGCATGCGGCCTCCTTGGGTGCGCAGGTGGGCTTGGTCACCCGCCAAAATAGCATTCAGCGTACGGCACAGGAATTAAATATTCCGGTGTTTCACTCAACGGGCGAAGCGCAACGGCTTCCCTGGCCGGAGAAGGGGTTGGGACCAAAGGTAGAGCGCCGCGCTCCTCGCAAGGATTTGCGGGCTTTACGGGCACAAATCCGGGTCCAGGAGGCTGCGTGGCGGGGGAATCCAGCAGTGCGATTTTTAACCTTCACTATCGGTGTGCTTGCTATTCTGGCAATTGGCTCCCTTTTTATCCCGCGGGCACAGATCATCCTGAGACCCGAGAAGAGGACCCAAACGGTAATCCTTCCGATTCTAGCCGACCCAGCACTTAAGTCTGTCTTTATCACCGGTAGGATTCCGTCATATGAGCTTAGTTTGATCAAAACGGATAGCCTGGAGGCGCTCACCACGGGTGAAATTTCTGTCCCACGCAAGAGCGCGACTGGCATTGTGAATTTTCGCAATCTGACCCAAAAGGAAGTCAGCCTTCCGTCTGGCACAATACTGACCTCGATTGGTTTGCCCGGAGTTCGTTTCCTGACAACAGAATCCGGGAGTTTGGTGCCTGGTCTCAATACAACCCTTGATGTTCCCATCCAAGCTGAGAGTGCCGGCGCGACCGGAAATGTCGAACCAAATTCGATTCTAGCCATTCAGGGCGATCTGGCACTGGTGGTTGCAGTTACAAATGAGCTGCCGACCAGCGGTGGCCGCGATCTTATCATCGAAGCGGCCTCAGAATCCGACCTGGCTCGCTTGCGCAAGGATTTAATGACTGAGATGGAAAACCAAGTACTGGCAGAGGCAAAAGGGTTGCTAAATTCAACCGATCAATTATTTCCGGACTCGCTTAGGGTAGAACAGGTCCTGGAAGAAAAATACGATCCCCCGATAGGTCAGGCCAGTCTCGAGGTGACTTTAAGCCTTCGAATTGAATTCAAAACTTCGTATGCCTCCGGGGATGATATTGAGGAATTAGCCATCATAGTGTTAAATGCCTCTCAACCGGAAGGGTTCGTTGTCACCGGTGACACGCTTAGCTTTGAAACGGAAAAGACCTACCAAACGGATAAAGAAGGCACCACTCGCTGGGTTACGCGCGTAACCCGGACTTTAGAAGAAGAAATGGATATTGGAAAAATTATTGGCATGTTGCAAGGGCGCAGCAAAACGGCTGGGTTGCGCCAACTGGAAAACAACCTGGACTTACCCTCCAATCCAGAAATTCTACTCAACCCTGATTGGTGGCCGTGGCTGCCATTGATTCCATTCAATATAACAGTAGTGACAAAATGAGAGTCCTGGGGATCGACCATGGTGAAAAACGTATTGGGGTGGCCATCAGCGATCTTACCGGCACAATTGCCAACCCATTGACCGTTATCAAACACATCTCTCGCACGGTTGATGCAGCTCAGGTTGCTGCATTAGCGGCCGAACAGGGTGCCGGGGTAATCATCGTCGGGCAATCCTTTGATGAAGAAGGTCGGCCCACCCTGGCAGGTCGCCGGGCAGCGCGTTTTGCAAAAGCCCTGGAGGTTCAAACTGACCTAACGATCCTGTTATGGGACGAATCCTTAAGCACTCAAGATGCGCGTGCTGCCAGCATCCAAATTGGTGTACCTCGAAAAAAGCGTACAGGCCATTTGGACCAATTGGCTGCCACCGTGATCTTGCAAACCTATCTCGATGCCCAAAAAAACTTAGACCACGATAATGCTTAATAGAATTAACTCCGCTCTCCGTTATCTACTTTTCGTCGTAGTATTGGGCATCGGTTTATCGATCTCAGTATCCTATTTGGCCGCCCAAAAATATGGCAGCCCAAATCCGCGTTTGAATTTAATAGATCAAATCAAATTTTCTGCGCGCACGCTTTGGTATGGCGCTCACTTAACACAACCTTTTAATCTGAGTGGAGCCGAACAATCTTTCATAATCGAACAAGGCGAAAGCGTCTCTTCTATATCCACCCGGCTCGAAGAAGGGGCCCTCATCCGTAATGCAGCCGCTTTCCGGACCTATCTCATATACACCGGTCAAGATATTAGTATTCAGGCCGGCGAGCATTTCCTCAGCCCGGCTCAATCAATTGTGGACATCGCGGGCGAGCTGCAGAATGCCACCCCTGACCAGATCACATTCGTCATCTTACCGGGTTGGCGGATGGAGGAAATTGCAACTTCACTATTGACCTCTGGACTCAACATCACGCCAGAAGAATTTTTAACGGTTGCAAGGTACACGCCTCGTTTCCTGGACTTTCTGCCTGGATCCGTTTCATCAGAGGGATTCCTATACCCAAATACGTACATCCTACCCCGCGATACAACAGTTGATACACTTTTGGATGAGTTTTTACGTAACTTTTCCCTGCATTTGACAGATGACATTCATGAAGGCTTTTCACGGCAAGGGCTGGACGATTATCAAGGGGTGACGCTGGCCTCTATAGTTCAGCGTGAGGCAATAATACCCGACGAACAACCCCAGATCGCATCTGTTTTTATTAATCGATTGAATGCAGGTATAAAATTAGATACCGATCCAACGGTGCAATATGCCCTCGGTTACAACTCGTTTCAGGCCACCTGGTGGACCAACCCGCTCAGCGGTGCGGATCTGCAAATTAACTCCCCCTACAACACATATATTTACATCGGCTTGCCACCCGGCCCAATTGCAAACCCTTCGCTTGGCGCGTTACGGGCCGTGGCATTCCCTGCCCAAACACCATATTTCTACTTCCGAGCCCGCTGCGATGGCTCCGGTCTGCATAGCTTTGCAATCACGCTCGAAGAACATTTGCAAAACCACTGTTAGTAAAAGGGGGGGGTGTGTACCACTTTTGTAGTCACCGAAGACCTCTGAGGGCTTGCTCAGGTCCAGGTAGAATAACCGACAACAACAGTACG
>JASJYH010000026.1 GCA_030123675.1 Anaerolineae bacterium | reverse complement strand
GACCCGTAACATTGCCGTTGATGTTAGCGACATCTTCATTACGATCTCGCTCATCAGCTTATTGGGCGGCTTGGCCGGGCAGTATGTCGGCTTCCTGGCCGGGAATGCCGCCGAAGTCCGTTGGCCAGGGGTAGGCGCAGGGGTTGGGATCATCGCCGCGATCCTGTCCGCGTTTGGGGTTGGGTTTGGGGTTAGGGTACTAATGGGTTGGAGCTGGGACAGACTTTCTGCCAGATAAGTTCAGTCCGGTCAGGAAACAGATTAGCTCTTAAAATAGGGTGTTCGGCTTCAGTGCGGTCCTGAATACCTAATGTCAGTTCCTTAATTTCCTGCACAAATCTAAGATGGTTTCAACCTCGGTATTCGTAGTTATCATATGAACTTGGATTCCATAAGGGCTAAGCTCGTGTTTTGCCTCTTGGCTGAAAGACTCGATCCCCGCCATACTGGCCACAAATGCAGATCGCTTCAGGCTTTCATCATGGCCTGCCACCGATAAAACATTGAGTATCACGCCCCCGCCCTTTTCCCGCATCACCCGCCCTACCGATTGTGTCATCAGAAATGCAGCAGTAAGATTGACATCCAAAACACGTCGCCAATCCCATTCATCCATATCGAGCAGCGCAGAATGATGTTCTACAGAAGCATGATTTACAAGGATATCAATCCTTCCAAAATCATCCTCAACTTGTTTGATAAGCGCCTGTGCGCCCATTTTTTTTGCGACATCTTCAATATAAACAATTGCGGCTCCACCCTCGGCATTAATTTTTTTTACCACTTTTTCAACATTTAAGGGAGAAATATCGTTTGCAGCGACCCTCGCACCCTGCTGTGAAAATGATTCTGCTAGTCTGCTTCCAAGACCCTTGCCTGCGCCTGTGATCAGTACAGCTCTTCCATTAAAATCCTTCATGGCTCACAGATCGGAACGGTATCTAAGTTTTTGTTTCCATTCAACGGTAATTCAAAATAAGGTGATGGATCTAATGTATTTTTAATTTCCAGTTCGTTACGGAAATTGCCTTGACCATCATCCTTGACAACAGAAAAATGCAAATGAATACCTGTAGGGTTAAGGGGATCGCCAGAGAAGTTGCCTTGATAACCAAGGAAAGTACCCGCATCAATTGCAATCTCAAATATCCCGGCAGGGAATTCTTCTGAGATGTAAGAATCACCATTCCGGTCCGCCATGTGAGTATAGTAAGTCCAAATTTGGTGCCCAGGTTGTAAAGGGTCAGAAGGAATTCGCACAATCACCGTAGATATCCAATCGGGCAGACGCGTCAGAAACCCCGGATAGGCTGCAACAACAGGCGTTACTCCAACTTCCTGTCCCCCAAAAATATCCAAGCCCTGATGTTGACCCCTAGGGCCGAAGGAATCACCCCATAAAAAGCCGACCAAGCCATCCGTTGGGAAGATAAATGGAGCCTGCCCACAGCGAGTACCGGCTGTCATTTTCCATTCCGGATGAGCGGAGGGGTTAATCATCCACGACCGGAATTTAAATAAACGTTGGCTTGAAGGGCGGTAAATCCGATACAAATAAAACCCAGTTACAATGGCTGCCACCAATCCAATAGAAATCATTAAGCGTTTAGACATAGGCGAGGATTATACCTTTTTCAGATTTAAGCCGGAAAATGCATCCTTGATTTCATTAAAATCTAATACAATTCTTACGCCCTATATTCAAATCGCAAATTCTGCTTTGTTATAATTATTTGAGTAAGTGGATTAATAGAAAAGGATTAACCCTATGATGCGATTCGACCGATTTACTGAAAGGGCACAGGAAGCCGCCCAACGCGCTGCTGAGATTATTCAGCGCTACAGTCATAACCAAATTGATACCGAGCATATTTTAATGGCGCTTATTGAGCAGCCAGGTGGAGTGATTCCACAGATATTAGAAAAGCTGAGCGTCAGTTCAGATGCTTTGATAGAGAGTTTAGACTCCACCCTAAAGGCCAGTCCCAAAGCCAATATATTTGGTAGTGGTGCTGGGCAGATTTTCATCACTCCGCGTGTGAAACGTATAATTGATTTAGCCAATGAAGAAGCCAATCGCCTGAAAGATGAATATATTTCTACCGAACACATCTTCTTGGCGATTATGACAGAACGCAACACACCTGCGGCCCGCACACTTGAATCTGCCGGGTTAACTCGCGACCGCGTGTATGAAGCAGTCCAAGATCTACGGGGGGGGCAGCGGGTAACCGATCCACAAGCCGAGACCCGTTACAAAACCTTAGAAAAATATTCGCGCGATATGACAAAGATGGCCCGCGAAGGTAAGCTGGACCCGGTAATAGGCCGTGATGCTGAAATCCTACGAGTAATCCAGGTTTTGTCCCGACGCACCAAGAACAACCCGGTCCTGATCGGTGAAGCCGGTGTTGGAAAAACAGCTATTGTTGAGGGATTGGCACAAAAGATTGCAAATAATGATGTACCTGAAATCTTGGCAGGTAAAAGAGTCTTAGCGTTGGATCTGGGCAGTATGATTGCAGGTTCGCGCTTCAGGGGCGAGTTCGAAGAACGACTTAAGTCAGCTATTGAGGAAGTCCAGCGGTCCGAGGGTGAAATTATCTTGATGATCGATGAGCTCCACACGGTTGTCGGGGCAGGCGCGGCTCAAGGCGCATTGGATGCCAGCAATATGCTCAAGCCGGCCCTTGCACGGGGCGAGTTGCAATGTATTGGTGCAACCACACTGGACGAATACCACAAACACATTGAAAAAGATGCGGCTCTTGAGCGACGTTTTGCTCCAATTTATGTTGAAGAACCCTCCGTGGATGAAACCATTCAAATGCTCCAGGGCTTACGTGATCGCTACGAAGCCCACCACAAAATACGTTTTACAGAAGAAGCACTGGTTGCAGCCGCGCGTCTGGCAGACCGCTATGTGACAGATCGGCACTTGCCAGATAAAGCTATCGACCTGATGGATGAAGCCGCGGCAAAATTACGCGTGGCCTTATACTCCATGCCGGATGACCTCAAAGAGATGAAGACCGAGATCGATAAACTGCGCGCTGAAGAAGAACAGGCAGGCACCGAACGCGATTACGAACGCGCTGCTGAGAAAAAGGCTGGGCGCCTGCGTGCTGAGAGTGAATACAATGAGAAACGCGCGCAGTGGGAATCAGAACATCAACTCGATGAAGTTGTGGATGTGAACGATATTGCCGAAGTAGTTAATCAATGGACAGGCATTCCGCTCACACTGATGATGGAGACCGAAGCCGATAAATTGTTGCACATGGAAGAACGCTTACACGAACGTATTGTTGGCCAGGATGAAGCTATTCATGCAATTTCAGATGCGATCCGTCGCGCGCGCTCGGGCCTGAAAGACCCCTCCCGCCCTATTGGTTCATTTATCTTTATTGGCCCGTCTGGTGTCGGCAAAACCGAATTGGCCAAGGCCCTAGCCTGGTTCATGTTCGATGATGAGGATGCACTCGTCAGGATCGATATGTCGGAATATCGCGAACAACATACGGTCTCGAGATTGTTTGGCGCGCCTCCAGGATATGTTGGTTATGAGGAGGGCGGTCAATTAACAGAAGCAGTCCGCCGTCGTCCGTACCGCGTATTGCTATTCGACGAAATCGAAAAAGCTCATCCTGAAGTTTGGAATGCGCTATTACAAATTCTGGATGATGGTCGCATGACGGACGGCCAAGGCAATGTAGTAGATTTTCGCAATACGGTTCTGATCATGACCTCGAACCTGGGTACCGAATATGTGAATAAAGGCGGCGCGCTGGGTTTCCTCCAGCAACATGCTGATGACGAGGAGCGAGAATCGCACGACAAGATCGAAAAGGCGCTAAAAAATGCTTTCCGCCCAGAGTTCATAAATCGTATTGATGAGACTATCATGTTCACACAACTCAGCGTTGAGCAAATGGAAGAAATTGTTGACCTGCAAATGAAGGAACTGATGGACCGTTTAAGTGAACACAATATCACCATTAAATTGACCAAAGAGGCGCGCAGTTGGCTCGCCAAAGAAGGCTACGACGCAGCCTTTGGCGCCCGTCCATTGCAACGCGCAATCCAAAAATATGTGGAAAGCCCGCTCTCAGTAAAATTGCTAGACGGAAAGTTCAAGGATGATACTTCCATTCTGATCGATGTAGATGAAAAGAAGAACGAATTGGTCTTTACTACAGGTCAACCGGTCTCAAAGGCAAAGCAATCTGTAGATGCATAAATAAAAGAGACGGCTCTTAAAGGCCGTCTCTTTTTTAATTTAATCATTAATTTCGTGTTCATATTGACAGGTTAAGATTCGTCAAATTTAGACGGAGGCACTATCCTTGGAAAACAACAAATCAAAAAAAACAGTTGGGATTGTGATCGTTGCCATCATTGTAGTGCTGTGTTGTTGCGTTATTATTTTAGCGGCAGCAGGTGTTATTGTAGGTGAAATTGGTGGGCAAATCCTATCCCTCAACGGTTTTCCCTTTGGTCCTACCACCGCAACTCCTGTAGTTGAAGTAACGCGGCCTCCAATTGAGGATGTGTCAACTAGTACGCTAGAAACTCTAAAAAATATGATCGTACCCGAAAACAATCCCGCAGAATTAGCGTGTCGATTAAAGGAAGTTTGTAACATTCCAGAGAGCTTGATTCCACCGCCCCTGCCACTCAAGGTTGGAACACAAGATGAGTTTTGGGTTACTAACATCGAAACAAATGAAAAATTCAGAGTTAATGCAACTTTGCAATATGTGACCCCCCACTCCTATTTTTGGGTAGAGGATGGGGTGAAATTTGATAAGGGTGAGATGAAGGCTCTCATGGATGAGTTTGAGGAGAAAATGTATCCTACCAATCGCGAATTCTTTGGAAGCGAGTGGAGTCCCGGTATTGATGGTGATGAACATATTTACATTCTATACGCCGGCGGAATCGGCTCAAGGATCGCCGGTTACTATTCGTCAGCTGATGAAATTCATCCATTAGCACACGAGTATTCCAACGCACATGAAATGTTTATTTTCAATTCCGACAATACGGATCTCGGCGATGAATTCACCTATGGCGTTTTGGCGCATGAGTTCCAGCACATGATCCATTGGTATCAGGACCGGAATGAAACATCTTATATGAATGAGGGTTTTTCCGAACTCGCGGCTTTTTTAAATGGCTATGATATTGGTGGGACCGATAGGGTATTTGCTTCCAATCCAGATTTGCAATTAAATGATTGGCCTAATGACCCTAATGCTACAGGGCCTCACTATGGGGCTGGATTCCTTTACCTGATCTATTTCCTTGACCGTTTTGGGGAAGATGCTACCAGGGCTCTGGTCAAGGATCCGGAGAACGGCTTGGACAGCGTCGATAGTGTCTTGAAACAGATCAACGCCACCGACCCGCTAACAGGCCAACTCATTACTGCCGATGATTTATTCATGGATTGGGTTACAACAAATTACTTGCTTGATGGGGACATTGGGGATGGGCGCTTTATTTACACCAATTATCCTATTGCACCGCAAGTCTCAGCGACTGAATCAATTGATACATGCCCTACTGGCGAATTTGGACGAACAGTCAGACAGTACGGCACAGACTACATCCAGATCAAGTGCAAAGGTGAATATACGTTGCACTTTGAAGGCTCTACCATAACCCGCTTACTACCTAAAAATGCGTACTCCGGATCGCATTCATTCTGGTCCAACAAGGGCGACGAATCAAATATGACTCTGACCCGTGAATTCGATTTCACTGAGCTAAGCGGTGAAATCGAATTTTCTTTCCGGACCTGGTACGACCTGGAAGAAGATTATGACTACCTGTATTTCGAAGTTTCTGAAGACAATGAGCATTGGCAGATTATCACAACCCCATCCGGCACAGGAGAAGACCCTTCAGGAAACTCCTACGGCTGGGCATATAATGGAGTGACCAGTGGCTGGATAAAAGAGAGTATCGATCTGTCGGACTATGCTGGGAAAAAGATCTTTGTCCGCTTTGAATATGTGACGGATGCTGCTGTTAACGGCGAGGGTATGCTGATTGACGATGTCTCAATTGAAGCAGTTAACTATTTCAACGACTTTGAAACTGATGATGGTGGCTGGACAGCAGAAGGGTTTGTGCGCGTGGAAAATGTGCTTCCACAAACATTTCGGTTAGTTCTGGTTAAAAAAGGTTTGAAAACAACAGTTGAAATGATCGAAATAGACGATAACCAATCTATCGAGATTCCGCTTACGATTGGGGGTGATGTTGAGGAAATCACATTAATAGTCAGCGGCACAACCAGATACACGCGCGAAGCAGCAAGTTATAAGATAGAGATTAAATAACATTGAATTCTTTTTCGATGGATTATCAAAATGGGATTGAAAAATATGGATATGGGAGAATTTTCAAGAAATCTTAAAAATCTTAAACATTGAGCCTTTGCCGTGTAATTTCTAATATGATCATGATAAAATGGTCTGGATATGGCGGAAAAGAATACGCTTATTAAAATTCTTAGCGAAGCGAAAAAGGCACTGAAAAAGGAGGGGCTATCAAAATCCGAGAAAGATGAGATTCTTAAACTTCTCAAGGTATTGATTCTCTCGTTAGAAAACCATACCTCCCCAGAGAACCTGGAACAGGAAGCTCGAAATTTATCTGAAAACCTTATATCTAGACATTCTCTTATTACTCTTGCAAAGCAACAGGCAGATGAATTAGATGCTTTGAAGGTACTCAGTCTAAATTTAACATCCAGCCTCGATTTGCCTACGGTCTTGGATGCGGTTGTAAAAGAAGCCATGCGTCTGGTTAGCAATACACGTGCCATACACATTTATCACTATGCAAATAAAAAATTGGATTTTGCTGCTGCCCTTGATGCAGATGGTCAGCAAAATCAGGAATTATCTAAACCAAGAAAAAATGGGTTAACTCAAACTGTAGCACGTAAGGGAGAAACTGTAACCGTAGAGGATATGAAGGCCCATAACCTTTTTAAGAATACTCCCGATGAATGGACAGGCTCAATCGTAGGTATACCTCTCAAGGTGAAAGGTAGGGTTGTAGGGGTGATGAATCTTTCACGAAGCACTACCGGTGGATTCTCACCTGGAGAAATGCAGTTGCTTAATATGCTTGCAAATCAGGCTGCGGTTGCTATTTCCAATGCGAGAGTGCACCAAAGTATCAGCAAAAAAGCTTATACTGATGTAATTACCGGTCTTTCCAATCGCCGCGCTCTAGATGAGCGCTTGGAAGCTGAGATAATAAGCGCTATACGCACGAATTCTTCACTTGCTGTCGTCATGATGGATCTGGACAAATTCAAACAGGTGAACGATACATATGGGCATCAAGTCGGTGATCTTGTGCTACGAGCAGTTTTCAATGTTATCGCTAATGGAATTCGATCCACAGACTTTGTAGCTCGTTATGGTGGAGACGAGCTTGCTCTAATTTTGGCACCGAGCGATTTGCACACAGCAATATTAGTTACCAATAAAATAATTGAAAACCTAGCAAGGTTTTCCTATGCCGCCCCTGATGGCAATTTAATTAAATTTCAATTTTCAGGTGGAGTCGCTATCTACCCAGATCATGGGCGAAATGGCTCTGATTTGCTCCGTGCCGCTGATGCTGCACTTTACGACGCAAAAAAACACTCCCGTGGAACGTTTGTGGCTGCAAAAGGCATTACCGGCCCATTGGATTTTCTTAATTTGAAAAACCACAAACCTAAATAAAAGACTGACAACCTCTATTGTGCTTCTAGGGTGTTATATTATTAAGTCACATTAAAGGACAAAATATGGCCCTCAAAGTAAAAATCATCTTAAATCCGATAGCCGATGCGGGTAGAGCCTGGACCGCTGCCAATGACCTGCGACCTATCGTTGCTAAGCACAGCAATATTGATTGGAGTGGAACAGTCTACCCAACACATGCCACTGAATTAGCAAAACAGGCTGGTGAACAGGGGTACGATATGGTTATAGCAATGGGCGGGGATGGCACAGTGCATGAAATAGTCAATGGATTGATGCAAGTGCAGGAGAGAAAACGCCCCACTTTGGGTGTTGTTCCTGTTGGATCAGGGAATGATTTTGCAAATTCCATTGGCGTTCCACTCGAGGCAGATCATGCCCTATCGCACGCCCTGCATGGCAAAACATCTACGGTAGATATAGGCTTGATGGTCGACGAAAACGGCCGACAAGAATACTTTGATAACACAATAGGCATTGGCTTTGGCGCTATCGTGACAATTCGCTCGCACAAGCTACCCATAGTACGTGGATTCCTTATGTATCTCACTGCAGTCATTCAAACTATCATTCTCAACCATAAACCTGCTCATATGAAGCTAACTGCAGATGGTGAATCTTGGGAACAAACCAATCTGATGGTCGGGATTTGTAATGGTCCGCGGGAAGGGGGAGGCTTTATGATCGCGCCTGAGGCTAAAAACGATGACGGCATCTTGAACTACGTTATGATCAAAGAATGCAGTCGGCTGATGATGTTCCGCTTAGTTCCCGAAGTGATGAAAGGCACTCATGGCCGTTTCGATCAGGTGCAAATGGGCACTTGCAAAAAGTTCTCACTTTCATCTGACGAGCCCCTTTATATCCACGCGGATGGAGAAATTTTCACTAGCTTTGATGCCAATTTACACAAAGTAAGTTTTGAAATCCTTCCTAATGCACTCAAGGTGGTTAAGGGTTAATTTTTTTTCGTTTGAAAATTACAGGGTGGAGGTGTAAGTTGTGATTATCTATCTTTTTTTCCTAACAAATTTCATTTAATGCCAAACCTCTTGACCTCGCTACAGAAATATGATCTTGGACACATCCGCATAGTTGCCGAACTTTGGGGAATTGAATTAACCTCCAATGACGTCAAATCAAGTGCTATTGAACTTTGCGCTTCATTACTAAGCCCTGGTCTGCTGATAGAAATCCTTGAAGCACTTCAAGTCGAATCATTCTCTGCCCTCGAAGCATTAATCTCGGCCTCCGGACGTATTCCTTGGACAGAATTCACACGGAAATACGGTGAAATCCGAGAAGTTGGACCAGGCAAACGGGATCGTGTTAAACCGCATTTGAAACCAGTTTCAACAGCAGAAGTGCTATTTTATCGGGGGCTTTTGGCACGTGCATTCTTTAATACACAACAGGGGCCACAGGAGTTTGCATACATCCCTGACGATTTATATAAATTGGTTCATAAACAAGAGATCAAAGACCGAAAAGAGGGAAAGAGTAAGCCTTTAGGCAGACCCGCCTTAGCGCGTGAAAAAGGGTACATTATCCCAGCCACGGATTATATACTGGATGATGCTACGAGAATGTTGGCAGCATTACGCATTGAAGGTAAACCACCAGAAACCAAGGTACCCATTCAGGTGCTGGAAGAGTTGCTCCGTGCAGCCAATATCATTCGCGCTTCTGGGGCAGATCCTAAAGCAGTAAAAATTTTTTTGGAATCAGAGCGTGAGCAAGCTCATAAAATCCTAACTGATGCTTGGCTAAAGAGCGAGCGATTCAACGAACTTCGTATGTTACCTGGTCTGATCTTTGAAGGCGAATGGGAAAATCAACCCCGGCTCGCCCGAACTTTTTTGTTAGAAAAGCTTAAATCAGTACCAAAGGGGAAATGGTGGAGTCTTTCAGCGTTTACCAATGACATTAAAGCAAAACACCCAGATTTCCAACGCCCTGCTGGGGATTACGATTCGTGGTATATCAAACGCCAAACCGATGGACAATTCCTGCGCGGATTTGAGTTTTGGGATCAAGTGGACGGTCATTTAATCAAGTATTTCATTACAAAAATTCTCTTCTGGCTGGGAAAGGTGGATGTCGCCACATCCGATGAGGGTAAAGACCCTTCTGCTTTTCGAATAATTGAAAGGAAGCCAAAATCCGTTAGTGAAAATGGCAGTTTGGTTGCCCGCTCTAACGGGAAGATTACTGCCTCACGAGCTGTAGCCCGCGTTGTTCGATACCAAATCGCTCGATTTTGTGAATGGGAAAATTCAAATACGGACGAGTTTGTCTACCAGATAACACCGACCTCGCTTACCAAAGCAAATAGTCAGGGATTGAAAGTTGAGCACTTTTTAAGTTTGCTGGCGAAGCACACATCGGGGGGTATCCCACCGGTTTTGGTGAAGGCCCTCAAACGTTGGGAAGTTAAGGGTACAGAAGCTCGGATACAAACGAGGGCCATTTTAAAGGTCAGCAGGCCGGAGGTCCTGGAAGAGCTGCGCAAGTCCAAAGCTGCCAGATTCCTGGGTGAAGTCCTTGGCCCAAAAACGGTAATCGTAAAAGATGGAGCAAAGTCCAAAGTGCTTTCAGCACTCACTGAATTGGGGTTACTTGCTGAAGAAGAAACTGAGGGTTAACCTATGCGTGCAATTCAATTCAAGCTTCAACGAATTTTTGTGCTAGCGGGAATGCTTTCTCTTTTTGTAGTTTATTTAATATTATGGGGTCGCATGATTGTCAATCCAGCTGACCGCACGGGCACTGATTTTATTGCTTTCTATGCCGCAGGTCGCGTGGCGCAAGAAAATGGGCTTGCAAATGCTTATAACATAGAGCTTCAAAAAGGTATTCAGGAAAATGAAGTTGGATTCCAATTAGGTTCTGGTCAGGTATTACTATACAATCATATGCCGTATTTGATCCCTTTGCTGCAGGTATTGGTTTCACAAAATTATGTGGCTTCCTTTTCCCGCTGGACAATTCTACTAATTGGGGTTTTTGCGGCCGGCATATATGCTCTTAGACACTGGTTTCCTGAAAACGAAAGACCTACAAACAAACCCCTGGTTTGGGCAAGTAGTGTACTCTTCTATCCCAGTTTTGTAAGTCTTTTGCTTGGACAAGATTCTGCATTATTATTCCTAGGAGTAGCTTTAATAGGTTGGGGGGTATATAAAAAACAGGATTGGGTAGTAGGCATTGGACTCGCGCTCACAACCGTTCGTCCACATTTTGTATTATTGTTTTTAATCCCCTTTTTGTTTATGCGACGCAAGGTGTTGTGGTGGTTTCTGATCTTTGGGGGTTTCCTGGGATTAGTTAGCATTTCTATATTAGGGTTCCAAGGGACAAAGAGCTTTATAAATATTCTTTTAATCAGCGCGGGTGGAGAATGGTACGGGATGAATGAGAATTCAATGTATAACTTAATTGGTTTACTATCCCGTATGCCTATATTCATTAGCCCCTCTGCAATTCGTGCTATCGGCTGGATCGCTTATCTTTCAGGCATATTGGCAATTTTCGTTTGGGCTGCCCGAACCAAAGAACTTAGGCGACACCATCTAAATTGGATAATTTTGGTCTGTATTCTTTTGTCCCCTCATTTCCACTTTCATGATCTCACACTATTGCTTTTTCCCCTTTTAACAGTTGGCAGGGTGATCGAAATGTCATTGTTTTATCGGGGCATACAAGTTATATTACAACCGTTGGTGACATCTATTTTATTGCTCATTGGTTCCTTTGCAGAAGCTGTCAATCTAATTCTTCCGTATATTTTAATAGCATTTTTAGCACTTCTTCTTTCCCATCAGGGCCAAATTAAACCAGAAAGCCTGAAAAATAAATTATGAAATCTTCGTTTTTGTAATATCGCGAATATTGCTATAATCATAGAATAAATCCTGGGTAGGTTCAAACAAATTCAATGTTGCAGGAGACCTAATGTCTAAAATTGCATGGCTACAAGAAGAGCTTGAGGGCTTGAAAGAGGCCGGACTTTATAATAACATCCGTACTTTATCATCCCCACAGGGAGCATGGCTCACAGTAGATGGTAAGAAGGTGCTGAATTTTTGCTCTAATAATTATTTGGGTTTGGCAAACCATCCAAAACTCGTCGAGGCGGTTAAGCAGGCAAGCGAAAAATACGGAGTTGGCCCGGGGGCCGTTCGAACTATAGCTGGAACCATGGATTTGCACATAGAGCTGGAAAAACGGCTGGCTGAATTCAAAGGTGTAAAGGCTGCGATTACATTCCAAAGCGGCTTCAATGCCAACCTGGCAACTATTCCAGCTCTGGTAGCCAAGGAAGATGTCATCTTCTCCGACCGCCTAAACCATGCTTCGATCATAGACGGCTGCCGATTATCGGGCGCCAAAATCAAGGCCTACGAGCACAACAGCCCCGAGGCTTTGGAGCAATCTATCAAAGAGAATTTGCCCAATTATCGGCGTGGAATGGTTGTGACAGACGGAGTCTTTAGCATGGATGGAGATATAGCTCCCTTGGATAAGATTTATGAGGTGACTGAGCGCTATGATTTACTTCTCATGGTGGACGATGCGCATGGAGAGGGCGTACTTGGCAGAGGCGGACGTGGAATCGTAGATCATTTTGACCTGCACGGTAAAGTGGATGTGGAAATGGGAACAATGTCGAAGGCATTTGGGGTCATGGGCGGTGTCGTGGCTGGAAATGAAGTCATTGTAGAATGGTTACGACAGCGCGGTCGAGCATTCTTATTTTCTTCGGCTATGACTGTGCCCGATGTAGCCGCCTGCATCGCAGCAATCGATTTACTAGAAGATTCTACAGATCTGGTGGACCGGTTATGGGACAATAGCAAATTCTTCAAAGCTGAAATGCAAAAAATGGGATTTGACATTGGTCAGAGCGAAACACCTATCACACCCGTGATGCTTGGCGAAGCGCGTTTGGCACAGGAGTTTAGTCGGGAGCTTTTCAGCGAGGGTGTCTTCGGAACAGCTATCGGTTTTCCGACCGTTCCGCAGGGCAAGGCCAGGATACGAGTAATGATTTCGGCAGCACATGATCGAGATGACCTTGGCAAAGGGCTAGACGCCTTCTCTCGGGTAGGAAAAAAGCTGGGCGTTATTTAGGCAAACTAGTGGCCCTTGAGTATTTATGAAGTATTAACTATCCGCCTGACAGTTTCAAAACCAGGAGCGCAGACACTTGCACCGCCGCCTGTCCCCGTTAGGGGGTTCGCTGCGCGCCGTTTGCTGCGCGAAGACGCAGAATGCAAGTGCGGTGTGAACGCTGAAAAAGCGAGATCTGAGAGAAACAAAACAAAAAAAACCTTGCAAATCTGCGTGAATCAGCGTCCAAAATGAAAAGTGTCGGATAGTTGGTAATATTAATGTGATGGGCAAAACCATCCCAATAAATGTATAGATTCTTTCATTTAGATTTGGACCTTCTAACAACTATAATATAAACATCCATAAAGAGTAGGCTATGCGCCCGATCACCATTCATAATGTTCATACGCACGTTTTCACGCTAAGAAATATTCCAAAGCGCTTTTTAATGCGAGGGTTGGTTGATATATTTAAGCGTAAGGTACCTGCCAAAATAGCAGCCTGGATATTGAGAAATATCATCCCGTTTAACCATTCGGACAAACCACAACGCATGGCAGTATTTGCGGAAGCCGCCATCCATAATACCCAGGAAGATATTTTCAAACAGCTCGTAGGATTTTACCCACCTGGGTCTCGCTTTGGGATAATGTCTATGGATTTTGACTACATGGGGGCGGGAAAACCTGAAAAAGATTTCATGAGTCAGCTAGAAGAACTGGCAGTGCTTAAGAGCAATCATGGCGATCAAGTCGTTCCATTTATTGCTATAGATCCCCGACGCGAAGGGATCACAGAATTGGTGAAAGAGTACATAAATGAACATCAATTTGGTGGCATCAAGCTTTATCCACCTCTTGGATATTTCCCATTTGATGAGCGCCTTTTTGATATATATGCATTCGCCGAGGAAAGAGGCATTCCTATTACAGCACATTGTTCACCAAGTGGGGTACATTGGCAAGGAAGAAAAAAAGAGGAATGGCGTACCCATCCCAGAACAGGTGAGCAACTGAAAGCCCGCAGCAAACGAAAATTTACCGACTATTTTACGCACCCTGCCAATTATTATTGGGTACTAGACAAATTTCCAAATCTGAAAATTTGCTTTGCCCATTTTGGGGGAGCGCCTGAATGGGACAAATTTCTTGATGTTTCATGGCCACTGAGAAAACAATTGCCAAAAGAAAATATCAAGGAGGAAAGATTTGTCAGTCGCCAAGATGTTTCCTGGCTGGCGGTTATCATTGATCTTATCCGCACTCCTCTATATCCAAATATTTATACTGACATTTCCTATACAGCCTATAAACCGCGATACCTGCCACTGATTAAAATCCTGGTAAACAATGATAAATTGCGTAATTTCATTCTATATGGCTCTGATTACTATATGGTGCTAATGGATGAGTCTGAGCGAGCCTTCAGCATTACTGTGCGGGGCTTTCTAGGGGAAGATGATTACCGCCAGATCGCTGAAACAAATCCGAAAAAATTTTTTCAATTCAATTCTCACAAAGAATAGCCAATTTATTAAATAGCGACAACGATTTACATTAACCACAGGTTGAAATAATTTTTCAACGTTGCAAATTTATGTATTGGCGATGTCTTGATCATCTTATGATTGTATAATTAAGATGATGCTAGGAGAATTGCGTTGAAAAGTCTAAATTACTTGAAGCGTTTCGCTTGGCTGTCTATAGGAGCTGCTGTCCTAACAATTGGACTTAAAATCACAGCTTATCTCAAGACAGACTCGGTTGGATTGCTTTCAGACTCTTTGGAATCCTTAGTAAATTTGGCAGGGGGGGTAATGGCGCTTGCAATGTTAATTGTCGCCAGCCGCCCAGAAGATAAATCCCACCCTCACGGTCACAGTAAAGCCGAGTATTTTTCTAGTGGTTTAGAAGGTGGTTTTATTATCATTGCCGCAACCGGTATATTTTTCTCGGCCATCGAGCGTTTAATCAATCCCCAGGAGCTCGTTCAACTTGGGGCAGGATTAATAATTTCGATGATAGCTGGATTAATTAATCTTGGTGCTGCAAGTGTTATTAAGTACAACGGCGAAAAATATAATTCCATTACTCTACGTGCCAATGCGCAGCACTTGATGACAGATGTGTGGACCTCCCTTGGAGTTCTTTTAGGGGTAGGCTTGGTTTTTATCACAGGCTGGCAACCACTGGATGCTCTCGTCGCGATCGCTGTTGCCGCCAACATCATTTGGTCAGGAATAAGGATTGTTAATACCTCAATTTCTGGATTAATGGATAGTGTACTTCCTGATGAAGAACTGACACTAATACGCAAAAAAATTGATGAGATTCTGCCCGATGGAACAATCTACCATGCCTTGCTGACACGTCAAGCGGGGGCACGACGCTTCGTTTCCTTGCATGTGCTTATTCCGGGGGAATGGCTGGTAGAACAAGGGCACGACCTGTTGGAAAATCTAGAGGCTCAGGTCACACAACTTCTCCCCAATATGGTTGTCTTTACCCATATGGAGCCATTAAACGACCCTGCTTCTTGGAGCGATCAGACCCTCGATCATCATGATGACCTGTTTGAAGAAGAATTAAACTCTTTTAAATGATAAGAAGGTTATCAAGTAAGAGACCGTTTGAAAAGTTCTGCCTCTTCTTAACCCAATCGTCACTTTCACTGTAACGCAACTTTGTACGGATACAAAGTTGCACGCATCACCCTCCGCTCACGGCTGGATCATATTCCATGATCGCTCGCGCCGCCTGGTCATTTTCCGCTTCGAAGATCGCAATCCACCCAAATGGTGACTCGTGTTTGTTCTGCGTGCGTCCCATCAAGATCATCAGACTTTTATCTGCCAGATCTTTTAGGTAAGCAAAATGTTTGCCAACAATTTCGTCTTCCTGGAGTGTAGCGCCTTCGGATAGCATCTCTAAGCGGGTAACTTTGAGCACCTAGATCCACTGTTGCATTCAAAGATCTTCCTTCAAGGATGATGAAAACTGCTCCGCTGGCGATTTGCGGTGTACATTCCGGGAATGAGTTGATTATTTCTTCGTTGCTTTTCCGATAACAACATAGCTAATCAAACCAATAAGAACAACCAATAAACCACTCCACCAATCTGTGAATATTGTAATAACTGCAAATAGATATATGCTGATTGGTAAAATGAACCAATTATTTTTAGATATACGCCAAACTTGAATTGCCTTGATGAGTAACAAAACTGGGACTGCTGCAAGAATTATCGCAACAAAAATGTCAATCATTTTTACTTCGTTACGCTTCTCCAGTACGCCGGATATTTAATTATTCGGCCTATTGCAACCCTTCCCACTTACCTAATTTCTCATCCATTTCGAGCTGCATAGATGCATATTCTTTGCCCAACCTTGCTACTTCTGCCGGGTTTTCAGGCGGAATCTCCAATTGCTGCCCCAAATCAGAAAGTTTACTATCTAGTTCTGAAATCTGGTTTTCAAGCTCTTGTATCCGGGCCTTCCGGCGCCGTTCCTCTTTCGCAGCGGGTGATTTGGACGGGCGCTTGCCTTTCTTGAGGGCCTTTTTACCGTCCAACGAGGCCAGCCGCGTGGTTTCTTTTTCTCGTTCTGCAATCAATTGTGAATAAGTTCCTTTGAAAACCGTCAATTTCGAACCTTCGGAAGGTAGCACTGTTACCTCCCAAATTTGGGTGGCTAATGCATCGATCAAATAACGGTCGTGAGTGACCAGCAAAATCGTGCCAGGATAGTCGTCCAGCACGGCTTGCAGGATTTCCTGTGAGGGGATGTCGAGATGATTGGTCGGCTCGTCTAACAACAATAGGTTGGTATCTTGCAATGCCAACTTGGCTAACGCCAAACGTCCACGCTCACCGCCGGAGAGCATCTCAACTTTTTTTAGAGCATCATCTCCAGAAAACAAGTACTTGCCAAGATAATCGCGTATTTGCCCGGGTAGCCAGGCCGGCATAATTGAGTCGATCTCCTCCATCACTGTCCGCTTAGGGTCGAGGCCCTCATGTGCTTGGGCAAAATAACCTATTTGCAACGAGGCACCCAATTCCACTTCCCCTCCTAATGGCTTCAATTGTCCCAGGATGGTCTTCAAAAAGGTGGTTTTGCCCGCGCCGTTGGGGCCGATTAGGGCAGCGCAATCCAAGCGGCGTAGTTCGATGTCTGGTGCGGAGAAGAGATATTTGTCAACGAAACCAATCTTTATATCTTTTGTGCGGATCACCAAATCGCCCGAACGTTTTTCTGAGCGCAAATTCAAATGCAACTTGGGCAACATTCTTACGGGCGAACGCAACGCTCGCACCCGCCGTTCGGCTTCATCTGGGCTTAAATCGCTGGTGGCAACCGAGATATCTTGGCTGACCTTGATCCACTTTTTGTCAAGCACTGTCTCCATGCCTATTTGTTCAATGGCCTGGATAGTGCGGCTCAGACGACGGAGCCGTCCCCGTGCCTGGGCAACGTTTTGCCCGGCGATGTATTTCTTTACATAAAGAGCCTCCTTGAGCAGCTTATCTTTTTCGCGCTCAAAGACTTCCTGCCTGCGTTCGGAACGTTCCCGGCGCTGGTGGAAGTACGCTGAGTAGTTACCACGGTAAAGCTCATATCCGCCTGCCAACATTTCTAAAACGGCGTTACAAGCCTTATCCAGAAAATAGCGATCGTGGGAAACAATAACGGCGGCCCCATCCCAGCCCGCCAAATAGCCCTCCAACCATTCGACAGCGGAAATATCGAGGTGGTTTGTCGGCTCATCGAGCAGTAGCAAATCTGGGTCTGAGAGTAAGAGCCGAGCGAGAAATGCACGGGTCCGTTGCCCGCCGGAGAGGTGTTTAATGCCCAGATTGAAATCGTCCCTATCAAATCCCAACCCACCCAAAACCTGTCGGATGCGGGTTGGGTAGCTGTAGCCACCCTGTTCTTCGAAGTCATGTTGGAGTTTTCCATAACGGTCCATGACGTCATCCATTTGGGTGGATTCGGCCATGAGCGCCTCGAGACGATGCAACTCAGCCTGTTTGGATTTGAAATGGTCGAAAATGGATTCGCACGACTCCCAAAGCGTGCCTTTCATATCGAAATCAGCCTCTTGTGGAAGATATCCGATTCGGAGTTTTTTTGCGCTTGCTACCGTTCCCGAGGAAGCTTCGTCCTCTCCGACAAGGATGCGCAGCAGCGTGGTTTTGCCAACGCCATTAGGACCGACAAGCGCCATGCGGGCACCCTTAGCAACGGAGAAACTGATGCCGCTGAACAGGTCAAAATCGCCGAATGATTTGGAGAGGGAGGTGACGGTTAAGAGGGACATGTTAGCTCAAAGAATAGTGTATAGATAGCTTCTTGGATGTATTTTTCCAAATTATATGATGAAAGCAATGCTCTTACCATTAACTAATGGATTTCGTTTTATTATCTAAAATGCTTGTCTTTTCAAAACTCTCAATAGATTGATTTAAGGAAGAGAAGGCGGGTATTAAGGAATGTGTCAAGACAGAAATAACGAACTGCTTATTTGGGTAGCCAGTTTACCCCTGGTTTCATTCCAAATTAAATAATTTGTTTATTTGATTCTCAAAAATATCCCCTGTCAAATTCTGTTCAATAGATAATTTTATAGGTTAATTCTTCCTATTCCCCCAATAAAATCGGAAGGTTACCTTATCGGAGAATTCGATAGCCTCGCTAGTCTGGTTTGGTGTCACCTAGTTTGTCTCCAGGAATATGGACAGTTTTCTCATTGCCTAATTCTACAGATCGCTGATAAGCTGCCCAGACTGCCCGCGATATGGCCGTGCGGAAGCCGGCTTTTTCAAGAAAATAAAGCGCCTCGGCAGAAGTCCCGCCCGGCGAAGTGACCTGATTACGCAATGTAGCAGGGTGCCGCTCGGAGTGGCGATAATAATTCACTGAGCCGCTAATGGTTTGGGTGACCAGCTTTTCAGAAATATGACGTGGGAAGCCCATGTGAACACCGGCATCTATCAGAGCTTCCATGAAAATATAGACATAGGCTGGGCCGGTTCCAGACAGAGCGGTCGCCATATCGAGGTAATTTTCATTATCGACCAATATCTCCTCTCCAAAGGCGCCTAAAATTGTAGCTGCTACTTTCTGTTGATCCGCGTTCACCTCAGAAGACGGCATCCAGACGGTGATGCCCTCACTGATTTGTGCCGGAGTGTTGGGCATCGAACGAACGACTGCTGCATGCTGCAAGCCTTTACTTATCTTCTCGATCTTGGCGCCAGCTACTATTGATAATACCAGTGCGTGATTTGGGATAGAGCCTTTGAGCCCGGCAAGTACATCGTTCATTTGCTGTGGTTTGACCGACAACACGACGACATCCGCTTGGGAAGCCGGCAGTTTATTTTCTGTAAATGGCTGAATGCCATACTTTTCATGCAATTCCTGAACCCGTTTTTCTCGTACGTCGGCAGCTAATAAATTCTTCGCTTCAGCCAAATTTTGGCGCAACAATCCGCCGATCATGGCTTCAGCCATGGCCCCAGAACCAATAAATGTGATTTTCTTATCTAGCATAATTTAGCTCCTCTAACCAAAACTCCCATCTCTGGAGGCGAATTGACCTCGACAAACAATTTTTCTTCGTGTCTTATTAATTTACAATTCTAATTCTGGAAATAACCCAACGCCAATCGTAAACGTTGCTCGACGTCATCGGGCGCATCTTTCGGGATCGATTGGATTGCTGACTGCGCTTCGACTATGCTGTATCCCAGGGCTGTTAGCGCCTCGAGAACTTCTGAATCCGAATCAGACATGGCCGCAACCGATTCTAAAGAATCGCTCGGTTTCAAGCGGTCTTGCAAATACAAGGCTATCTTTTGGGCCGACTTTTTCCCGATGCCCGGTACGCGGCTCAAAAGTTCAGGTTCATCGCTGAAGATGGCGCGTTGTACTGACTCGATGTTCATCGTCGAGAGTACCGAGAGCGATACCTTGGGACCGATGCCACTTACACCCAGCAGCAGATTGAACAGGTCTCGGTCCGGTTGAGATTCGAATCCATAGAGGCTTAATTCGGTCTCGCGGACGATAAGGTGAGTGTAGACAAATGCTTTCTCACCGACCTTCGATTTGCCACTCAGCGGCTTGGGGACGTGCACGCGCAACCCAACCCCGCCGACTTCGATCACTAGGGCGTTCTCTTCGATTTGGATGACTTCACCGCGGAGTGTTGCAATCATGGCTTGATTTTACCGTAAAAGGGATGCAGTGGTTCTCCCCGCTTGGAGATGTTTTGCGAAGACCATTGCGGAAAACAACTCAATACCTGTTCGTGTTCAAATGCGTAATTGCAACCGCCAGCGCATCGGCAGCATCATCTGGTTTGGGTATTTTGGGCAGCTCTAACAATACACGCACCATCTCCTGTATCTGGCGTTTGTCTGCCGAGCCATAACCAGCCACGGCTTGTTTAACTTCGTTCGGTGTGTACTCGAACAATTCCAAGCCGGCTTGTGCTATCGAGAGCAGCATGACCCCCCGTGCCTGGCCAACCGAAATGGCTGTTTTCACATTGCGAGAAAAAAACAACTTTTCAACAGCAACCGTTTCAGGTCTGTGCTCGTTTAGCAAAGCTTGCATTTGATCATAAAGCATCACCAAACGTTCGGGAAGCGGGGTGTTTTTTGGGGTGCTGATAATGCCATAATTTATCGGTAGCAGGCCCCCATCCGGTTCGAGGCGGACAAGGCCGTAACCAGTTGTGGCGATTCCAGGGTCAATACCAAGTGCAAGCATAAGCATAAAAAAACCGCAAACCTCTGCAACATGCTTGCCGAGATTTGCGGAAGAGACTCAGTCAGGCAAATCTATTCTGCTTCCAGAGCCGCCAGGGCTTCTTCCGAAACTTTCAAATTCGAGTACACATTTTGGATATCGTCCATTTCTTCAAGGTCTTCAATCACCTTCATCACTTGTAAAGTTACGTTTACATCCAGTTCCAAATCTTGTTTGGGAACCATACGCAGACCGGCATCTTCCGGGGTCACCTTGGCGGTATGCAACAGGTCGGCAATAGCTTTGAAGCAATCCACTGGGCCGGTAATTTCGATTATGCCTTCGTCTTCGGTAACGTCATCAGCGCCAGCTTCAATCGCCAACTCAAAAGCTTTGTCGTAATCCATAGCACTAGCCGGAAAAGCAAAATAAGCAACCCGGTCAAATTGCCAGGAAACGGCCCCAACTTCAGCCATGCTACCGCCGCTCTTCGAAAGCGCGTGGCGAATATCTGAAACCGATCGGTTTCGGTTGTCGGTAACGGTTTCGATCATCATTGCTACGCCCTTTGGGCCGTAGCCTTCGTACATAATTTCTTCGTACGCCACGCCTTCTTTATCTTCACCAGTGCCACGTTTGATGGCACGCTCGATGTTGTCTTTAGGCATATTTTCAGCCCGGGCCCTATCAACAGCCAGTCGCAATCTGAAATTGGAGTTCGTGTCTCCGCCCCCACCCTCACGCGCCGTTATTGCGATTTCACGTGCCAGCCGGGTGAAAATTGCTCCACGTTTTGCATCTATTGCACCCTTCTTGCGCTTGATAGTTGACCATTTTGAATGACCGGACATATGAGATCTCCTTCAAAGAACCCGCCTGAAAATTCCGCATAGTTTTATATTTTTGTCGCGGCCCAGAGAGGCAGGAGAAAAATACCCTAAAAAAATTATACCATGCAGGCTCAAACTACTAAATTAGCAAAAATGATCGCTCAAATTGATATTCCCAGAAACAATTTTCCACCTTTGAATTCTTCGTCATAGTATTTTTCGAGTGGGTCATTCGTGCCACGCAGACCAGCCACCACTTGCTCGGTCCATAACAGGTATTCAGATCGGCGCTCAAGGGGCCAATTCTCAGGGGGCATTGCAACCAAGTCACGTACATTACAGCATTTGTCGGCCAGTTTGACCAGTTTGGCGCCAGTCGATTTTTGCGCCGCAGTTTCAATTTGCAAACGCTTACGATCTGGTTTGGGCAGGCTTTTGTCGTCGGTTACTTCTAGCACAAGCGACAAAACCTGATCGCCAAAGATTTCTCGTAATTCCTGCGGCCTAGTGCGGGTATCTTCGATTGTATCGTGCAATATGGCCGCCAACAACACATCCACATCTTTTATACCGCCCACTTCCCACAACAAATGAGCTACTTCAATTGGATGATTGACATAAGGTGATTTGGCGTTGTCCTTGCGACGTTGGTTACGATGTTTGTCTGCCGAAAAGCGCAAGGCTTTGAGCAGGAGGCCGGTGTTCTCAGAAAATTCCATGGTTTCTCAATCAGTTTCTTCTTCACCGGAAAGGATATCCCGAGCCAACTTTTGCAACACCTCAGCATTATCAGTATGGTTGGCACGCCAGTATTGATCTAATAATTCTAACGGAGAAAGACTGCCGAGGGTCTGGTTTTCGGGCAGGCGGATGCGGGCTTCCACTTGGGGTCGCTTGACCAAATGGAATTCAAACGAATTTTCTGCGTATTGACGTAAAGCACCATCGTCGATCAACGGATCCCATTCACGTGGATATTCAATCATCAGGCGCAGGATCGCCCCTTCTAAATCTTTTGGTTTGGGCAATGCTGCTATTAGCGTTTCGGTTACGTTCTCATCGGACGTTAGAACTGCTCGACAATCTATGAAAGGTCGTATCCCATCTAGATTTTTCCAATCTACTTGCGTCTGCCCTTTGGTCACCTCTGCGATGACGAAGTATTTTTTGTCTGCCGCTTCGCCGAAGTCTACCCGCTCGATCGATCCCGGATAGATCACCGGCGGATGTGCACCCTCATTTAAATCTTGAGGTTTATGGATATGGCCCAGAGCCACATAATCTAATCGTTTGTCTTTAACAATTGAGGCGGGCAACACCAGGTCTGAGCCTAACATTACGGTTCGTTCTGAGCCGTAGGCGGCGCCCTGTACCGAGGCGTGGGCCGTCAAAATGACAGGTAGTTCTTTGTCGGCATTATCAAGCCAACCTATTATTAATTCGGTCAGCCGGTTTTCGATCTCACTGTAAACTTCTTCTTTATCCAGCCCTTCAATTTCCAGCGCGGCCACTAATCCCGAGCGTGAGACATACGGTATTGCGATGATTTGAACCGGCAAGCCTAATTCTTCTGCGCTGAGGAACTCTGGTTTTTGGAGCACACGTACATGCGGGATTTGCAAGGTGTCGAACTCTTGAACAGAGTTGGCTCTCCCTACCGCTGGCGACATATCGTGGTTGCCAACCAACAGAAATGTTGGAATGCCAGCCTGCGATAAACGGATAATCCGTCGGCCCCACTCGCGCTGAAAAGTGGGAGCAGGCGAACGGTCCTTGTAGGTATCGCCCGCGAAAATGACCATATCCACATTCTCGTTAAGGGCAGCATCCACAATGGTATCCAGCGACTTAAGAAAGTCTAGGACACGCAGGGGCAGCCCAGTTTCGGGGTCATGGCGGCCGTAATTGGCCATATCAATGTGCGCGTCCGCAAAGTGTAGGAGTTTCATAACGAGTTAGTTGAGTAGTTACATAGTTGGGCAGTTTGTTTGTTGTGTAGTTAGGGTTTTCGGAGAAACCTGATCATTCCATTGATAAGGAAAATCAAGGCTGAACTCCCAACTCCTGCAAGGCCTGGACAGCGGGAGGCCAACCAGTGTGCACTGCCAGGGCAGCCCGATAATCTTCTATCGCCGCTTGAGTATTGCCAATCATATAATATGCACGCCCGCGCCAGATCAGGCTTTCTTCAAGGGTTGGCTCAGAAATAGTATCATTAAGAGTGGTGTTGGCGAGATTGATAACATCCTGATAGCGGGCGGAATAGTAATACGCAAAATACGGACCGGTTTGATACCACATCATGCGGTATGGGCGCCGGCGTTCTTCATCATTGAGGCCCGCATATATAAAAAAAGCTTGATCGTAGGCAAGGGCTGCATCAGCATATTCTTGTAGCTGAACATGACTGGTGCCTTTGTTGAACCATGCAAAAAACAAGTCATTACCACCAGGAAAGGTTTGAATCTCTTGATTTGCGATCTCAAGTGCATGTTGATTCGCCCAAGTGTCATCTGCCCAAGGACCAAGCAAGGCCAGCACTTCAGCCTCACGCTCTGGCGGGTAAACCACGAAAAAGATATTATTGAATGAACGCCAGCCTTCCTCATAAATTCTGTAATCGCTGAGTAGGTTCTGGCCTGGTCGTAACCAGGCATCCTGAACGATAAACCCAGCGCGAGATTCATCATAGCCTGTTGTGAACAGATAATGGCCAAGCCAGTCGATTTTGCCGGTGTAATCGAGTTCGTAATAGCCTTTTTCGGCCACAACCGGAAAGCCTGCCACAATCAGACTCTTGATCAATTCGATATCGCCTCCATGCCGTAACAAGGCCCGGAATTCGGTCTGCTGATTGACAAAATCGACCAATTCATAGGGCATGACATTCTTATCGGGAAAGCCGCGTTGGATGAAGTCCTCTTTGAGATCATTGCTGCCCGGCTTTACTACTCGGGCAACGTCGTCGCGGTCTCCGGCCCAACCCCAAAAGTTAAGCGCCATTGTGACATTGGCGGGGCCGCAATAATTCCAGCGTTCGTGCTGATCGACGTAAATAATGTCTGGCAGAATAACACTATCTGGCAAAGGCGTTAAAGTTATGGTCGGCGGGGTAATGAGATCAGGGAGAGACGTGGCAGTAAAAGCAGGCCTGAAATTGGAGGCCGTGTTTACATCGGGTTGCCCTTCGGGCTGGAAGACGGCTTCATCCGGCGGATTAATGAAATATACCATGCGCGTGCGTAGGTCAATAAGGCGAGATTTTACGGGAGGCAGATAATAAACCCCGATCGCAAGAAGAAGTGCGATGGGCAATATCCAGATACTCCTAAAACGTTTAAACATGGCGGGGATTATATCACCGCGCCATAGTGAGGAATCTCCCCCAAGAAAGTATATTAATTTAAAAAAAAAGCCTTCGAGTTTTTAGAAAACTCGAAGGCCTGTTGAACGACATTCTTATGCGTCGGTGACTTCCCCGTCGATCACTTCACCTTCTTCTTCGCCATCACCATCACTCGGAGGCGGTGACGAGCCACCCTCTGTTTCTGGCTGCGGCTGTTCTTGCGCATACAGTTGTTGACTAAGGGCATGGAAGGCTTGCTGTACTTCTTCCGTCTGTTTCTTGATCTGGTCGGCATCATCGCCCTCAGCGGTTTTCTTAAGGGCCTCTACCTTACCCTGAATGTTTTCTTTTTCATCAGCTGGAACCTTGTCGCCCAGTTCAGTCAGTGTTTTCTCGGTCTGATAAGTCAATTGGTCAGCAGTGTTCTTTACATCGATCAACTCACGGCGTTTCTTGTCTTCAGCCTCGTGCTTGCGAGCTTCCTGAACCTTCTGTTCAATTTCTTCCTTATCCATATTGGTCGAGGCTGTAATAGTTACTTTCTGCTCTTTGCCCGAAGCCTTGTCTTTGGCGGTTACATTTAAAATTCCATTAGCATCAATGTCAAAGGTTACTTCAACCTGTGGGACACCGCGCGCGGCCGGCGGAATGCCGTCTAAACGAAAGCGGCCCAGGCTAATATTATCTGCAGACATTGGGCGTTCGCCCTGCAAGACATGGATGTCAACTGCTGTTTGGTTGTCGGCAGCCGTTGAATAAATCTCAGTCTTGCGGACTGGGATGGTCGTGTTTCGTTCGATCATAACTGTCATGACATCACCCATGGTCTCAACACCCAATGATAAAGGTGTTACGTCGAGCAATAGGATGTCTTTAACTTCACCGCCCAACACGCCACCTTGAATGGCTGCACCGATAGCAACTACCTCATCGGGGTTGACGCCTTTGTGCGGCTCTTTTCCATTGGTAAGTTCGCGTACAAGGTCTTGCACTTGCGGCATGCGGGTCGAGCCACCGACCAAGACCACTTCATCGAGGTCGCCCGCTTTCAGGCCGGCATCCTTGAGGGCCGCCTTGAAGGGGGTCTTACAGCGATTTAACAAATCTTCAGTCAATTGATCAAATTTTGCCCGAGAAAGCTTCAACTGTAGATGTTTTGGTCCGGAGGCATCTGCGGTTACGTACGGCAGATTGATCTCGGTTTCCATTACAGTTGAGAGCTCAATTTTGGCTTTCTCAGCAGCTTCACGCAGACGTTGTAGGGCCTGGCGGTCTTCACGCAGATTAATGCCCTGATCTTTATTGAACTCATCTGCAGCCCAATTAACAATCGCTTGATCCCAGTCATCACCACCCAAATGGGTGTCGCCGTTGGTGGACTTCACTTCGATGACACCCTCGCCCACTTCAAGGACCGACACATCAAAAGTACCACCACCCAGGTCAAAGACTAAGATAGTTTCGTCATTTTTCTTATCAAGCCCATATGCCAATGCGGATGCGGTTGGTTCATTGATAATACGCATCACCTCTAGCCCCGCGATCTTGCCAGCATCTTTCGTGGCCTGACGTTGGCTATCGTTAAAGTAAGCCGGGACGGTAATTACAGCCTGTGTGACCGCTTCGCCCAGATATGCTTCAGCATCAGCTTTTAACTTTCCTAACACCATCGCAGAAATTTCTTGCGGGCTATATTCGCGACCAGTTATCGGCACTTTCACTTTCACATCATCAACATCGCCTTTAATGATTTCAAAGGGAACCATCTTGCGTTCTACTTCGGTCTCGTCAAAATGGCGACCCATGAAGCGTTTGATGGAATAGATTGTATTTTCTGGATTGATGACAGCCTGGCGTTTTGCTGTCTGGCCTACCAAGCGTTCTCCATTTTTGTTGAAGGCCACCACAGAGGGGCATAGACGCCCACCCTCAGCGGTTGTAATAACTGTAGCCTGGCCACCTTCCATAACAGCAATCACACTGTTGGTGGTTCCAAGGTCGATTCCAATAATTTTTCCCATAATAATTCTCCTAACTTTAAAAATTCTATATGTTTTAAAGGATACCGCAGCAATGCAAGAATCTCGTTAACAAGATATAGAAATTTCATCGAATTTTCCCCAATCTTTCTGGCTCTTATTAAGGCGACTTAAACTCGCTCACTTTAACCCAATCAAAAGTCAATATAACAGGGGTCTCATCAAAAGATGCCAGCGAAATTCCGACTTTGCCACTTTTTAAGCCAATGTGGGCCACATCCAGCTTGCGGATCAGCTTGCCATTGATATATAACTGTAGCGTGTCTTCGTAGCAATCCAAGCCAATTTCATTTGTGGCTTTGCCAATTTGAATCCGCTCGGAGGCATCATTTCGGATGGGGATATATTGAGCAATCCCTTCGGCCAGCCACTGACCGTAGAGAACGGAATACGTGCCATCAGAAGATATATTGAATTCGTACCAACCGGCCTGTTCGTCATAGTTGCAAACCAACCCGATTGAATTTACATCGTTTGCCTGGCTTTCAAATTTCGTTTCGATATGGACGTTCTCGTACTCAAATGCTCCATAAATGGCATAAAGCCAGGCATTTTGCTCATTGAGCTCAAATATCAAGGCACCCTTTTTATTTAGGATATTAACGCGGCCGGAATCCCCGGAGGCGGTCAAGATAGACCAATACGTGGGCGCTGTGTCAAAGTTATCTGTAAAGTAACGTTTGGGAGCTAACTGGGTAGCTGTTGGGGATGGAATGAATTCAGTGGGTTTGCTAGCAAGCACAGTTTCAGGTGTGCTGCGTGCGGTTGATAGGACCAATGTTGGGCTTGCCTTTGGAGTGGAAGAGCAAGCTGATGCGAGAAGTAACGTCCCGATCCAAAAAAATTGTTTCATAAAGGATGTGCTATGAAATACATAACGACCGAGGGTATCGACCGTTATGATAGTATCAAGTTGGATGCTACTTTATGCCTCGGACCTCATATACTTCCAATTGCTTACTTTTCCCCTTTACAGACAGAGATGTGTATGGTTCGGCGACAATTTCATTTTTCACACGTTCATAAGTAGTTGCTGTGATTAAGATTTGATTATCTAATGAATTCTCTTGAATGCGCTTTGCAGTATTGACCGTGTCACTAATAGCCGTGTATTCCATACGGCGGTCGGTACCAATTAGGCCAAGAACCGCATCTCCGTAGTGAATTCCCACACCAAATGAAAGGTGCGAGTCTTTTGGAAGCTCTTTGTAAAGTTCTTCAACCATTTGCCTGATTAAAACTGCCGTCCTAACCGCACGCAAAGTATGGTCTTTTTGCTTAATTGGAGCATTGAACCAGGCCATAATCGCATCGCCCATGAATTTGTCGATGGTACCCTCATGGGAAAGCACGGCCTCTGCCATAGCTCCTAAATAACGGTTTAATACAGAGACAAGTTGCTCAGGAGAGTGTGCCTCACTATAGGCGGTAAAGCCTCTTATATCTGCAAATAAGACTGTAATGTCCGCCCGTTGACCGCCCAATTTCAATCCGTCTGGATCAAGTTGTTTGATCACTGCCGGTGAAACCATACGTTCGAATAGCCGGCGTTGCGCTTCAAGACGCTTGCGATCGGTCATGTCATCCAGCACAATAGCAATACCCTGGGTCGATTGGTCTGCGTCTTTAAGTGGGGAGAGATTTAACCGCCAGTCTACGGCACCCCGCAGAGGCAATGTGTGGCTTATTTCAAGATCGACAACAGGAGTGTTCGTAGTGCGGACATTTACCAAGTGGGGTTCAATATCTTCCACTACTGAGGATAAGATTTCGTTCAATGGACGCCCGATTACTTCATCGGCTGCATACCCGAGGATTTTTTCAGCTGCGCGGTTGCAAAGCGTAACCTGGTTTTCTATATCAGCTGTAATAACACCGCTGGTAATAGAATCAAAAATATTATCCATCAGGTTTTTGAGTTCTGTAACTTCAGCGAGCGTATATTTCAAAGATGAAAATAAGCGTGCATTTTCAATGGCAACAGCTGCCTGATTAGAAAAGGTAGTAAGCAAATCGCGTTCTTTTTCAGTAAAGATACCGCTACGGATTCGGTTATCGGCGTAGATGACACCTATCAATTCATCTTTTACTTTTAGGGGTACGCACAAAATAGAGCGCAGGTTGAAAGCAACTATGCTGT
>JASJYH010000025.1 GCA_030123675.1 Anaerolineae bacterium | reverse complement strand
AAGGAACTGGGGGCAGATGATTTTTCCAAGATTCCAAATGGCTTGCCCGGAGTCGGTGACCGGTTACCAATTATGTGGACCTTTGGAGTTCGGGCGGGAAAGATGACCCCCAATCAGTTTGTCGCGTTTAATGCGACGAATCCGGCCAAAATATTTGGTCTGTATCCGCGAAAAGGGGCATTGTTATCTGGCTCAGATGCGGATATTGTTATATGGGATCCAGAAAAAAAGGTGAATTATGGCTTAACCCACGCCCGGCACCGCACAGATTATAATTTATATGAAGGTTGGGAGCTGATCGGCTACCCGGAAAAGGTCTTCCTGCGTGGACGGGTAATTGTGGATAAGGGCGAGTGGAAAGGGGAACGGGCTGGGGGGCAATTCATGAAGCGTAAATCCGGCGAAATTCTTTAGGAGTCATCGTGACAGACAAATGTGAGACAGTTGTTGTACATTGTATGGATTATCGTTTGCAGAGGTATTTGAATAATTGGGTTGAGGAGAATATACATCCCCAGAGTTATGACCGGATATCCATTGCGGGTGGTGTGTATGATGTTTACGATGTCATGCGTCAGGTAGATTTAGCAATTCGTCTTCACAAAATCAAAAAGGTTGTACTGATTAATCACGAAGATTGCGGCGCCTATGGATTTGAAGGCACCAATGAGCGCCATAGTGTAGATTTACGTAATGCCCGAGAAAAGATATCTAAATTATTTTCCCACATAGATGTTGATTTATATTATCTCAATTTGAATGGCACATTCGAGCACATTGATTAAGATGTGATTTCCAAAAATTAATTGTCAGAATAACTCTTGCTATTTCGATTTCAGAATATACTATTTCGCAGCCAGCAATTCCTTCAATCTTGGATGATCTTTATAAAAACCGCGGTTTCTCTCAGGTAACATTACCGCGATCTGGCACATGATCTCGTCGGTGTATTGTTTTAACGCTTTATCGCGATTCTCTTTTGGCAGTTTGGGAAGGGTAAAAGCTTTGCCTGCCTTCACTTGGATCTGGGTCTTGCGCAGGCGCTTCAGGTTGGCGAATAAAAATTCATCTTCCGTACCCACCAGCGCTACAGGGATGATAGGAAGCCCCAGCTTGGTTGCTAGGTAACTTACACCGGGTTTTCCTTCACTCATAGCACCAGTGCGGCTGCGTGTTCCTTCAGGAGCGATGATCAAGTTATTGCCTTCGTGCATAAGTTTTATGATTTTTCTCAAGGTTTTTATATCTGGGTTAAAACGATCGATGAAAATGAGATTGAAATATTTCCCAAGCCAATTAATAAAGGGAATCTTTTCCCATTTTTCTCCAACAGGAATAATTAAATCCCAACGATTGAGGGCATAATAAGCCATCGGTGCATCCAAGACCCCGAGGTGGTTCGTTGCAATTACGAAATTGCCCTCTTTCGGCAAATGTTCGTATCCTGTAACTTCAACACGGGCGACCAAATTCATAATAGCTCGTAAGAGCCAACGTAGGATAATTCGCATATTGTAATTGTATTTCAAGAAGGGGGATGCTGCAACTAAAAAACCCCTCAATTTATTTTGAAGGGGTTTTATTCTTCAGGTTAGGAGATTACCAAAGATTACTTCGACGTTTGTCTATGCGCTGGTCTTGGTGTTTTTTGCCATAATTATCCATCATACGGATGATTATTTCCATATTTTCGGGTTCGATGCTTATCATTTGAAAACCCACGTTATAAATGAATGGATCTAGCGGATCGACCTGGCACCATTTACTACGTGCTACAAAGGTCATCGATGGCTTGTCGGCAACTTCGCTGGTAAGTTCCATTTGTAGGCGGAAATCTTTTCCAGTTTCAATAGGAGTAGGGCTATCCAATTTAAATCCACCCGAACTAAGATCTGTTAGGTGCCCTAACAGATCCTTCGTCTCACTATTAATAAGGCGCATGTAGTAAGAAAAATCTTTCCGCTCTATATTTCTACGTTCATCCATGATCGCTCCTTTTCAATTGCTCGATCAATATGCTCTAGTATAGACCAAATCTCTTTCAAAATCAAACATATTCATAACACTAGCGGGAGCTCATAGGTCAGAGTCATGGTTTGCGCTGAATGCAACTAATTTAGATTCTTTTTTACTGCCCAATCGGAAATGTTCTGCAAAGAAAAACCCCCTCAATTTTTTTATGATAGTTTTTATACGGTACTGTGGCGAGATTACCAAAGATTTGTTCGTCGTAAATAAATATGTTCGTCTTTGGGAGCTTTCCCATATTCCCCAATCATACGGTTGATGATTTTCTTATCATCAGAAGAAATATTGATCAATTGAAAGCCAACGTTATAGTTAAATGGATCTAAACGGTCCACCTTACACCATTTACAACGGGCGATAAAGGTCATCGAGGGCTTATCAGCTAATTGTGTAGTGAGTTCCATTTGGACCCGGTAATCCTTATCGGTTGGAATAGGATCTTCGCTGTCTAGTTTAAACCCTCCTGAACTAATATCTGCTAAGTGACCTAATGGATCCTGGGTATCAACGTCCATAAGCCGCATGTAATAGGAAAAATTTTTTCGCTCTTGAACTCTACGTTCATCCATGATCGCTCCTTTCCCGTATAACGACTACGACTCTATAGTATACAAGGTTTTTTTGTTATTTATATAGTTGATTATGAAATTGACATATTTAGATACCCATATAGTATAGATAAATTATGCAAAGGGTATAAGCAAAACAAGCTGTCTGAAGTACCAAACACCTGGGCGGTTAACGTATTTATGAAAAACTCCCGCAACAAAATTTGGGAGTTTACATACTTATGATATCTGAAGATTACCAAAGACTGTTTTGTTTTTTATCAATCCGCTTATCTTTATGTTCCTTTCCATATTTTTCCATGATACTTTCAACAATTTTCATGTCTTCAGGGGATATGTTATTCAGATGAAAGCCTGCATTATAGACGAATGGATCGAGAACATCCTGTTTGCACCATTTACAGGTTGCATAAAAAGTTATTGAAGGCTTATCAGCTACTTCGCTAGTGAGTTCCATCTGGATTTGATACTCTTTATCAGTTTCAATTGGGCCTTGGCTATCAATTTTGAATCCATCCGAGCTAATATTGACAAGGTGCCCTAATAATTCTTGGGTCTCACTGTCAATTAGTTGGAGGTAATAAGAAAAATCTTTGCGGTTAATATTTCTGCGTTCTTCCATCAGCGCTCCTTACATTACCTAGTTGCTAATGGTATAAGACATATTTGCTCTGAAATCGATCAAATTCATATCATTAAACGCAAGCTATATATTAGTTGGTCGCCGTAGGAATAATGTTGGTTACCCTGGAACCCTGTGAAAATCTTTGTTGTATACTTGTTTTTATCAACCCTTATATTCCAGGTTTAGAGGAGATTTGATTATGCAGCATGATGAATGGATGAACACCTTGCTGGAGAATTTGGCTGAAACCGGAGAAGAGGGCCGGGAGGCGGTAGTTTTCATCCGTGCTCATAAGACGAAGATTCGGTTTTGGCGTGCAAGCACAGCAATAGGAGCGTTTTGGACCATATTTGGAAATATTCGCATAAATTCACGCTTCTATTCAAAACAAACATCAACTAATGATCCCCAGTTACTCAACCTTATAGCCCATGAGGTACGCCACTTACGGCAAGGCGTGTTAACGGCCCTGTCTGTTTATGGAGAGCTAGAGGCTTGGCAGGAAGGTTTCCGTGTGTACCAACAAGTATCTGGACAACTGCCCAAACATCCTGCAATTGAGGATCTCATGGAATTACCTTTTACTTGGAATCGGGAGATATTGCGGGATGCTGTACGGCTGATGCAGGCCTACGCCAAAAAAGGCTATCGCATAGATTTGCTACCGTTATATCCCTTGCCTGCAGAAATCAGATTTCGACTTACAGGTAAAATCCTAGCAAATAATTGATAATGCAAAGAATCTAAGGTTCTCAAATATAATTGGTAACACTATAAACTGCGCCTACAAACACACAGGGTAAGCCTCCTAATTTTTGGGCAGAAACAATATTATTAAAGAGCAAGCATATTGATCTCAGGATGATTGTACTTGAGAGGCAATTAATTTTAACCCCTTGATAAAATCCAAATTAATCATAGAGCAAACGAACGTTCGTTCATACTTTGAAGGACAGCATGTCTATGGTCGCTGAAATGCGCAGTAAGGGAGAATCAACCCGCTTATTAAATAGAATACTCAGCATGGCAGCCCTGGTCCAGGAACAGGGCTGCCATGCTACTTCGATCCACCCAATCGCAGATAGCGCTGGTATCGCCTTGGCTGGCATTTATAATCACTTTAAAAGCAAAGAAGCAATTTTCGAGGCTATTATTGTTGATCAACATCCTTATAAAAAATTTCTCCCACCTATCACCGCAGCGGGAGATAATACAGTGGGCGAGAATATTCAGCATACTATGATGATCACTTTGAATGAGTTGGGCAATGAGCCATATTATATAAATTTGATGTTTTTTGAAATAGTTGAATTCAATGGAAAACATGGCACTGCCTTGATTAAAGAGATCGTGCCAAAGATATTGCCAATATTTGAACCTCTCGTGAAAACAAAAAAAGATCTACGACTAACCAATCCTGCTTTGTTGATGCGCTCATTCATCGAGATGATCCTATCTTATTATTTGACTGACAGGTTGATCTCCGACTCAATGCTCAACAAATTAAAGCCGGAAAAATTAGAAGAAGCGTATGTTGATATTTACTTAAATGAAATTTTGGATCAAAAAGAGTGAGAAATGTTTGAGAAACAAGGCTGGCATTTATTTTTTTTGCTGCTCCTTTTGGCCGGAGTCGCTGTTCTTGCTAAAGGGGAAGTGCTGACGGGCCAGTTGTGGGACCTTAGTACGCAAACCTGGTTGTGGATTGCGATTACCATACCCATCATCCATCAGGTTTATGTTTGGTTGGTTTGGCGCTTGCAGCTCCATCACGGCTCGATAAAACGCGCCTTTGGTAATAACGCCTTTCCAATCTATAAAATCGGTTTCGCAATTTTATTTGTTGGCCGGCCGATCTCCCTTATTTTGGTCGGAATTGCAAATAATAATACAATGACGTGCAATCCCATTTGGGTTTACCTACTAGCATTGGTTGCGGTAATTACATCTGTTTATGGTATGTATTCAGTTGTCAAATATTTTGGGATCGAGCGCGCATTTGGGATTGATCATTTTGAGCCAGAAATCTATGGAAAGAAACCTTTTGTCAAGGCAGGAATCTTCAAATATACCGACAATGCTATGTATAAATTTGTTTTTCTAATTTTTTGGGGTTTTGCCCTAGCGTTTCTTTCTAAAGCCGCGTTGTTAGTTGCTGCCTTCAACCATCTTTACATCTGGGTCCATTACTATTTTACGGAATTACCAGATATTCGCCATATTTATAGGATTAAAGGAGCCAGATGAAATCTCTGCATAAGATTATCTTTTACAAATTATGTAATCAAAATGTGTGTGAACTTAATAACACTTTGGTTTCTAAAGTTCGATTTCAGGAGGTGCTTCTATGATGACCATCCTTTTACTCGCCATTCCTACAGGAATACTCTTGGGATACGTGCTGGAGCGTGGCGACCTTTGTTTCCACAGCACATTGCGTGGCCTCAATCAGCGACCCCGCGAATTAGATCTCTTTAAAGCCTATCTTTTGGGAATGCTGCTCGCAACGCCCTTAGTGTACGGGTTGATCGCGCTTAATGTAATCGAACCATGGATCCCCCCGTTTGCATGGCAGGCTAACATCCTTGGTGGGACCATATTCGGGATTGGGATGGTGATTGCCTCCACTTGCGTAACGGGCCTTTTTTACAAAACAGGCCATGGTATGTTAGGAGCCATCATCGGTCTCGCTGGCTGGTTTGTTGGGGATCTCCTAATTTATAAGGGACCACTCTCTTCTATACGAGAAAATCTGAACCAGGTTGAGCTAACTGTTGCGGGAAATCCTGCCACGTTAGCAAATATTTTTGGATCCCTTGGCTGGGTGGTTGTCATTCTTGCCGGTATTGGAATTGCCTACTGGCTTTGGAAAAGTCCGATCAGCAGCAGAGGCGATTATTGGAACTGGCGAAAACTCGGTCTGGCCGTTGGGATCGTAATCCCAGTTAGCTGGATACTTGCACGATTTGGCGGGTCTAATTATCCATATGGCACCTCAAGCATTCCAACCCAAATTGTTCAATTTATTACAAACGGAATGTCTGGTGGCGACTCGCCCTGGATACTCCTTACTCTCGCAGGAATAATACCTGGCGCCTATTTGGCAGCACGACTTTCGGGCACACTCTGGGTGCGTGGAGAAACATTGCGACGCTACATTGAACTTGGCAGCGGAGGCCTTATTATGGGCATCGCTGCTGGAATTGCAGGCGGCTGTAATTTGGGTCATTCTCTCATCGGGGTGCCATTGCTTTCTCTCGGCAGTTTAACCACGACGGTATTCATGGGCGTGGGTGTCTGGTTGGCTCATCGAACCATTCGGCTCCTAGCCACTATGCGCACAAAGACTTCGATTCCAGAGGCTATCTAAAACTTGTTGATCTTCTAAATCCTAAGGAGACAAACGAACCCACGGCTTAACTCCATCATCCGCAAAGAATTTATCCAAATCTGGCGGGATCCGCGTACATTGGCGATGATCCTCTTCATCCCAGTTATGCAATTATTTCTCCTGGGCTACGCGGCTACAACCGATGTGCGCAATGTCCCCCTCGCGGTCTGGGATCAAAGCCGCAGCCGGGAATCGCGTGCTCTGCTAAATGCTTTTCGGGCTGCAAATTATTTTCGAATCGCTTTTGAAGTTGGCTCAGAGCCAGAAATTAGGGATCTCATCGAAAAAGGAGATGCGCTCGCCGCCCTCATTATTCCACCCGATTATAGTCAGCGCTTAGTGGATGGGGATGCTCAAGTCGCGATGGTTCTGACTCTACAGTGGGAACCACTGCCCTGGCGACGGCACGGTTAATCGGTCAGGCGCATGCCTCTGATATTTTGGAGCAGCAAACGGCTCGATCAGGTCGAAACGCGGAAATCAAATCTCCGCTAGAGGTGCGTACCCAGGTATGGGTAAACCCTGATCTTGTCAGCGTGTACTTTATGAATCCTGGTGAGATTGGCATAATATTTAGTAGTGCTCACGATTGGGCATTTGTGGTTCAAAGTTCCCGTCTGTATAAATCCTGATAAGGTGGTCGGCTATCTGGGCCCAAACGGGTCTGGCAAAACCACTAGCATCCGGATGCTTTTGGGATTGCTGAATCCATCCGATAGCCTCGCAACCGTGTTGGGATATGATGCTGACCCCAAATCTGAAGAAGTGCGCGCTATTACTGACCCGAAAATGACATAAAAGCAGCTGCACAAGGAGTTAAAGGAAAAAGGAATTGACGTTAAATCAATTGTAAAAGCTGAGTCAACACTGGAAGATGTGTTTATTTCGCTTGCCAAGTGAGTTATGGGCTTAGTTTTTTTCAAACTTATTATTGAAAGTTGATTTACCCCTAAAGTCTTCTTCAATCAGGTTTATGGGGGTGGTAAAACGTCCCAAGGGTTTATCTTATAAGTGGTTGTCATAATTTCAAAATGCAAATGCGAACCCGACGAGCGTCCGGTAGAGCCAAGCGCACCTATGCCTTCTCCCTGGCCCACACTCTGACCGCAGAAACGATAGGTGGCACTCAAGTGTGCGTACAATGATTGAAATCCGTTTCCATGGTCAATTATGATCATAATGCCGTACCCGTAGTTATTCAATCCTGAATAAACGACCACACCCGCATCTGTGGCATAAACGCCTTCGCCTATGGATCCGGCAAGGTCAATACCCCAGTGATTTGATTCGGGAGAATAGTTATATCCTGATAGAAAGTGCTTATTGGTAGGGTAGACAAAATTGCCATATCCTACAGCGCCACCAATCACAGGATCACAAGCGCCAGGGCCTAGTACCCGCGCCAGCGCCGGGTCCTCCCGTGTGACTCCCAAGGGTGCACCCCAAGTGGTGAAAGCACGTTTCCCGCCAGGTACGATCAGCATAGTACCCGGTTGAATGTTTGGATTGTTAAAATCTCCAATTGTGATTAGGTCCATGTTGTTGCCAGGGAAGTTGATGATTTCTTCCGGAGCAACACCAAAGAAACTGGCGACACCATTCAACCCGTCTCCAGCTTGCCATTCATAATACGTGCCTGTTACGGGTAATATGGTTAACTCTTGGCCGGCTTGTAAGGCATGTGGATCGTCCAACAAAACGTTATAGTTGCCCCACAAGATAGTCTGTGGATCAAGACCGTATTTCTCAGCGATCCCAAATACCGAATCTCCATCTTGCACGGTATAGGTTGTGATTTGCTGCCGTGGACGTGAGGGGATGTTGGTGAAAGGCTTGGCGATGCGAGGGATGCCTTCAAAGTTGAACTCAATTGCGACTGGGTTGAAGTCACCGATGTCAACGGCGGGGATCGGGGTTGCTTCTTGCGCCGCGGCAGCATTGATCTGTGCTTCAGGCAATTCGGTGTAAAACATTTGGATTAACCATACCACCACCCCAATTACGGCTAGCGAAAGCAGGCTAGTTCCCACCCGAAGGATTGACTCACCCAATCCCATTTGGAGCAATGCATCTGACCAACGTGAGAGCCAACCTTTTTCTTCTATCTCGGGGATCGAGTCTGCCTCGATCTCTTGAGATTCTTCCTCAGAGATAGAAAGTTCTTCTGGAATTTCATTGTTCATTTTGTATTTATCTCCGATGAGTGGGCATCATAACATGTGGCAAAAAGGTCCGTCAAGCTGCACAACTTAACGCTACCTATGCGTTAAATATGCGATTTCCGGATACCAGGAGTTGCATAATGCAAACCTGCCAATATTACCAAAATAATGGTTCCACAAATTAATAGGGTAAGTGGTAATCCCCAAATTTGAGCCCACCACCCAATCAATAAACTTCCGAAGGGAGCCACCCCCTGTATAGCCCATAAATAGGTGCTGAATACACGTCCACGTAGTTCATTCGGCACTTGCATTTGGATAAATACATTCATGATTGCTATTTGGGTTATGGTTCCCCAACCAATTAATGCCAATAAGATATATGCTGGAAAGGGTGTTTGTACAAACGATAGGGATATTAAAGCCAGACCAAAGGTTGATTGCCCTATAGTGAGCCAAGCCCCTTTTTTCTTGTAAGAAGAGTTGTAAGCGATTGAAAATGCTGCAATAAGTGCACCTATGCCTTGCATTGTGAATAAAATACTGTTTCTTGCTGCTACTATTTGCTCAGTGTCACTGATTTGGTGGAGCATATCACTGGCGATCGCTGGTATCTGTTCGAAAAGTGGGAATCCAAAAAAACCAACAACCGCCATCATAAGAATTATTTGACGGACTAGTGGATTATGCCGGATGTATCGCTGGCCTTCACTGAACTCAGCTCTTAAATTGCGGTTTGTCTTGGACTCAATCTGTACTGCGTATTTGGTGCGCACAAAAAACAGACTGCCGATCACAAACAGGTAACTGATCCCATTCGCAAAGAAGACCCTTCCTGCCCCAGTATCGAGAGTCAATAATCCGGCTGCTAGGATTGGCCCGATAACCCGTCCCAAGTTTAATGCGGTTGTTTGTAAGCCGATTGCGTTGGGCAGGTATTGCTTGCCGACCAGTTCAATTAACATTGACTGACGGGCAGTGATCTCTATTGTGCTAGCCGTGCCAAACAAAAAAGCCAATATTGCGATTTGCCAAATTTGGATCTGACCGAACCAGGTCAAAGATGCCAAAGCAAAGGCTTGTAACATCATCAAGGATTGCATAATAAGTACAGTTTTGCGTTTATTCCAGCGCTCTATAAATACCCCGGCTGGAAGAGCCAAAAAAAACATTGGCAGCATGGTTGCGAATCCAATCAGACCTAAGTCAAGCGAACTGCCTGTAATCTGGTACGCCAAATAGGGCAGTGCGGTTCTTTGGGCCCAAGTGCCGATAGTCGACAGAAATTGGCCTATCCAAAAAATGCTGTAATCGCGGGAAGTCAGTGCCGGGAAGTGACCGGCGACGAATATTTTCGATCTGTTCATTTGGGGCTGTATTTATGCAGGAACCACGCATTCAGCGCGATCGTTCTTAGGATTGTTGACCAAGGTTGAAACTGGATGAGCAGTCATCTCATCGGCGGGATAGGGTTTGATCAGCGGTTGCAAGCTGTCGGGAGACTGAGCCGCCGGGTCAATCCAGCGCTGATAATCATCAGGATCTATTATCACTGGCATGCGATCGTGAATCGCTGCCATGATTGGATTAGGTTGTGTTGTAACGATCGTGCAGGAACGGATTTGTGATCCATCTGGGCTGTGCCATTCACTCCATAATCCTGCAAAAGCGAAGGGCTTGCGAGTTTTCATATGAATGAAGTGTGGCACTTTTGCCTTTGTGCCCGGCGTTTTCTTCCACTCGTAGAATCCATCTGCAAGTACCAGGCAGCGTTTGTACTTATACCCCCCGCGAAAGGATGGTTTTTCAGCCAGCGTTTCACCACGGGCATTGATCAGGCGGTTTCCAATTGTAGGGTCTTTCGCCCACGATGGGATTAAGCCCCAGATGAAAAAATCGGCCTTATTATTTCCGTCATTTGGAATGGCCAATATGGGTTGGCTCGGCGCAATGTTGAACCGGGGAACAAATTGAGACGGAAAATTATAGTTGCGAAAAGCAGCTCCCATTTCTGCTGGGTCGACCGTCAGTGTAAATCGTCCGCACATTATTGCCTCAACTTTCGAATATCCCCGTCTCTAAATGTCACACCGATGGAGTCTAAATGTTCCAACAATGCCAGCATATATTTACGGCTAGAATTGAAGAGATCGCGCGCATCTGCTATCGTTATTTGGCCTTTTTCCTCAACGAATCTGCGCACTTTGGTAACCATTTTTTCGTAATCATCTTCCCTAAAAATGACTTCAGATGTCAGTTGTTTCAATTGACCTAATTCAATAAGTGCAGTTACAAGCTGCTCACCAACTTCAGCTTGACAAATCTTAACAGATGGCGGGCTATATGGATTTTGTGAAAAAAGGCGCATCAAGTTCTGAACTTTTGCCTGCTGGCTGCTATCAAAGGTTATCTCGTGCCCAGCCATTGCTAACCCACTTCCAACTCCTTTGATTGTTTTATCGTCTTCCAATATTTTGAGCATGCCATTAAAAACCCGCGGCTTAAGCTTAAGTTTGCTTTTGAGCTCTTCACGCGGAATTCCAAGCCGTAAAGGAAACTCTATGTGATAAGCCGATAAGAGCTGGATAGCATGGTCCCGTAAATCATTCCATTGAGGTTGGGAAATCACGAGCAGGTCACTCGACGGTGTTATTTTGCCTTCTTCCAATTGTAGCAATTGTCCGGAATCCAATATTTCTTTTAGGGCCAGTTTCGCGGGTTCCGCATCTAGCCGAGAGCGAGCAACAATTTCTTTAACTGCTACAGCGTTAAGAGCTAAGGCAGCTTCGAACAACACATCCACGGGCAAGCCGGCAGCCAAGGCGGCCAAAGACTTGAGCAATTTTTTGTCGAAGCGTTTGTGACGCCCTTTTGGCTGATGGTCAACAATCACACCTCCGCCAAGTGTTTCACCAGGGGATGGACGCCGCAGTATATAGTGATCTTCCCTAACAGCCACCACAGGATCGCGAAATTCAAGCTGAATCCAGCCCTCTTCGCCCGGCTTGAGCGTTTCTTTGCCCAACAAGCGTAGGGTCGCAATAGTCTCACTTGCGCCAATGAATACCTTTACTTCAGCCCCATGTTTTATGGGTTGGCTGACATCTTTTAGCAGCCGAATACTTGCATCCACGCGGCGGGTTGGATTGTATTTTTTGGGATGCGAAACAACCTGCCCGCGCTGTATTTCTTCTCTAGCTATTCCTGATATATTGACGGCTGTTCGCGAACCAGGTTTTGCAATATCTTCTTTCTTTTTGTGAGTTTGTAATCCGCGAATGCGTCCTTTTTTCCCGGTAGGGAGGACTACGATTTCATCGCCCAATGCCAATTGCCCATCACTGAGTGTGCCTGTCACGACAGTCCCGAATCCAGACATGCTGAAGACCCGGTCGATCGGCAACCTGGGACGGCCAAGATCCAGGCGAGTAGGTTTATCTTTTAAGATTTGTGTCAATGTGGTGGTTAAATCTTCTAGCCCGGAATTGGTTTTTGCGGAAACTCTCACGATTGGTGCGTCTTCCAAAATGGTATGGGCAAGAGCAGAGCGAATATCTTTTTCAACGAGATCAAGCCAATCTGAGTCTGAGGCGAGGTCTATTTTGGTCAGCGCGATCAAACCTGTAGGAATCTGGAGTAAATCAATAATGGCCAGATGTTCCTTGGTTTGTGGCATAACGCCTTCATCTGCAGCAATTACAAGCAAAGCAGCATCTATCCCGCCGATACCAGCCAGCATGTTTTCAATAAAATCGCGATGTCCGGGCACATCTACAATTCCTATTTCTTCGCCATCGGGCAGGGTAAACCAGCCGAACCCGAGTTCGATTGTCATTTCGCGTTCTTGCTCTTCTTTTAAGCGGTCGGGGTGGGTTCCAGTAAGTGCACTAATAAGGGTAGATTTACCATGATCTACGTGTCCAGCGGTCCCTATTACGCGCATTGTTATTTGGGTACTTTGCGAACATGGCCCATAATACGTTCGTACGCAGTCATCCAATCGTGGAATACATTCATGAGCTCTTGCAGCTGTTGTTCGGTTGTGTCGCTAGTCTGCTGTAGTTGATCTTGTACCGTTTGTGAAATATCATCGACAGCAACAACGCGGTCTTCCAACTTGTCCAATGTTTTTTGCAATCCGCGTATACTTTCCTCTACTGAAAGAGTTGAGCCAGTCCACCGTTTTTGATCTTCGGCTTTGAATGTGACCCACTCTTGGCGTAAACGCTCTTCGCCCAAACGCTGTAATTCAGTAATTTCGTTGATACGCCGTTCGAGTTTCTGGTTAAGATCAAGATAGGTATCTTGGGCTCGCTTGGCTCCACGTAATGTTTCGTCCATATCCTGGGTTTTGGAATCGAGGTAATCTACTTGTTTATTGAAAGTGTCAATTTTTTGGAGCCAATCTTTATAGACTTTTTCACGCTCTGCTTGCGCATGTAATTGTTCTTCAACAAAACCAACCTGTGCTTTTTTGCGATCAGATTCAGAGGAAAATAGTTCATTTAAGCGGTTATCAATAATGTCTAAACGATCGCTATGTAGGCCTGTTTTTTGGTGGGAATCGTCAGTACGTTTGCGAATAGAGCTTATTTCTCCCTGAAGGTCTGCTAGCCGTTTCACGTCCTGTCGGCGTCCATCCTCAATCGTTTTTTGTGACTTTTCAGCTGCCACGGTGCGTTTTGTAGTCTCCTGTAGCTTGGTTTTTAGGTCTCCAATCGTGACATCCAGGAGAATATTTATATCTTTTTCCTTATTCACCAAACCGGTAGCTGCATCAGTTAATTTTCCAACTGATTTGTTTAGATCATCAATCTCCTCCCGATGGCGTTTAAGTCTGTCTTGTTCACGACGTAGATGTTTTTTGTCAAGGTCTTCCAGAGTTTTGGTCATGTCTGCGCGCTGTTTTTCCAGAAATTCATCAAATTGCTTCAATCGCGCAGTGACAACTTCAGTTTCGGTCAGCCTGTTGTTTATGTCTTTAACTTGCTTCGTAAGCGTGCTAAGAGAATTAACACGCCCTTCGAGGTCTTTAATATCTTCTTTCTTTTTGCGATGTTGCTCGTCTAACCACTCGAGGCGTTTGACGATCTGTTCAAATTCCATGCAGGCCTCCTGCAATACCTTTTCCAAACATATCCTGAGATTATAGTCTACTTGCCAAAGTGCTCAAACATCGCCGGTAGGTTCCCTACTAAGGGTCGAAATATTTGTGGGAATATACCAAGAATAAATAAACTGATCACTGCAAATCCGATAATGATGCTTGTGGTTGAGGGTTCTTGGAATTCCCAACCTGTTCCTTGAGGGGCCTTAACCAGAACAGCCAGGGTGCGTATTGCACCTGTAAGCAGACCGAAAATTCCGATCAGAAACCAGAAGGCCATCCCTAAAGATTCTGCCGCAAGTCCTTCCCACAATGCGATTCGGACAGGAAAACCCGCAAGTAATGGAAAGCCTGCGACTGACAAGTGGGCAAGGATTAATCCGGCACTGGCAAATGGGTATTTCCTCGCCAAGCCGGTAACATTACTAAAGCGCAACAGCCCTACATTTTCATGTAATCTTGTTAAGGATAATGCCCATACCAATAAGGCAAGCGAGCGTGGAATGATCAATAAGAAAACAAACTGGATTGCTTTCTCAGGCGGTAGGCTTAGCGCTAACAGGCTGAATCCTGTTTCTGCGACTACAGCATATGCCATTTGCCTGCTGAGATGTCGCTGAAACGCAGACCACAAGCCGCTGGTAACTACCATGATAATCCCACCTATTGAAAGTGCTTGTTGAAGACTTTCAGATGCACGTAACCAGGCGTAACGGTCTAGAAAACCTAATCCGAAAATTATTGTAATAGTTGGCATAATCCAGAATATAAAGCCGATATTATAGGGGGAAGCTTCCTCAGCCAGCATTGGCAGCCAGATGTAAAGGGGAAATAAAGCCAGTAAAAATGCAAATCCTAATCCTAAGATTGTCGCTGACTGGACAGCCAAGTCCAAATCTCCAGGGCTGGATTCAACCCCGGCTAACATCCAACCAGCAATTAGGATAAACGGCATCCCTAAGGTTTGATAAATTAGGAAACGCATCAATCCTGGGCCTGGAGTTTTATTCAAGGGTAACAGCAGTGGAATAGCCAAAAGAACTGCGATTTCAATCAGGATTGCGGCATATAAGAATGGCTCAACCGCGATAGAGGCGATCATTAAAGAAGAGATAAGCAGCCCCAGCGGTACCAGTCGGTTGGATGTTTTGGTAAGGACGGCACCAAAGAGCCACATCGCAACTAGTCCGTAGAATATCGCCAGCAGGGGACCATCAGCCGGGATCAAGACGAGTCTACGACCTAATATCTCTATAGCAGGCGCTATTTTCAAGGAGAGATTACCAAATTGTAGGGCCGTATCTATTGGAATAATTATTGCGATAAAAGCGAGCAATAATGCCAGTACGCCTCCTAAAAAAAATAAGATGCGTTGATTAGTGATCAATAAGGCAAAAATCCCAAAGACCCCTGGAATAATGATCCATATAAGTGGCGCGCTCATTAAATATTCTCTGGATTTCGGGCAGTTAATATATAGGCACCTACCATTGCCAGGCCCAGATTAACTATCGATAGCATAGCTGCAACCAAAATAGAACTTTCAAGAGCAGAATATATTGTTTCGAAGCCAGACAGCACCGTTAAAAGTCCAATAATTACGCGGAATGGTTGGGTTGTTATCCCGAGATGTAATAAGCCTAACCCTAATAGAATCAAGCTGCCTGCAATGACCGGTAGGCCAATGCCTGGAATTATGCTATCGATTCGGGGTGTCGAAGCAATGACTATCACTATTACTATCCCTGCGGCGAATAGACGAAAAAGCCAGCCTTGCGGCCAAAATTGTGGGCCTCTTACGATTGTTTCCTTCACATTTAGTTGAGTCATTCCCAGAGTGGCGATAGCCATCCAACCAGTGACGAGTTTAATCGCCGCCATGCTCATCGGCCAATGCTGACTTGTTAACCAAAAAACACTTAGATATTGGATTCCTAATAGTCCTAACTCGATTCGCCAGTCCCGGCTAAGGAGTAACACAAAAGCTGTAATTGAAACTATAACAACAGCTACCCATACAACGATGGTCATAGTGTTCCTTGGGTAAGCAGGGAAATGAATAGTACGATAAATAAGATTGTCCACATAAAGCCACCATCGCTCTCTAAGACTTCAGACAGTGATTTGCTCAGGCGACTGGCACCCTGATAAAGCCCGGATAAACCACGGAAGAACCAATCTGTCCCGAATGCAGCTGCAGGGCGAACCCAATGAGGCTGAACTGGCGTAAAAATCCGTTGGCGTGGAGCCAACCAAAGTACAATGCCGCCCATAATTACACCAACGAGTGAGGGCAGAATCGGTCCAGTTTTTTGTGCTCCTTCCCACCCCCAAAACCCGAGCAATAGCAATGTGCCGATTGGAATAGCTATTCCGAATGGATGAATTATTTTTGCTCCTCGATCAAGCAATTTAAAACTTTCACGTTTGGTTGAGCGCGTAGAATGCCTTAAATACCCTGCTAACAATAAAGCCTGGGCCAATACCAGAAATGGCCAAACAAACCATGTAGATGAGGTGTTGCTGCCCCATCCTGTGGCGGTGAGGGTGAATGGCAAACCGGTAATTCCTATCAAACTGATCCAAAGAATGCGAGCAAGCCAAATATGATGTGCAGACGAAAGAAAAAGCGCGCTACCTGAAAGTAACAAAGCGCAGCTCCAGGCAGTCGCCCCAACTGGATTTCCGCGTAAGGCCGATGCCATTGCAAGGGATGCCAATCCGATCAACCAGAAGGGACGAGCAGCAAGCTCATTTGGAGAGCGCAACCACATCCAACCCCCATATACCGCCGCCAGGGCGACGAGGGACAATAAATAAGGAGTAAATACGGAGTCTGCGCTGCTTGGTGGAATGCGAGCGAGTAAGATCAGGCTAGCGGCAGCAGAAACCAATCGTAGGCTTGTGCCAAATCCGCGGCGAATGGCTGATTCAGATGCGTACGGTAGGTGTAACGGTAGCACGCCGAGGCGTAGTCCTGCCGCGATTAATAAATAAAGACCGGCTTGTGGTGGTGCATTTTGAAAATCCATAGGTGCACCTAGGTTAATACTTACCATACTGGCCCACAATAACATGCCTATCCCCGCGACGCGTGCCGCGAAGGCAGCCACCACTTTATCACTGAGTTGAGGACCATGAGCGGAACGCAACTGAGCAATAATTTCAGTCAGGTCAATAGCCGCCCAAACCATTAATAATGTCAGTGGATTATCCGCAATAACGGCTAACAACCCTAAACCGCCCAGAACCAAGGTCGCTGCCCAAGGGATAGGGGCGGGAAAATTTTCTCTAGCGACTGCTGTCAGGATGACTGCGAAAACAATTGTCGCTATGCTAAAGGCAAACGGCCAAGATAGAGAATCAGCTGTAAACGATATCGATTCTAGGAATATGGTGGTTGGCTGCCATTGAACCAAATGGAATTTTAGGGGCAGACGGAATTGCCATGTTAAGACAGCTAGCCAACCAAACAGGGTACCTACAGCAGCGATCAGCCACGTATACCGGAATTTAGGGCGTAACCAATTCAAGACTACGAGAGCCAAGGCTACCAAAAAAAAGAATAATATGGTGACCAAAATTAACATTGCAGTGTACCGGCAATTTTATCAGGTTTGAATAGGGCGCATTCTTTTATTGTACAATCGGCGGCATGCTAAGCTCACAATCACCAAGCAAGAAAAATAGCAGGCTTTTTCAGCGCCTAATTTTCCTGATAACATTTCTCGTTTTGATAGGGGCGTGTAGAAATGCAACCCCAAAGGTTGATGAAAATTTGCTATTAACGCCGGATATTAATAATCCCACAGCCACTCCGTTTCATCCACAAAATGGCACCCAAGAGTCACCATATGATCCACCCGAAAATAATTCATCCTTGTTGCCTGCCGAGGAAACGACGAATTCACTGGCCGTTGGGAAGAATCTTTTGCCTACCCCATTCCCATCAGGCTATCAGGGTATGCCGGTTTACAAACTTTTTACAAACACAAACCCTTTGACGGGTTTAACGGTAACCAACCCGGAATTCCTCGAACGACGTCCGATTGCGATAAAGATAACTCAATATCCAAGATATGTACGCCCACAATCAGGACTAACCTTGGCTGATGTAGTTTACGAATACTATATTGAAGATGGACTTTCCCGTTTTATTGCGGTTTTCTTTGGCAACAACGCAGCGATGGTCGGACCGGTGCGATCTGGTCGGTTCTTCGATGAACATGTTGCACGAATGTATCAGGCTTTTTTTGTCTTTAAATATGCTGATCAACGAGTTTATAATTATTTTAAAGCGGGTGATTTAAAGAATTTTCTGGTAGTTCCCGGAAATGGTTCCTGTCCTCCATTTTTTGAAGGAGAAAGTGACCGCGTTTCCTATAATAATATATTCTTTAATACATATAAATTTAATGATTGCATTGCGAGAAGGTCGGGAGTAGAAAATACTCGTCCACCGTTACGTAGTAGCTTTTTTAGCAGTGTGCCTCCTGCCTCAGAATATAAGGTGGAGCGGATATATACCCAATATTCTTCAGAGGACTACAATTATTGGCAATACTTACCGGATGAGAATCGATATCAGCGTTATCAAGAAGTTGCTCACAAACGAAATGGGAGAGCCCCGTCTTATGCGCCCTTGATTGATGCCCACAATAATTTTCCGGTAATGAGCGACAATGTGGTCGTTATCTTCGTGCATCATCGATTTGCCAACCAGTTCAATGAAGAAGATGAGGTATTTCACGTTGACTTATACGGTTCAGGAGACGCGATTGTGTTTCGAGACGGGATTGCGGTTAAAGCAACCTGGCATCGTAATCAACTGGATCAGCCCATACATCTTACAACTACTCTGGGTGCACCTGTCTACTTGAAGCCCGGAGTGACCTTTTATCAATTGATAGGTGGATCATCTGAATCCTGGTTGGAGGGTTCTGAATGGCATTTTATCTGGCGTAATCCCTGAGGGGGTACAATACTGCTAGTTAGTTTAAAAGTTCTGGTAGGAGTTGTATGGTTTCCAAATCTGTTCGAGTTGAGAAAGATTCGCTTGGCGAATTAGAGCTCCCGAAGGATGCACTTTATGGAGTACAAACCCAACGGGCAACTATAAACTTTCCCATCTCAGGCTTGCGCCCCTGGCAAGCATTTATCTGGAGTATGGCTGAGATAAAAAAGGCTGCTGCGAATGTCAACCGAGACTTGGATTTATTGGATGAGAAACACGCAAAGGCCATTATTCAGGCAGCGAGTGAAGTCATAGATGGCAAGTGGAATGAGCAGTTTGTAGTTGACCCTTTCCAGGCCGGCGCAGGAACCAGTCATAATATGAATGTTAACGAGGTGATAGCGAATCGGGCTACGTTGTTGCTGGGAGGCCAATTAGGGGAATATCTTGTGCACCCAAACGATCATGTAAATATGGCCCAATCAACCAATGACACAATCCCAACCGCCATTCGCCTGGGCTGTTTGTGGCGGCTTGATGAGATGCTTTCGGTCCTTGAAGAATTGGCATCCGTGCTTGATTCAAAGTCTCTCGAATTTGATGAGATAGTCAAATCGGGACGCACGCATTTGCAAGACGCCGTTCCAATTCGATTAGGCCAAGAATTTGGTGCGTATTCGAAAGCCATTTCTCGTGATATAGATCGAATACGCCGTTCTGCTGAGGGACTGCGAAGGTTGGGAATTGGCGGGACAGCTGTCGGCTCTGGGTTGAACGCTCATCAGGAGTATCACGTCCGCATGGTTGCGGCGCTCTCGCAATCAACTGGTTTGGAGTTGTACCAATCTGATAATCTGTTTGAATCGATGCAATCATTGGCTGATGCAGCTGATTTTTCGGCTTCGATCCGAACTCTGGGATTGACCCTGATCCGCATCGCAAATGATTTTCGTTTGCTATCATCCGGCCCATCGACAGGCTTAGATGAAATCAGCTTTCCAGCGGTGCAACCAGGATCTTCAATAATGCCAGGGAAGGTGAATCCGGTCATGGCTGAGATGTTGAACCAAGCTATGTTCCATATATTCGGTTGTGATACCACTGTTGCAATGGCGACACAAGCAGGGCAACTTGAATTGAATGTGATGATGCCGGTGATTGCACACAACTTATTTGAAATGATGCAACTCACAATTGGGGCGGTAAAAGCTTTTACAAATCGGGCGGTAAAGGGAGTGAAGGCGAACAGAGAAAAAGCAGAGGGTTGGCTTGCTAAGAACGCGATTGTAGTGACGGCCCTAAATCCATTAATTGGTTATTCTCAAGGAAGTTTGCTGGTTAAAGAAGCACTTGCGCGAAATATTGCGATAAAACAAGTAGCGCTTGAAAAGGCAAAAGCCGGCAAACTCAGGCACCGTGATGAGGATCGGAATGTGGGTGAGGAAGAAATAGCAGCTGCACTTTCTGACTTACACCGAATGACCGAGGGCGGGATTGTAGGCTAAGGGGTTGGAGGGTAGAATAAATGCAATCGATACGATATTCCCCAAGATATCTGTATTAGGGCTCACCATCACTTAGTGTCTTTGTATATAACCTGGAGCAATCATGCCATTTGACCCAACATTCCTTAGCAATTTTCTTCTGATATTAACTGGTTTTGGCGGCGCTTTTATCGCTGCGTTATGGATTGCATTGGTTATCTGGACCTATCGTGACATTCGTTCCCGCTCCCGTGACACGTTGGTCCAAATTCTCTCTGCGTCTTTGGTGGCCATTCTTAATATTCCCGGTGTTTTGGTATATCTCATCTTAAGACCCCAACGCACTCTCGAAGAAGATTATCAGCGCACATTAGAAGAAGAAGCCTTGTTACAGGCCTTAGAAGACTTACCACTTTGTCCTGGTTGTGAGCGGCGTGTAAAAGATGACTGGCAGATTTGTCCGAATTGTCATACCAAATTGAAAAAAACTTGCCATGAATGTAACCAGTTGATGGAATTACCATGGAACTTATGCCCTTATTGCGGTACGGCTGCGCCAGGAGTACGACGTGATTCTGCAGCCGATATGGAAGAGGCATTGCGGGACTTGGGCATCAGTGATGACGATGAGGAAGTAAAAGTTGAATAATGATTCTCGATTCGATCAGGTTATATCACCTACGCTTGCCGCTTGTTTCACCGTTTGAAACCTCCTTTGGTCGAATTGATCATAAAGAATGTATTCTGGTTGAAATCCACTCGGGGGGATTGGTTGGCTATGGCGAATCATCTGTTGAGCGGGATCCTGGCTACAATTATGAGACAGTCGGTACAGCCTGGCATATAATTAATGAGTTCGTAGCACCACTTATATTGGGGCAGGATATTAAGGACGCGGCAGAGTTTCAAAGCCTCGTCGCAGGCATCCGTGGGCATAATTTGGCCAAGGCAGGCTTGGAGATGGCTTTGTGGGATCTATTAGGCAAATCTGAAGGCGTATCACTTAAACAGATGTTGGGAGGCGAACGGGAAAAGGTCGAAGTGGGCGTTTCGATTGGAATCCAGGAAACAACCTCCAGCTTAGTTCGAAGCGTAGAGGGATATATCGAGCAAGGGTATAACCGAATTAAGATAAAGATAAAACCTGGGCGTGACATCGAAGAAACTTCCACCATCCGAAATGCTTTTCCTGACATCCCTTTGCAAGTTGATGCGAATTCAGCTTATTCATTAGAGACAAGTCAGGTGTTGAAACCTTTGGATGATATGGACTTATTACTTATTGAGCAACCACTTTTCGAAGATGACCTCTGGGAACATCGCAAAATGCAAGCCCAGTTTAAGACACCTATTTGCCTCGATGAGAGCATAATTTCTGTTCGGCACGCACGCTATGCACTTGAAATGGATGCCTGCCGCATTATCAATATAAAACCCGGTCGGGTTGGGGGCTTGAGCCAAGGCCTGGCAATCCATAATTTGTGTCACCAGAAAAATGTGCCGGTTTGGTGTGGGGGTATGCTTGAAACCGGAATTGGACGGGCAGCAAACCTTGCGTTGGCATCCCTGCCTGGATTCAGCATGCCTGGAGATATTTCCGCTTCTGATCGATATTTTCAACAGGACATTACGAATGAAAAATTTATCCTAAACCCCGACAGCACAATTGAGGTACCTTCAGGTCCTGGCCTGGGTGTGACTATAAATGAAGATGCCTTGCAGCATTTCACGGTGGATAAAATCGAGATCAAATCCTAAATTTTCCTGAATTTATATTTTTATGAACATCTAATGACAAAAATCGTTCGTACCTTGGCACCCGTGATGCTTGTTATTATATTGTTATCCTGCTCAACTAATCCACCAATACCAGTAATTTCGAGCCCAATTTCCAGTACTCCAAAACCCCCTTCAACGGATGTTTACAGATCCAATTCTTTGAGCCTGTATCTCGGGCCTGAAGTACCTGAAGCCCTCATAGAAAAATCGCATGGCTGGGGGTACCCGCTAGTAGAGAACATTAACCGCGCGAATATATTTTTGGAGATGGCATCACCAAACAATAAATTTTCAATACTTGCTAACGCCACATGGATATATGCTTTAGTAGCACCTTTCCCAACCATAACCGATGAAATCTCCCTGGATGAGCTCAGGGCGATATGGCATGGCTTTCCCACGGAACCTTTGGCAAACAAGACGATTTTTATGACGAGCGCAACAGAAAATGCGATGGTGGCTTTGTTGGGTGATTCGCGCTATCGACAGGTAGAGATTGTTTCGGCAGATGAATTAGTGAACAAAATATGGGAGCAAGATGCTTGGGGAATTGTTTCCTTCGAAGCTCTGGAACCTAAATTAAAGGTAATTTCTATCGATGGACAATCTCCTATCCGTAATGATTTTAATAGTTCAAATTACCCCCTTAAGATTGATTTCGTTTTGCGGACAAATGGTCAGCTTTCAAAGATGCCCAAATTGGATTTGCCGACGAGCAATCGTGAACCTAAGAAGTTAACAACAATAATTTTGACTGGGGTAACCGCGCTCGTGCGTGGGACTGCATATATGATGGAAACCAAAGGCGTCACATACCCAGGGCGCGATATTCGTGAATTTATGCAGGCAGCCGATATCACCCATATCAGCAACGAAATCCCGTTTTATGTAGGTTGTGATTTTCCAAATCCCAGCCGCTCGAAACTAGTTTTTTGCAGTGATCCGAAGTATATCGAGCTTCTTGATCAGGTAGGTACAGATGTGGTTGAGCTGACGGGAAACCATTTCGCAGATTATGGCCCCGAAGCCATGTTAAAAACCCTTGAAATTTACAATCAGCATAACATCGCTTATTATGGCGGGGGCCTCGATTTGGCAGATGCTCAAAAACCGCTGTTAATGGATCACAATAATAATAAAATCGCTTTTATCGGTTGCAACTCAGTCGACTTAGGCCGGCCGCCAGTTGCTACTGAAAATAAACCTGGTGCAGCTCCCTGCGATCACCAGTATTTGGTGGATACAATTGAAGACCTCAAGGCTCAAGGGTATATTGTGATCACCACGTTCCAGCATCAGGAATATTACTCTCCAGAGGCCCGCCCGGGTCAATTAGAAGATTTTCATCGAGTAGCAGATGCAGGCGCTTCCATTGTTAGCGGGAGCCAGGCCCATTATGCACAGGTGATGGAGTTCTACGGAGACGCATTCATTCATTATGGTTTGGGCAATTTGTTTTTTGATCAGATGGGTGATATCCCATATTATCCAGGCATTCGCCGCGAATTCATTGACCGGTATACAATATATGATGGTAAGCTCATTAGTGTGGAATTACTAACAATGATGCTTGTTGATTATGCCCGACCGCGTCCGATGAGCCCAGATGAGCGGGCCCTTTTTTTGAATGAATATTTCACTCATAGCGGTTGGGATGAAATCCTCCCGACAAGCTCACCTCAACCCACCCTAACGCTGACACCTATGTCTCTGCCTGCGCCGTTCACGACAATTACACCTGGCCCTCGATGATGAAGAACAGTACTTACAAAACTCTTTCAGCGCTTTTTTTGGTTATATTTTTAGGTTCATGTGCCGACCCTGAGGGGTTGCGCTTGCCTTCATTGGAAATTCCACTCAGAGATTTTTCATCTTCCGAACCATTTGTTTCGGGGTTGGCGACAGCTACACAACCAACGATAAAGGAGCCTACGGCAACCCCAATAACTCCTGAAATTCCCACAAGTCAGCCCACGAATACCCCATTCCCAGATCCATTGTGGATTGACCCATCTGTGCCTGCACAATTACGCGAAAACGCTCTGGAGTGGAATTTAGCTATTGCTGAGAATGTGTCCGTCGCGAGTCTACAGTTGGGTTTGGCTCTCGAATCAGACACTGATCCAACTACGTGGATTTATGCCCTCGTAGCGCCTTTTCCAACCATTTTGGATGGAGTGACCCTGGCCGAACTCGAAGCAGCCTGGAACGATTCGTTGTCCGGACCTTTGCCTGATTCGCCACTATGGATGACTGATTCCACTCTAAATGCCTTTACTGCAAGGTTTGGTGAAGCAGAGCCCGGGTCCGTAAAAACTGTTCCTGAAGCAGAGCTCTTAGATCTACTTTGGGATAATCAGCCTGCTTGGGGTATTGTCCCTTTTGAGAGTCTTGATCCAAGATTAAAAGTATTGACAATTGATGGTGAATCCCCAGTCAAAAATGACTTTGATGAGTCTTCTTATCCACTCAGTTTGGGATTTAAATTGGTCGGAAATAAGGCAGCCTTGTTTGATTTACCTAGGTCTAATCGCGATCCATCTAAATTAACAGTAGTCATAATGACCGGTGTCACGGCCATGGTGCGTGCAACAGCGGTTCGCATGGAAATTGCTGGATTGGATTACCCGGCTTGGAATATTGGCGATACACTCGAAGCTGCCGATATTACCCATATCAGCAACGAGGTCCCGTTTTATACTGGTTGCCCGTATCCTGATCCGAGACAAGAAGATCTAGTTTTCTGCAGTAACCCAAAATATATAGAGTTGCTCGAGATTGTTGGGACGGATGTTGTTGAATTAACAGGCAACCATTTTCAAGATTATGGCTCGCCTGCTTCCCTGCAAACCTTGGATTTGTATAATGAGCGTGGTTGGCCATATTATGGTGGGGGTGCAAATTTAGAAGATTCGCGCAAACCGGCCCTAATTACACATAATGGCAACCGTTTTGCATTTGTCGGTTGCAACCCGGTTGGCCCTGGCATTGCATGGGCTACTGAAGATGAGCCTGGTGCAGCCTCTTGCGACGATTACGAATGGCTGAAAGCGGAGATTGCCAACCTTACTGAGAGAGGCTACATTGTAATTGCCACCTTTCAATATTTTGAATATTACGTGCCTGAACCAACAGATCAGCATCGAAGCGATTTTCGGGCTATTGCAGATGCAGGCGCAACCATTGTAAATGGTAGTCAGGCCCATATTCCGCAGGCGATGGAATATTATCAAGGTTCCTTTATCCATTATGGTTTGGGCAGTTTATTCTTTGATAACATGGCAGGTCCCTCGCGACGAGAATTTATAGACCGGCATGTTTTCTATGCAGGACAATACATCAGCACGGAACTGGTCACCGCTATGTTAGAAGATTTTGCACGACCACGACTGATGCGGCCCGAGGAACGGCAGGCGATTTTGAGTAAAATTTTTGAAGCCAGTGGATGGTAAACAGCGTAAAACCCTGAGGAAAAATAGACCATGAAGATATTTGATATTTCCCTTACAATATCCCCTGAATTGCCCGTGTGGCCAGGTGATCCCAAAATTAAGTTAGAACAGGTTATATCAATTGACGAAGGGGCCAATGCCAACCTAACCCATTTGAGCGCCGGTGTTCATATAGGCACCCATGTAGACGCGCCAGATCACTTCATGAACGATGGTCGCACTGTTGAGCAATTGTCTTTAGATATTTTAAATGGCCCATGTTATGTGACTCAAGTCCCTGAGGGCGTTTCTGCGATCACATCGAAAATCTTGGACGAATTGTCAATACCCCCTGGGGTGCCAAGAATATTATTTGGAACGAGCAACTCTCGATTTTGGGAACTTGGTGAAACAAGCTTTCAAGAAGATTACGTTGCTGTAACGGACGATGGTGCGGAATGGTTGCTCAATTATGATATTCAACTTGTCGGTATAGATTATTTGTCAATTGCCCCGTTTAAGGATACAGCCCCAACTCACAGAACGCTGTTAAAAGCCGGGGTATTAATTGTTGAAGGGCTAGATTTATCCGCAATTAATGTTGGCCACTATGATCTACACTGTTTGCCGCTAAAGCTGCTTGGCTCAGAAGGTGCTCCGGCGCGGGCGATTTTGATCCAAAAATAAATAGCTGATGTGCAGGGGTGGGAATCGCTCTTTAGGGGAATTACGATCAATCGAAATAAAGATTCAAATCTGAGCAATCAAAATTGTTCCCGCAATTTGGGCAGAGGGTCTTGCAATTTCTTTCAACCATCCTGTGCCCACAACGATCGCAAAGGTAGCCTTGTTTGGATATTGAAGTCTTTTCTTGCGAGGGTTCAGGTTTAGTTGGGTCAGTTTTCAAGTCCATTGAACTTCTTTAAACAATAAGCGTTCAAACTGGGTCAATCGATCTGGGCCGAGGGTTTTGACTTCTTCGATGACGGTTGCCAGATCACTACGCAGCCGTTCAACTTCGATTCCACGGCAAACATCTGGCCAGGGCGTGATCCATTTCTGTACACGTTGGTTCACTTTGATCGCGCCCCTGTAATTTGCACGCGTGACGTGTAAATAAACGACAGCGGTTTGCAAGATACCGCGGTAAAGATTTCGAATAGGTCCATGCTCTTCAATCCAGGCCTGTTCCAGATGTTCATGTGCTAGCCAGTATTCTCCGGTGTTGAACAACTTCATGCCTTTAATGGCTGCTGGGTGAATGTCTCCAATGCAATCTGGTGTTATGCTGCTCACTGTTGGCGAGTATAACATGCGTGACAACTCTTTAAATTAAATTCTTCACCAGCGTTATCAGGGTCTAGTTTTTATTAAACTAACCTATTTTGAAGCACAATTTCCTTGGGTATCGAATGGTAAAATGTCGCTATGCAGAATGCTTCAGCCCCTCACAAGTCGTCAAAACTCTTATTATCTCTGCTCGCGTTAACCATCAATGTATTAATGGGGGTTGGCTCGCTGGCTTTTATATTTTTCAGAGCAGGCATTTCTTATATGGCCCAAGGTTTGTTAGTATTTGGGCTTTTTTGGGTTTATGCGTTTTGGCGACGATGGATGTGGGTATCATCGGTTGGAATTTTGCTCCTGGTAGCATACGCTGGATTTGGCCTGTGGAATGGGTTATCACTCGGATGGTTAATTGCAGGAATTCTAGGGGGATTATTGGCCTGGGATCTAACCGAATTCATTCGCCGGCTGCTAGTCGCACCTGCGGATACAGACTTGCCCGGGATGGAACGCAGGCATGTGGCCCGCTTGACACTTATTGCAATCGCAGGCTTGTGCCTCTCCAGCATTTTTATCATTTTTCAAAAGGAATTTACCCTTGAATGGATCCTGTTGCTAACACTCATAGGTTTATTGGGGCTTGCCCAGGTAGTAGCCTGGTTGCGGAGTACAGGAAGTTAGCGATATAATCCTCGCATGCAAGAAATTCGTAAAATCCAGTCAATCCTTGAGGCTGCCCTTAAATATGCTGATGAGAAAAATGCTCAACGAATCACGGACTTGCATATTCAAATTGGCGAACTCAATAATTTAATGCCTGAGTCCATTCAGAAAAATTGGGAGCTCCTCAGTAAAGACACAATAGCCGCCGGAGCTATCTTGCACTTCATGCATATACCTGCTAAATATCAGTGCATGGCTTGTTTTCAGAAATACAATCCCCCCGATACAAACCAGTTTGAATGTCCAAATTGTGGTTCGGTGGGTGTCAAAATCATCTCCGGTGAGGAATTCTCTGTGCAAGCAATTGATGTGGCTGATATAACTTCTTGAAAAAGTGGGTAGAAAGATTTTTAAAGCATGAATATTAATAGTCGCACTTTTTGGATTATCGTTGGGATTGTTCTTTCGTGTGGATTTTTACTTTTCGTCGGAATACTTTTTGGAGGCCTTAGACGTCTTGCTTCTCCCGCTTCCCCCCCGACAGTGGACCTGTTCGCCACACTATCAGCCTCTACTCCCGGTTCAGCCATCTCTTCTGAACCCATTAGCTCAACTGCTACTTCAGAATTTAATTTTTCCGGTCCTGCCCAAACCCCTTCTGTTCCTGATGGGACAGGTGTGCCGCCTGTCTCTTCCCAGGATGATCCTACTGGCCACATCGTTTTCACCTGTCAGATTTACAAGGTTCAATCAGCAGAACAAATTTGTATTATGAAAGCGGATGCGACAGGCTTTCGTCGCTTGACCACAAATGACGGGGTCCGCCATTTTTATCCTTCACTCTCCCCGCATGGTGGTTGGGTCTTATATGCAGCCTTCCGGGAAAGTAATGTGTATGAGATCTATGCCTATGCCCTTGGGGATGGTAGTGTTGACCGCCTCACCAATCGCATCGGTGTATTAAATGCGCCTGAGGTTTCCCCCAATGGTCAGAGTATTACTTTTAAACGCTGGAACCCTGCTACAGATCGGAACCAAATTATGATCATGGACCGCAATGGCGACAATCCCCATAATATCCCTCTTGTTGAGGGATGGGATCCCACCTGGTCACCTGACGGAAAACAAATCTTATTTGCCTCAGATAGAAATGGTCCCGTTCAGCTTTTTGTCGTCAAAGAGAACGGTAAGGGATTAAACCAAATTAGCAACTTGCCTGCTATTCGGGGCCGCAATGACTGGTCTCCAGATGGGGGTTCGATTGTCACTTACTCTGGTGGGCCTTGGCAGCGGGAGTTGTTCCTCATGAATGCGGATGGATCAAATACACGCCAACTTACACCCAGCGGAGGCAATAGTCAGGGCCCAAGTTTTTCGCCAGACGGTCAGTGGGTGGCATTTACAGCGTATTTTGATAAATACAATGATATTCATGGCTGCGAAATATACATCATCCGTACCGATGGGACTGACTTGCGCCGGTTAACAGCCAACGATTATTGCGACTATCAACCCAGATGGGGCCCTTAGTACCCGGGCAACATGATAATGATGGCTGAAATTGCCCTACGCAACCACTTCAGCAATCAAAATCAACTTAGACGGGCACTAGTGAATGATTAGGAGGAAATTAAAAAATAATTAATGGCACTGATAAAATTCTATAATGGACCTTGTTCAGTGTAATAAGGTATCTATACATTATTTACCCAGAGGAGATGAAGATGAAAGACATTAAAGGTTTGGTTGTCATTGTTACCGGGGCATCATCTGGCATTGGCGATGCAACTGCTCGCGAATTTGGACGTGCTGGTGCAAAAGTTGTGTTGGTGGCCCGTAGGCTTGATCGTCTTGAAACCCTGGCTAAAGATATTGAAGCTATGAATACTGGCGCATCAACATTGGTCGTACAGGCAGATCTTTCTAAGCTCGAT
>JASJYH010000024.1 GCA_030123675.1 Anaerolineae bacterium | reverse complement strand
GAGTGATCAAATTAAGAACTGATAAGGAAATGAACATCTAATGTGTGGCATATTTGGCATTTGGAATACCCGCGAAAAGCCTATTGATATGTATGCTTTTACAAATGCTGTTTCTTCTATTCGTCATCGCGGGCCGGATGATGAGGGCTATCTACTCGCCAACCTGCGTCAGGGGCGCGCCCAAACATGTATCGGACCGGATAGCGACCCTGGCCTGAACTTGCCCGGAATCGAATCACAACATGGCCAAAGCTATGATTTTGCGCTTGGCTTCCGTCGCCTGTCTATTCTGGATTTGTCTCCCAATGGTCATCAACCTATGTCCAGCCCGGATAAGCGCTACTGGATGGTTTTCAATGGTGAGATATATAATTATTTGGAGCTTTGTAGCGAGCTGACAGCTCTGGGGCATAAATTTACATCTACATCCGATACGGAAGTTTTACTCACCGGATACACTCATTGGGGGGTGGATATTTTGCCCAAACTTATCGGAATGTTTGCATTCGCTGTTCTAGACATGCACAAACGCACCTTGTTTCTGGCGCGGGATAATTTTGGTATAAAGCCGCTTTACTACACTTTCAATAAATCGCGTTTTGCATTTGCCTCAGAAGCAAAAGCCCTGATGACTCTTGGAGATGTCAGTCGGAAGGCCAATCCGGCCGCGGTGTATGTTTATTTGCGTTATGGTATTACCGATAACAGCAGCATGACGATGTGGGACGGGATACAACATTTGCCATCTGCTCATTATTTGGAAATCGATTTAGACAGTTCCGAGCCTGAATTGAACCCCAAACGATACTGGGATATCGATATGGCTGGAAGATCAAAACTCTCCCGTGCGGATGCGGCAGAGCAAATGCGGCATCTATTTATGGAAAACATCCGGTTACATCTTCGTAGCGATGTACCTGTGGGAGCAGCTCTTTCGGGTGGTATTGATTCGTCTGCTATTGTGATGGCGATGCACCAGCTTCAGCCTGAGCAGGAAATCCACACCTTCAGCTATATAGCCGATGACGACAAACTCAACGAAGAAGCCTGGATGGATATGATCATCAATCAAGCACGGACGATTCCCCACAAAACACGCATCCACCAGGATAATCTCGTATCCGATCTGGATGATTTCATTTACTCACTCGATGAGCCATTCAGCAGCACCAGCATGTACGCCCAGAATTGCGTATTTCGGCTCGCGCAAGAAGCTGGTATCAAAGTAATGCTTGATGGACAAGGAGCGGACGAATCGCTGGGCGGCTATAACTATTTCTACTCTCTGCGCCTGGTTTCCATGTTGCGGCGCGGGCACTTGCTGGAAGCCTCTATTTTCCTAAGAAATAACTGGCAGCGTCCATACTTTGGCGGCCCCTGGTTGGTTTTCCGAGCTGGCGGCTGGCTACTCCCTGAGAGGCTTCACGGCTTGGCCAGGAAAACCATCGGCGAAGACTTGCTGCCCGATTGGTTCAATAAAAACTGGTTCGAAAAACAAGGCGTGGATCCGCCCCCAGTTTATAAATGGGATCGCAGCCGGGATGCGTTTCGGAAAATGCTGTATCAGAGCGTGATGGAAACTAGCCTGCCCATGCTGCTCAGATACGAAGACCGCAACTCTATGGCGTATTCCATAGAAAGCCGGGTTCCGTTTCTTACTTCAAGTTTCATCAACTTCATCTTTTCATTGCCCGAAGAACACATCATTGATATTGACGGCAACTCGAAATCCATTTTCCGGCAGGCCATGCATGGGCTTGTACCTGCGCCGATTTTGGAACGTCGTGACAAGGTTGGATTCTCCACACCCGAACAACGCTGGCTCAACAACCTGCGACCCTGGGTTGAACAAGTTCTGAACAGCGAGGCAGCGCATAATGTCTTTGCTTTGAATTTAGGAAAAGTTACAGAAGAATGGCAAAGGATTTCAACCGGCAAAAAGCCCTTCAACTTCCGCGTCTGGCGCTGGCTCAACCTGATTCATTGGGCAAAACGCCATGCAATTGAGTTTTAGCCGATGCACATTGCCTATATCTCACTTCACTGGCCTCGAACAACAAAAAGCGGCGTGGGGAAAAAGATCATGCGGCAGATCGGCGCATGGCGAGAGGCAGGGCACGATGTCCAATTTTTCATGCACACAGTCCAGCGTGATTTGCGTGCTCCTCTGCTCCCTGGCGAAGTATTTTATTATCGCGGCGAATGGCAGCGCATACAGTCAGCCCGCCGTCTGCTCAAGGCAGTGTGCCAATACCAGCCAGATATCATTTATCTGCGTTACGGAATGTATGTCTATCCAATTCACCGCTTGGCCTCCATTGCCCCGTTGGTGGAAGAACTCAACACAAACGACATTATACAGCACAAACGCCTGGGGCTGATTTATAATTGGTACAATCGCCTTACACGTAGAATTCTGATAAACAACGTCAGTGGTCTGGTCTGTCTCTCCAGTCAACTTGCGACAATGCCACAAAATGCGGTCTCTCACAATAATGTTAGGGTAATAGGAGATGGCATTAATTTGGATGAAACCTCGCCTCTCCCTGCGCCCAAAAATTCCCAGCCTCGAATAGCATTTATCGGTTCCCCAGATTCTCCTTGGCAAGGCGTGGATAAATTGCCCCAGCTCGCACTATCCTTTCCCGACATAAGCATCCACATTATTGGATACAATCAAATCGATGGGCATGATTCTATCCCGGAAAATCTGCATCTGTATGGCTACCTTGACACTGTAGCATACAATAAAATCTTGGGAACAATGGATTGTGCTATCAGCTCGCTGGGGCTGCACAGAATCCAGCTTGATGAATCATCCCCATTAAAAACGCGTGAGTGCCTAGCATTGGGGTTACCAATGGTTCTACCTTACAAAGATACCGACCTGCACAACTTTGATTGTGATTTCTTATTGAAGATTCCTAACAAAGAGGATAATATTCAGACGCACGCGCAAGCAATCCGTGACTTTGTGTATCGTATGCGAGGCCACCGCGTGGATCGAAAATTGATCGAGTCGATTGACCAGGCTATCAAAGAGCGTGAGCGCCTACGTTTTTTTAAAGACATTATTTCAATCAGAAGTTAATCTAACCAATGGTTAAATTGAACAAAGAGCGGAACACGGGAGACCAAATTGCCAGCATCTTATTGCTGGCAATTTTCGGGTACATTCTGATTCGTGCGTGTATCGAATTTTATGAGATTGCCTGGGGTACGGGCATATGGTGGGGTGAATTTTCGCTCAAGTGGGGAGCAGTTTTCTTTGTATTCATTGTGTTTTGTGTTTTATCGTGGATCGCTTCGGGATTCGTTTTTTGGAGGCAAGCTACACTATCTGGTTGGCGAAAACGGATTGTGGCCTTCCGTGAAAAACTAGGACCATTTCGCTGGCTGGTGGCTATAATTCTGCTCGGTTTCCCTGTTTGGTTTTTGCAATACACACCCTGGGGGATTGTTTTTAGCGGATTGTATTTCCGATTATTGCTTTGGGTTTATGTAGCGTTAGGTTTGGCAATTTTCTTGAAATTTGGCAAACCGTTAATGAGTTGGTTGACCATTCTGGTTTCTCTACTACTCAGCTCAAGTGTTTTCTCAATTGCGTATTCGTTAATTAATGTGAGCGATTATCCTTTCTCACTAGGTTGGTCCGAAGGCAATCGTATGTGGGATTACTCTATGATGTTTGGGCGGCATTTGTATGATTATCCGGCCGATCAAAAAGTGTATGTGTTGATAGATATTGGGCGTCAGTTTATCGGCGGATTCCCATTTATTTTTCCCGGCATATCCATTCGAGTTGAGCGGTTATGGGTGGGATTGACAACCATTATCCCATATTTGCTGCTTGGATTTGCTGTTTTTCGGACCGACTTCAAAGACAAAAAACTCTGGATTTTGTTGGCCTTTTTTACATTTATTATATTGAAGCAAGGTCCAATTCACCCACCCTTAGTCATATGTGCTTTTGCTGTTGCGCTTGTCTGGCGCGGTGCGCTCTGGTTTGCGATTCCCCTGATATTTATAACTGGTTATTTTGCTGAAGCCAGCCGTTTTACCTGGGTGTTTGCTCCCGGCATCTGGATTGTGATGCTGGAATTTTCAGGCGCCATTCTCCAAAACGGACAACTTCAAAAAACAACTTGGTGGCGGGCCTCTGTTTTAGGGATCTCTGGCCTAGTTGGCGGATATTATGGGCCGGGCCTTATGAATTGGGTGCAGTTGCTTTATTCAAGCGGTGAAATTGTATCGTGGGTGAGCACAGGTGCGGTCAGCATATCTTCGATAACATCGTCCGCTTCAGTGCAACCGTTGTTGTGGTATCGCCTTTTTCCCAATGCGACTTATGGTATGGGCATCCTGCTAGCCTTGCTAATCGCTACAGCTCCAATGAGTGCATTGTTGGTCTATCTGTTTGTAACTAAAAAATGGAAACTAAATACCTTGCAAAAACTGACACTGGTTTTGCCCTTGTTTGCTTTTCTCATTGTCGGTTTAATCATATCAACCAAAATTGGTGGTGGTGGAGATCTACATAATTTGGATATGTTTTTAATCGGATTGTTCTTCACGACAGTGATCGCCTGGGAAAACGGAGGCAGACAGTGGCTAAGTCAGATTGATGCGTCCCCGGTTTGGATCAAGGGAGCGCTCCTACTGCTGTTGGTCATTCCCGGAATCCAGCCTTTATCCGCATTGCGGACATTCAATAATACAGAGAATATAAATCAATTAGTAAAATTAAAAGATGTTTCAGATAAAAAATTCCTTGATTTGCTATTGCCTCAAGAGAGAGCGGAAGAAATTTTAGAAGTCATTCGGCGGGAGGTGGATCTCAGAAAATCTCAAGGGGAGATACTTTTTATTGATCAACGTCAGTTGTTGACTTTTGGTTACATTGAAGATGTGGCCTTTGTTCCTGAATATGAAAAAAAGATACTGATGAATGAAGCTATGAGCGCCAGGGCTGGATATTTTACACAGTTTTATTCAGATTTGGAATCCCACCGATTTTCATTGATCATTACCGAACCATTGCGCGCTCCTGTGAAAGACAGAAATTTTCAGTTTGGCGAAGAAAATAATGCCTGGGTAGAATGGGTGGTCCAGCCGATGCAGTGTTATTACGAAGAAATCGAGACGTTTAAGAGTGTGCAGGTTCAGTTGCTTATTCCGAATCAAGCTGATGTAGATTGTGCATCTAAACTTCCTGTCACGTTGATCTTGCAAGATTAACGTAATATTCTGTCAAAATCAGTTCATGATTTTGTCGTAAGGATATCAGTCGTTTTTTCCTGCAATAGCACAGCAACTTCAATCGCTACTACAGCTCCTAAAATTATGATTGACTCACTAGTATTTCTGAATATGGATTGGAAACGATGAAATTTAATTTCACTAATTTTCTGGTCAAGAACGAAAGACTTATCCCGATCATCTTATTTTTGTTGTTCCTGTTGGTGACTATCCCCGGAATTTCCTGGGGTGCTCCCTCTCTCTGGAACCCGGATGAGCTTGTTTGGCGTGTAAATAAGGCTCTGATCGGGGAAATGAAATTCGACGAGACCGAACCTGACTATAATTACCCTTCCCTGCCCAAACATGTTATGTACGGACTCGGTTGGCTGGTCAAACAAGCGGGAGGCTCAATAGCAGCTATCATTGTATCAGCAAGGCTAATTTCGGTTTTGCTTGGCGGTCTCACGGTCCTCTTAATCTATAGCATAACGAAGATAGCCGGTGCGAATATTTACATCCGACTGTTGTCTGCATTTTTCGCTTTGTCGAATATCGCACTCGCCCACAATGCCCGCTTTGCTCACAACGATATGTATCTTTTATTCTTCATCACGCTCTCGCTGTATGCGATCATAAAATACCGAATCTTCGGGCGTAGGCTTTGGCTTTACCTGGCTTTTTTCTCGGCGGGTTGCGCCGCTTCCAGTAAATATACGGGGGCAAGTTTTATCGTGATTTTGCTTGTCATTTTTTTGGTCTCGAATTGGAAAAACCTTTACAGTGAAAGGTTACGGACTGCTGAAACGCTTTTTATCGCTACGGCTTTAACTGTGGCTGGGTTTGTATTAGGTACCCCAAAAGCGCTGATCTGGATGTCATTTTACTTCAAACGCATGGTGCCGGCAGCATTGCGTTTTGCCAGCTACGGGCGCGGACCGGACAGTACGATTGGCTTCTATGGGCAATGGGGCGCATTGAAAGGCGCAGTCGGTACTGCCGCATATTATTTATTCTTGATCGCATTTTTGTGGAGCGCGGGCAAGCTCATATTGTATTTGGTTAAAAAAGATAGGGAGGACCGCGAAAGAATGGATATCGTTCTTGTAATTTTGATTGCGATTATACTTTTCGATATTCCCTTCATGCTTTCCTATAACTATGTGCCGCGCTTCTTTTTGCCATTCCTGCCAATGTTCGCTGTACTTGCTAGCTTGTTTGTCGAAGATCTGGTTTCCATCGTCAAGCGGCGAGGCTATGCGTTTTTAACGCCATTAATAAGTACAGTTGTAATTCTGGTTATTGGGTCTTCTTTTATGCAAGTTGTCAGCGTGGCCCTGTTATTCGCCAACGATGCCCGCACAACGGCTGGTAAGTTCCTTAAAACTCTTGAGCCAGGTACATTGTTGGAGTACACCCTTTACCCTCCTGCCATTCCAGCAAATTACTTTGCTGGTACGCGTAACTATCCAATTTACTTAGTCAAATACCCTGGAGAAACTGTCCCGACCAACAAACCTTACCGATATAACGAGGGTGAAGAAGGCCTTTTTGAAAGAGGTGCCAATTATCTGGTGGCCGATAGTTTTACATATGCCCGTTTTGGGAATGAGTTTATCTGCGAGACCAATCCGGTTGAATGTGATTTCTTTACCAAACTGCTGGCTGGCGAGACGGATTTGCGCCTGCTGGCCTCATTTGAGTACCGCCTGCCGTCCTTCCTTCCAAGTTTATCACTTGCGGCAGTCAATCCTGTGGTTAAGGTTTACGAAGTGCCTCGCTAGTGCCGCAACCATGTGAAAATGAATATCTACATAAAAATCTTCACTTCGTATACGGAACTATCTTACATCTTTAGATTATCGCGGTATTAACTTATGGAACTGACGCAGCCATCCCGGCTTACATTCTGGCGCAGCGTGTTATTGCTTAGCGCGATATTGCCGTATTTGGCGATTTGGCAACTGTTGGGCCTAGCCTCCGAACTGGACGTGGTTGTCCTCGCCAGCAAATCGTGGATGGGATTGTTGTCCCTTCTGGGATTTGGCGGACTCGCTGCGCTTCTCACGCTGACTGCCACCTGCTTCCGCACGCGCGAGCGGATTCTTTCATTTTTGGAACCCCCCGCGCAACTCCGCTGGCTGGGCTACATTCTGCTCACAGTCTCACTGACGGGCTACACGATTGTATTTGCCTCAGCATTTGGTAGAAACTTGCTCGGCGAATTGGGTTGGGTGCGCACGCTCGTATTTTGGGCTTTCAGCCTAATAGGTATGTTTGGCCTAAAATTGATAAAGAAAAACACCCCGTGGCTGTCTTCTTTATTGTTAGTTGTTTTATTTCAGACGTCCTTGAATTTATTGATAACTCAATTTTCAGGGATAACTTCCTATCCCTTTGCAATGGGATGGTCGGAAACCAGCCGCTACTATTACCCTGCGCTGTTTTTATCTGAGAATATTTTTGGGAGCCGACTGCCCTGGCCGATTTTGCATCCCAGCTTGCATCTGTTGCTTACGCCCCCGTATCTATTTGACGCGCCGCTCTGGTTCCATCGTTTCTGGCAAGTACTTCTGCGCTTTTCCCTTATGGGGCTGACAGCGCACATATTGATTTGGCGCCTCAATGTGAGGGAACGCGCTTTTCGCTGGTTGTTTTTGATCTGGATGGTCTTGTATTTCTTTCAGGGCCCACTCTATTTCCACCTAGCAGTTCCCGTGATCCTTATTCTGTGGGGCTATTCCAGGCAGGATGATCGTCGCACTTGGATTTTTTTGTTCCTTGCATCCGTCTGGAGCGGCTTGAGCCGCATCAACTGGTATCCCATGCCAGGGATTCTAGCCTCCGTTTTATTTTTTCTAGAAGTTCCCTTTCAGGGCAAAAATTTCTGGAGTTATATACGGAAACCTTTGCTTTGGGTTATGACTGGATTTGTAATTGCATTAGTGACACAACGTGTTTACATAACATTATCCGGAATCCATGACCCCGGTTATTTTTATACCAGCCTGGCCTCCAACCTGCTCTGGTACCGGCTTCTCCCTAACGCGTCCTATAGCGTAGGCGTATTGCCTGCTGCGCTGGTCGCATCCTTCCCAATGTGGATAGCCATTTTCCTCGCCCTGCGTCAGCGCCGTGTGGACTTTCACTCAGTTCGCCTGGGGTTAACCTTCGCCGCTTTATCGGTGTTGTTCGTAGGCGGTTTAATAGTCAGCATGAAGATCGGTGGCGGCGTAGACATCCACAATCTGGATGCATACCTCGCCACCCTCCTTATCGTAAGCGTTTATTTAGTTTTCAGACGCTATGCTTCCGAAAACGATAATAGTCTCAGCCCGTTCAAACTACCCTGGGGTTTGGCTGTGCTGCTCATAGCTGTCCCCGCTTGGTTTTTAATAGGTGCCAATGTGGCTCTTAAAACATATGATCCGGCCCGGACGGAATCCATTGTGTATCAACTGCAGGCGCGTGTGGATGCGGTCAATAGGCAGGGCGGCGAGATTCTATTTATTACACAGCGCCATCTCATCTCCATGCACATGCTGGAGGGTGTCAACATGGTCCCGGAATACGAACGTGAAGAACTGATGGAAATGGCAATGGCTAATAATCTAGATTATCTACAGGTCTTTCGTAGCGATATGGAAAGTCAACGCTTTACAGCTATTGTGGTGGATCCTCTATCCTATCGATTGTTGGGTAAGAATTATGCTTTTGGAGAAGAAAACAATGTCTGGGTGCGGCGTGTGATCAAACCCATCTTATGCAACTATCAGGAAGATGCAATCTATCCTGAGGATCAGATCGCCGTTTATACTCCTCAAAGCGGTGAACGACATTGCCCCGAAAAATAAACGTGCAGACAGCTTTGTTTTTAACCATTGCGTTTAGTGGATCATCCAGATTTTCACGATGGTTGTTTCTACTAAACAAACTTAATCCGCCGAGCAGCGAAGGCCACCATCCGAAATAATAACAGCCCATGTTTCCAACGCGAGATGTTGGTATTGCCGTAGGTCCGCTCGCGGTAGCGGATGGGCAAATCCACAATCTTAAGGTTAAGTTTGGCGGCCCCGAAAATCAGATCAAAATCGCCGAATGGGTCAAAATCGCCAAAGTAGGCCCGGTTGGCGGCGATTAGGTCATAATCTGTATTCCACATCACCTTTGTGCCGCAGAGTGTATCTTTGATGGGCTGACCCAGAAGCCAGGAAAACGCCAAACTGAAAAACTTATTTCCCAATAAATTCAGACTACGCATGGCTTGATCTTCCATCGGATAGACCAGTCGGACACCATTGATAAACTCGCCCTTGCCAGAAACAAGGGCGTTGTAAAAGCGGGGCAGGTCTTCGGGAGGAACTGTGAGATCTGCATCCAGGATCATCAGGATGTCGCCATTGGCGTGCTCGAAGCCAAGTCGTACCGCATCCCCTTTTCCAATACCCGCTTGACGTAGGAGCAGGCTGCGGGTGGTCGGATGCGCAGCGATTTCCTTCTTGATGGTATCAAAGGTGTCGTCCTGAGAATGTCCCTCGATAAAAACCAGCTCAGTTTCTCGTCCCATTTTGGGAACACGATCAAAGATAGCCTTTATGTTGCCGGTTTCATTTCTGGCTGGAATAACAACCGAAACCGCAGGATTTTTCATGGTCTCTTCCGGAAAGGGGCGCGCGACCAAAAAATTTGCCAGGGCCAACTCGCGAAATGGCCATAAGCGGACAAGGAATTTGTTGAAAAAATCGCCAAGTGGCAAGGGCCAGAGCACATCTTGCCAGGAGCGAATGGTTTCGAAACCTGCTAAATTGAGCATGTTGGTTACATCTTGGCGGGTGAGCCAATTTTGTGCCAGGGTTGGAGTAGCTAGGTTCAAAAGCCGGGTTATATAAAGAGGAATTTCCCAGAGGCGGCTGTAGAAATTGAGAATGATGCGTGTGCGCGGCGCACAGAGCGCCTTGAGCTGTTCCAACACCTGTTGGACATCCCATAATTCATTGACCAGGTCGGAGAGTATGATGGTATCGAAGGGGCCTTTTATTGCGGATAAGTTATGCGCGTCTGTTTTGACGAATTCGATTTCAGGGTATCGTTGCTTGGCGCGAGCAATCATCTCGACAGAAAAGTCAAGGCCTAAGCCTGACTCAGGTTGGACGGCGGCGAGCAAATCTCCAAAGCTGCTTCCGATTTCTAGCACTCTCTGACCAGGGCTGATTAGAAAGCGATAGATTTTTTCGAGGCGCTGGTGATACCAGCCGCCCATGCCACGCCATCTATCACGTTTTTTTGCCATCCGATCCCAGTGAGCTAAACGTGCAGATTGGTATTGTCGTTGGGCAGGGTCTAGATAATTATTGTTCTTCATGGCGACCTGATTGTAAGTGAGCTTAGGTGCTTTGAGAAGTATATAAATACCACAACTCAGAACTTGACCGATATTCAATCAGGATTACAATTCAGTTATTGCGGACTTGAATATGAATTCATCGAAATAAACTTCACACGCCGCTTGAGATGGTGGCGTGAATCTTTTCATTTGGAATAAATTATTTATGGCAAAGAACTTTGCGATTATCGGGGTGGGAGGCTATATTGCACCGCGTCACTTGCAGGCGATCAGAGATACAGGAAACACTCTGGTAGCAGCAACTGATCCGAAGGATTCCGTTGGGATTTTAGATCAGTTTGGGTACGATGTCAGCTTTTTTACAGAGATAGAACGCTTTGATCGTCACCTTGAAAAACTGCGCCGAGGCCCTGAAGAGAATCAAATTGATTACATTTCAATTTGCTCGCCAAATTATTTGCATGACGCACATTGCCGTCTGGCAATGCGTGTAGGAGCAGCTGTAATCTGTGAAAAACCGTTAGTGATTAACCCTTGGAATCTAGATAGGTTAGAAGAAATAGAAGAAGAAACAAACTGCAAAGTGAACACAATATTGCAATTACGTGTCCACCCTGAGTTGCTCAAGTTGAGACAGACGATGCAGGAAAACGCACGCGCCAAGAAACAAGACGTGATACTGACCTACATCGCCAGCCGGGGTATCTGGTACCATGTCTCCTGGAAAGGCCAGAGCGAAAAGTCGGGCGGAGTAGCCACCAATATTGGCATTCATTTCTTTGACCTACTACTATGGTTATTTGGCCCGGCTGGGGATGTGAAAGTACATTATTCTGACAACAAGTGTATGAGCGGATATATTGAACTGGAGAATGCACGCGTACGTTGGTTTCTTTCCGTGGATGTGAATGATTTGCCCGATTCTGCTGTAGCAGATGGCAAAACAACCTATCGCTCAATTACGGTTGATGGAGAAGAGATTGAATTTTCAGGGGGCTTTACAGATTTACATACACGCGTTTATGAGAAAACACTGGCGGGCCAGGGCTTTGGAATTGAAGATGTACGGCCTTCCATCGAGCTAACCTATCGCATTCGAACATCTGAAATCTCACAAATTGATAACCTGGCACATCCGTACCTATCTAATAAATAATATTTAGGTAATTTAATGGATATTTTTGTACACGAATCCAGCTTTGTTGATGATGGAGCACAAATCGGTGCGGGAACAAAAATTTGGCATTTCTCACACGTGATGAGTAACGCTAACATCGGTGAACGTTGCAATATCGGCCAAAATGTATTTGTAGCTTCGGATGTGACTATTGGGAATAACGTCAAAATTCAGAATAACGTTTCTCTATACACGGGCGTGATCGTAGAAGATGACGTCTTTTTGGGACCATCTGTGGTGTTGACTAATGTTGTCAATCCGCGTAGCCATGTCAGCCGAAAGGGCGAGTACAAGACTACCCTTATCAAGCAGGGTGCCAGTGTCGGTGCGAATGCTACCATCGTATGCGGTGTGGTGTTGGGACGGTACTGTTTCATCGGCGCGGGGACAGTGGTGACACGCAGCGTACCGGACTTTGGGCTTGTTTACGGTAACCCTGGCCGGCTTCAAGGCTGGATATGTCAGTGCGGCGTTCAACTCGAGTTTGAGACCCATAATGGACACGAGCAGGCTGGTTGTGCGGCATGCAACGAGCGTTATCTGAAAAAGGGAGAAGTTGTTGAGTCGATTGGAAAAGTAGCAAAATGAAAATCCCTTTTCTTGATTTGATCGCACAGTACCATAGCATCAAAGAAGAAATAGATGCTGTGATCGAAGGAGTGCTTGAATCCGGTCATTTTATCCTGGGATCAAACGTGGCTGCTTTTGAGGAAGAAATGGCCACATATCTGGGTGCAAAACATGCAATTGGTGTTGCTTCTGGAACGGATGCGTTGGTGATCGCGTTACGTGCTGCTGGTGTAGAACCAGGCGGTGAAGTGATCGTACCCTCATTAAGTTTTTACGCTACCGCTAGCACTGTAATTACAATTGGTGCCCGACCTGTTTTTGTAGATATTGATCGTGATACATATTTGATCGACACTATTGGGGTTGAGAAGGCAGTTACATCGAAAACAAAAGCCATAATTCCAGTGCATTTATATGGGCAGCCCGCCAATATGGACGAGATTATGGAAATCGCACAAAAACATAACCTGAAAGTGATCGAAGATAATGCCCAGGCGATTGGTGCAGTGTACAAAGGAAAGAAAACAGGCACCATCGGTGATATTGGCACCTTGAGCTTTTTCCCCAGCAAAAATATGGGCGCCTATGGAGATGGGGGTATGGTCACTACAAATGATGATGAGATCGCAGAAAAAGTTCGCAAGCTGCGCATGCATGGCTGGAAGAAAAAATATTTCCCTGAAATGCTAGGCTACAATTCCCGCCTGGATGAATTACAGGCGGCGGTGTTGCGGGTCAAGCTCAAACACCTGGATGCCTGGAATGCCCGTCGTGCTGATATAGCACATGTGTATTCGAAGTATCTTGTTAAATTGGGATTGCGCGTTCCGGTTGAAGCGCCTGATCGTACGCATGTGTATCATCTATATGTTGTTCCCTTCGAAGAACGAGATATTGTTCAGCAGAAGCTAAAAGAGGCGGGCATTGCCAGCGGAGTATATTATCCGCAGCCCTTGCATTTGGCTGAACCCAGTCGAGAATTTGGGAAGGGGGAAGGACAATGCCCGGTATCAGAGCGTTGTAGTAAGACACTATTGGCTTTACCAGGATATCCTGAAATGACAGATACGCAGATCGAACAAGTACTAGCGGCAGTAGAGAAAATTCTATAGGCTCTAGATGTGTTAACTGCAGTCAATAGAAGAGTAATAATAAGTTTAAGATTATGCATCCAGAATTCCCCTGTTAGGAGAATTCTGGTTTGACAAGCATTAATTCTGCGCTATAATTCAGCCACTGAATTTTGAAATGGAAAATCCTGAAGAAAACGTCAGAGAACTGACATTACTTGAACAGATCGAGCGCGATCCAGATGTAACTCAAGCATCACTGGCTACCAAGCTGGGTGTTGCTGTTGGAACAGTAAACTGGCATATAAAACGCTTGGTTTCCAAGGGATATGTCAAGGTTAAGCGTGCTGAGCGAAAGAAGTTGCGCTACATTATCACTCCCGAAGGAATTGCTTTACGCGCTCGGCTGACCATGAATTATATTGATCATTCATTTCGCTTATATCGCCGGACGCGCCAGCGCGTCAAAACACATCTCACAGAAATCAAACGAGCTGGGCATGATAGTGTTCGTTTAATCGGTGAAGGAGATGTCGCTGATATTTGTCGGTTATCTTGTTTGGAACAGGATGTAATTATCGTGCCCGATGGGGATTCTCCGGCACTTGAAATCAATGGATTTAAAGTGCTGCTTCACATGGATCCTAAGAATGACTGACTTACGTCACATCTTAATCACGGGTGGAGCCGGATATATCGGTTCACTCCTGACTTCAGAATTGCTACGCGCTAATTATCGGGTCACGGTATTAGACTCTTTGCTATTTGGAGGCGAGTCGTTAGTCCCGTTTATGCATCACCCTAACTTCCGCTTCTTCAAGGCAGATGTGACTGAGCCACGCGCTATCCGTGATAATACAAAAGGGGAATGGCCAATTCCTTATGCCTTAGTTCACCTAGCAGCGATTGTCGGTTTCCCAGCTTGTCAGGCAGTCGGGAAGCAGGTGACATGGCAGTATAACGTTGAAGCTACGAAAATGGTCTTTGAGCAGGCAGCAACTTTAGGCGTAGAAAGATTCGTGTTCGCCTCTACATATAGTAATTATGGTCTCTCATCTGATGGTAAGCCTGTTACTGAAGAATCTCCCCTAAACCCACAATCACTTTATGCGGAAACCAAAATCGCAGCAGAAGAATACTTAATTGATCAAAAAGATGCCTCAACGGCACCAATATCTTTCCGTTTTGCGACCCTATATGGTATGTCGCTGCGAACACGGTTTGATTTGATCGTAAACCAATTTGTTCTGGAAGCGTTCACAAAGCGCGAATTGATCATTTATCAGCGTGGCTACTCACGTTCGTTTGTACATATTCTTGATGTGATCCGTGGAATAATAATGGTCTTGGAAGTGCCAGAAAAGAAAATACGTGGCCAAGTATTCAACCTGGGTACGCCTGAAGGAAATTACACAAAAGATGAAATTGTTGGATTGATACTGAAACGAATGCCGGAGACGGTTGTGGAATACAAGGATTTGACCTTCGGCGGCGATATGCGTGATATTACGGTGTCGTTTGATAAGATTAAACGTGAGTTGGGATTTGAAACAACCTTGACTGTTGATGATGGAGTGCGTGAAGTCTTGTTTGCCTTGAAAACAGGATTGATTCGAAATCCGGCCGATGAGAAATATCGTAACGCGCAGTTTATTGTGCAGTAAGGAGTAATTAGAATGGGCAAGGGTTATTGGCAGGATAAGCGAGTGATAGTAACTGGGGGAACCGGATTTCTTGGCGCGTTTGTTATTTCAAAGTTAAGAGAACAAGGTGCAACAGATATATTTATTCCGAAAAGCCAGGAATATGATTTGACTGATCACGATGCGATAACACACATGTTAGATGAAGCACTCAGCAATGGGCGGGGTGCTGAAAACTCACTTATCATACACTTGGCTGCCAACGTAGGCGGCATTGGTGCGAACCGTGATCATCCAGCTGAATTCTTCTATGACAACCTAATGATGGGTGTCGAGTTGATGCACCAAGCTTGGCAGCGCGGTATAGATAAATTTGTGGCCATCGGTACGGTGTGTGCTTATCCTAAATTTACGCCTGTTCCATTCAAGGAAGAAGACTTGTGGATTGGTTATCCTGAAGAGACCAATGCGCCGTATGGTCTAGCAAAGAAAATGATGCTGGTGCAGGCACAAGCCTACCGCGAGCAGTATGGATTCAACGCAATTTACCTCCTGCCAGTTAATTTATATGGCCCCGGTGATAATTTTGATTTGCAAACTTCACATGTCATACCGGCATTGATCCGGAAGACGATTGAATCACAGGACCGAGGTGATAATGAACTGGCTGTTTGGGGAGATGGTTCACCCACCCGAGAATTCCTATACGTGGAGGATGCTGCGGATGCGATCGTAACAGCCGCGGAGAAATATAACGGATCAGAGCCAGTTAATTTGGGATCTGGCTATGAGATTTCGATTAAAGACCTTGCGGAGATGATTCAACGCATGACTGGGTTTGAGGGAAGATTGTTTTGGGAAACCGACAAGCCAAACGGCCAGCCACGGCGCGGTATGGACGTTAGCCGTGCTAAGAAATATTTTGGTTGGCAAGCGCAAGTTCAATTTGAAGAGGGGCTACGTCGTACAATTGAATGGTTCAAAGAAAATAGGGAAATAATAAAGAGTAAAGTATAGTGCGAAACGGACGGTAAATTGTCCTCACCGCTTCAAGTGTCTTATGGCAGAATTCGTAAAATCCGAACCGATCACCGTTTATATCAAGCCCTCCACACGTTTGGCTGGGCTCAATTTACGCGATTTATGGAGTTATCGTGAGTTAATTTTCTTCATGATATGGCGTATCTTAAAGGTACGTTATAAACAAACCCTCTTAGGCGCCTCCTGGGCCATCATACAGCCAGTTATGATCATGATCGTCTTTAATTTTGTGTTTGGCACAATTGCAAAAGTACCCACAGACGGGATCCCATACCCTATTTTTTCGTTTACAGCATTGCTGCCCTGGGGATTGTTTGTGAACGCACTCAACCAGGGCAGCCGCTCATTAACGGCCAATCACAACATGGTGACCAAGATCTATTTCCCCAAAATGATACTACCGATTTCCTCGGTTTTGGCCGGCTTGGTGGATTTCGCTATCGGCTTCGTAGTTATGATCGGGTTAATGATTTATTATGAGGTAACCCCTGCATGGAATGTTATCTGGGCATTACCTTTCTTCCTGTTGTTATCGATTATCACCGCGCTGGGTGTGGCTTTGTGGTTATCTGCGATTAATGTCAAGTACCGTGATGTTAACTATGCCTTGCCTTTTTTGACACAATTTTGGCTTTTTATGACCCCGGTTGCTTACTCGGCGAGTGTCATTTCTGAGAAATGGCAGTTGGTTTATTCTTTAAACCCTATGGCCGGTGTCGTAAACGGCTTTCGTTGGGCTTTGTTGGATGCAGGCAACGGGCCAGACGCCGCACTTTGGGTCTCGGTAACAATATCAATACTTGTTTTAGTGAGCGGCTTGTTCTATTTCCGGAACATGGAACGCACCTTTGCGGACACAATTTAGAGAGAATAGAGAAAACAGAGAGTAGAGAGTAGGGAATTGAAAACAGTATCTAGCGAGAATGACTACTCACTACTTATCTATTCTCTTCTCTCTGGTAATTAATTTATGACAACTGCAATCAGAGTAGAAAATCTGGGGAAGCGCTATAAGATTGGGACTGCCCCTGCAAAATTCAAGTATGGCATGTTACGGGACGTGTTTGTTAAAAAAGCTACCGCGCCAATACGTTGGGTGCGCTCAATAGGAAAAAAACAGCTCATATTGGAAGATCAGCCCAACTACATTTGGGCTTTGAAGGATGTCTCTTTTGATTTGCAAGAAGGTAAAGTCTTAGGCATTGTCGGTCGTAACGGTGCAGGGAAAAGCACTCTGCTGAAAATTTTGTCGCGTATCACTGAACCGACCCGGGGAACCGTCACCGTCCGTGGACGAGTTGGTGCATTGCTTGAAGTTGGTACCGGATTTCACCCTGAGTTAACCGGCCGAGAAAACATCTATATGAATGGTGCGATCCTGGGTATGAAACGGGCCGAGATCCAAAGAAAATTTGATGAGATTGTAGCTTTCTCTGAAGTAGAGAAATTTATCGAAACTCCTGTCAAACGATATTCATCTGGCATGTATCTGAGACTGGCTTTCGCAGTTGCGGCACACCTTGAACCTGAAATCTTGGTTGTAGACGAAGTATTGGCAGTTGGAGATGCAGAGTTCCAGAAAAAGTGTATTGGGAAAATGAGTGATGTTGCTCAGCAGGGTAGTACCGTGCTCTTTGTCAGCCACAATATGTCTGCCATCTTACGTTTGACAGAAGAAACGATTGTGCTTGACAAAGGCAAATTGCTGATGCGCGGACCTACCCAACAGGCAGTAGATTATTATCTCTCATCGGGGCAATCTTCATCAGGTGAGCGAATTTGGAATGCAGACGAAATCCCACCAAACGCGGCACCGTTCCGTCCGATCGCGTTGCGCTTGAAAAACAAGCAGGGCAAAGTTATCGAAACGGTTCGCTCTATTGAGCCGCTTATGATCGAATTGGAATATCGTCTCGAAGCGCCCCTAACTGGGCTGCGGGTGGGATTCTATCTGAGTAGCATGCGTGGAGAATACATTATCACATCCTTTGATACTGATGACAGCCAAAAATACGAACAATACGGCGCACGTAGTAGCGGTCACTATTTCAGCCGTTGTACTTTGCCAGCCGATTTGTTTAATGAGGGTCGTTTCTCGCTAGGAATGAATGCCAGTTCATTCGGCGTGCGCCGCTATTTCCAAGACGAGCAGGTTTTAACTTTTAATGTGGACATTTCCGGAGCGCCTGGCACACATTGGGCAGAACCGCGTCAAGGTCTTATACGTCCGCGCTTGGATTGGGAAATTGAGAAAGTCGAATAAATGGCCTTAAAGAACTTATTAGGGAACATAGATTTTGCTGTCGTATTGTACGATAGTGTTCGGAAAACCCGTCCACGTACTCGCTACAATCTGGAGCAATTAAACGCTGCCCTACCTGCTGCCGTTGAACAAGTGCGACCCTTTGCTAAGCAGGCACAGGCCGAAAAAAAACTGTTACTATTTGCAACCCTACACTACTGGATTGAGCAGGCTGCTATGATTGGCTTGACCCTGCGCGGACTTGGTCACAAGGTCACAATGGCTTATCTTCCCTATGGTGACTTGTCCAAGGAGATCAATAGATTTGACCTGCGTCGTCAGGATTTATACACACAACGTGTTCTTGCTCCGCTTGAAGGATTGGTAAGCACCGCTTCTTTGTTGGACGTCAAACCTGCTTCCGTTTTGCCAGGGAATCTGGTCGATGAGATTGCACTCGTCTCCACATATGACACGCAATATACTTTGCAAATCGAGGAGGTGGACGAAAATAGCGACTTGTACCGACTGCGCTATAACCGCAATGACTACATAGCCCGGGCCGCCTTAGCCTACATACAGGCCGAAAAGCCCGACGTTGTACTGATCCCTAACGGGACTATCACCGAATTAGGCGCGGTTTACCGTGTGGCCCGCAAGCTTGGAGTCCGCACAGTGACTTACGAATTCAACGACCAACGCGAGCAAGTCTGGATTGCTCAGGATGAGCAAGTCATGCGTCAGCGCACCGACGATCTTTGGGCTGCGCGCGGTGGCCATAAGCTGACCGATGACCAGCGCAGCCTGGTTGAAGACCTAGAGTCTGCACGTAGGGGCGCAAAAGCCTTTGGGAAATCTGAGCGTAAGTGGCAGGATGTGAAAACCGTCGGTGGCGAGCAGTTGCGCAAAGACTTGGGATTAGATGAACGCACTGTCGTCCTGCTGGCAACCAATGTGCTGGGCGACAGTCTGACATTGGGACGCAAAACGTTCGCAAAGAGTATGGCTGCTTGGATTGCTGAAACCGTCCGATTTTTGGCTAGCAAGCCCGAGGTCCAGTTGGTGATGCGTGTGCATCCCGGTGAGCGTCTGACACACGGCCGCTCGATGATAGACGTTGTTAACGAAGCGCTGCCGTCCATCCCAGAGCACATCCACATTATTGGACCCATGGAGAAGGTCAACACCTACGATCTGATGGAAGTTGCTTCTTTGGGGCTGGTATACACTACTACGACTGGCATGGAAATGACGATGAGAGGCATCCCTGTGATTGTTTGTGGTGAGACACATTATCGGAAACGTGGCTTCACGCTTGATCCCCAAGATTGGGGCGAGTATTACGCTATGCTGGATGCCGCTATCAAGAATCCAAAACGTTTGAGCCAGGCCCAAATCGAGATCGCCTGGGAGTATGCTTATCGCTTTTTCTTTGAATACCCACAGCCATTCCCCTGGCGGCTAATGCACTTCTGGAAAGATGTGGATGTCTGGCCGCTTGGCCGTGTGCTCTCTGAGGAAGGCCAGGCTGAATATAAGCAAACATTTGAATACCTGGCTGGAAAGCCAATAAAATGGTAATGCGTTCTGGTCAAGATTCCCATCTCCCTCTAAGGGAGAGGGGCAGGGTGAGGGATGATTGAAAGAATGACGAATACCAAACAACAAGTGCGCAAATTTTACGACCAGATCGGCTGGATGCAAGCTGGGGACGGACTGTATCAAAATGCCCGCTACGAAGACTTGCGCTCAATTTCACGTGATTACATCCATAAGTGTCATTTGCGTGTCAGCCGCCATCTGGCCCCGACTGGTAAGTTCCTGTTAGATGGGGGCTCTGGTCCTGTCCAATGGCCGGAATACCTGACCTATTCTGAAGGCTATCGCTATCGCCTATGCGCGGATATTTCGATCACGGCCCTGAAAGAGGCTCGTAAGAAGTTGGGCGAACGCGGCCTATACATAGTTGCTGACATCGCTCACCTGCCCATGAAATCAGATGTTTTCGATGGCGCAGTATCATTGCATGCTATTCACCATCTGCCATTAAGTGAGCACAGGCGTGCATATCAGGAATTTCAGCGCGTGCTTAAAGTGGAGCGGACCGCGGTAATTGTCAATGGGTGGCACGAACCACTACTAATGCGTATGGCAGAACCCTTTATTCAAGTGGGCCGTCTCCTCAGTGGGCGCGGACTTAAACGAAAAAAAGATTGGTCCACGGAAGATGACCAGGCTGGCACTTTTGTTGAGAAAATGACTCCACGCTGGCTGAAAAAGGAATTGAAAAATACAGTGAACTATACTGTCCACCCATGGCGCAGCCTGAGCCCGCGCTTTATGCGCTGGTTTGTACGCCCACAAGTGGGAGGGGCAGCCTTCTTAAAAGTCATTTTCTGGCTTGAAGAACATTTCCCATGGTTTTTTGGTAAGCATGGACAATATCCTATGATTGTTATTAGAAAAGTAGCGAGCAGAGACTAAACTCTGCTCGCTACTCATAACCTTTTGGAGAAAAAATGGACTGGAAAAATAAAGTCATCCTCATCACTGGCGGGACGGGCTCCTTTGGCAAGAAATTTACCAAGATCATGCTGGCTGAAAAGCAGCCCAAGAAGATCATCATCTTTAGCCGAGATGAACTCAAGCAACATGAAATGCGCGTTGGCGAGTATGACGACTCACGCCTGCGCTACTTTATAGGGAACGTGCGCGACCGCGACCGTCTTGTCAGGGCCATGCACGGTGTCGATATAGTTGTTCATGCCGCCGCTCTAAAACAGGTTTCTGCTTGCGAATACAATCCAATGGAGGCGGTTAAGACCAACATATTAGGCACATCAAATGTTCTTGAAGCCGCCCTTGATGCGGGGGTATCCAAAGTTCTGGCTCTCAGTACCGATAAAGCTGTCAGCCCGGCCAACCTATACGGTGGCACCAAACTAGTGGCAGAAAAACTGGTTATACAAAGTAATGCATATACCGCCGGCTCATCCACTCGTTACTCATGCGTCCGGTATGGTAACGTGGTGGGTAGCCGGGGCTCGGTCGTGCCCCTTTTTCTTAATCAGCGTGCCAGTGGAAAAATCACAATAACCGATGACCGCATGACTCGCTTTTGGCTCTCTCTTGAGCAAGGTGTACATTTCGTCATCAAATGCATTGAACAAATGGAAGGTGGCGAAGTCTTCGTTCCCAAAATTCCTAGTACTAAGGTTGTAGACCTCGCAGAGGCTATTGCGCCTGATGCTGAAATCGAGATTATTGGAATACGTCCTGGCGAAAAATTGCATGAAGATCTGCTCTCCAATGATGAAGCCCGACACAGTATCGAACTGGAAGACATGTACGTCATCCAACCGGCTGAAGCCAGCTGGTTTGGATACTCATGGAAAAACAAAGGCACACCTACTCCTGAAGGGTTTACTTATACTAGCGATAACAACACCGAGTGGCTCGATTTAGAAGGTATTAAGAAACACATAGCTCCGTTTGAAAAAGCTCTTTCCGAAAGAAAACTGGATGGGTAAATGCGAATTCTCGTTACAGGAGCAAGCGGCTTATTGGGACTCAATTTTTGTTTGCAAATGGCTGATAGTCATTCGATTGTAGGCGTAGACCGCGGTAAATTAAATGGGACACCATTCGAATTACTCAAAGCGGATCTGCTCGACCCTGGAGCATGCTCCCGTTTACTGGAAGAATCTCGTCCTGATGCTGTAATCCACACTGCTGCCATGGCAGATGTAGATTCCTGCGAGCTTGATCCAGAAGGCGCCCGTCTACTCAATGCCGAATTGCCGGGAGAACTGGCAGCGGTGTGTGCCAAACGTGGAATTCAATTGATCCATATATCAACAGATGCTGTCTTTGATGGCTCAAAAGATGGCACCTATACTGAAGATGACAAACCTAATCCTCTTGGTGTGTATGCACAGACCAAACTGGATGGTGAACTTGCAGTTCTATCGGTTAATCCTGAAGCGGTGGTAACTCGTGTCAATTTCTACGGATGGTCATTGCATGGAACACGCAGCCTGGCAGAATTTTTCTTCAATAATTTAAATGCAGGAAAGAAAGTTAATGGATTTACCGATGTGATATTTTGTCCAATGTTCGTAAATCATCTCACAGAAACGCTCATGTCTATGCTCGGAAAAGAATTGATTGGTTTATATCATGTTGTAGGAACCCAAAGTGTCAGTAAATACCAGTTCGGGATTGAGATTGCACGCCGGTTCAAGCTAAACGAAAACCTTATTGAATCAATATCAATTGAAGGATCAGACTTGACAGCACCCCGATCTCCCAACCTCAACCTTTCTATCCACAAGCTTTCTACAGATCTTGGTCATGATATCCCTGAGTTATCCGCTGGATTAAAGGAGTTTTATACACAATACGTACAGAGTTATCCACAGAAAATGCGGAGTTATCAACATATTTAGAGATTTGTAGTTCTCTGCTGTCTGGAGATTATATGGAATTCAAAATCGGCTCTCACAGTATCGGCTCAAACCACCCGACCTATTTCATTGCAGATATCGCCGCCAACCATGACGGCGACCTGGAGCGGGCGAAGGAACTTATCCGTCTCGCCAAAGATGCCGGGGCAAATGCAGCCAAATTTCAGAATTTCATTGCCCCCAAGATTGTCTCGGAGTATGGCTTCAAAGCGATGAACGGCGGTCAGGTATCCCATCAAGCGACTTGGGAAAAATCTGTGACGGAGGTTTACGAGGGCGCGTCCATTCCGTTCGAATGGAGTCAAACTCTGAGTAAGGAGTGCGCTGAAGTTGGGATTGACTATTTCTCTTCCCCGTATGATTTCGAGTCAATTGATTTTCTTGATCAATATGTAAAGATGTACAAAGCAGGGTCAGGTGAGATTGATTGGATTGAAGCCCTGGAACGTATGGCCAGCAAGGGCAAACCGTTTTTTATTGCTACAGGTGCATCAACTATTGGCGAAGTACAAAAAGCTGTACATGCGATTTTAAAAATTAATAAGCAGTTATGCCTTATGCAATGCAATACGAATTACACCGCCAGCCCGGAAAACTATGATTACATCAACTTGAATGTATTGAAAACGTATGCCAGTATGTTCCCTGAAGTTGTTCTGGGGTTGTCTGATCACACCCATGGTAATGCGACGGTGCTTGGCGCAGTAGCTTTGGGCGCGCGTGTGATCGAACGTCACTTTACAGATAGCAACGAGGGCGAGGGCCCCGACCATAAATTTGCAATGAATCCTGAAGACTGGGCGCACATGGTTGAAGAGACGCGTTTATTGGAAAGAGCATTGGGTTCTCCAGATAAATTTATCACTGCCAATGAGCAAGAAACGCAAGTTGTCCAACGACGATGTTTGCGAGCAGCACGCGATATCAAAGCTGGAGAAATTTTTACGCGAGAAATGATCGACGTGTTGCGCCCTGCCACGCCGGGCGCCATTAAACCAGATCAAATACAAGAAGTCATTGGGACCAAACTGCTGGCCGACATGCCTTTAGGTAAAGAAATGCGTTGGACCGACCTCGGAGAGTAAGTGGCACGCATTATATACTTCTCCAACGATTATTGCACCCATGATCACCGCTTTCTTTCATCGATTAAAGCAGGCGGACATGAGGTCTATCACCTCCGACTAGAATATAATCACCGACAGTCGGAAGATCGACCAGTACCTGAAGGTGTTGAAATTATTTCCTGGGCAGGCGGGAAAGGTTATTTCCATTGGAGAGATTTGCCCAAGCTTGTTATTAGTTTACGGAAGGTGATAAAGCAAATCAAGCCTGACATAGTTCATGCTGGTCCTATCCAAACATGTGCCTTCATCGCTGTTCTAACTGGCTTTAGACCTATCTTTACTATGTCTTGGGCCTTCGACTTGTTGGAATATATCCACCGTGGCAAATGGTGGCAATGGGTTACGCGTTACACATTGAAGCGCTCCACCTTCTTTACCAGTGATGCCAATGTTACACAAGCCTCAGCCCACTCCTACGGCATGAATAATGCTCATACTGTGGTATTCCCTTGGGGTGTGAACTTAGAAAAATTCAACCCAAATGGACGCGATAAACTTTTGGGTAAAGAAAATAGTTTTACATTGTTCTGTAACAGATCTTGGGAACCACGCTATGGAGTAGACCTTCTAGCGCGGGCCTTTGTCAAAGCAGTGCAGACCAGGCCTGAGCTTAATATGATCATGCTTGGTAGTGGCTCCCAAGGGAGCCGCATCCGTAATATTCTGCTCAATGGTGGTGTGCTAGCGCGTGTAACATTTGGAGGGCGAATCTCCCAAATCGATCTTCCCCGCTGGTATCATTGGGCTGATTTATATATTAGCCCTTCTCATATCGATGGTTCATCTGTTTCGCTTTTGGAAGCGCTGGCGTGCGGATTGCCGTGTCTAGTTTCAGACATCCCAGCCAATAAGGAATGGGTGACCGAAGGAAAGAATGGTTGGTTATTTGAAGATGACAATGTGGAAGAGCTTACAACAAAAATTTTACAGGCTATTGAACAGCGTAAATCTTTATTCAAACTTGGGCTTGAATCACGCGCTATTGCTGAAAAACGTGCTGATTGGAAAAAAAATGCAAGAAAATTACTTAGTACTTATGACACTATCTTGAAACTTGCTTGAACGAAAGAGGTCCTGATGTTTTTCTCATTGGTAATTATGGTTGCAGTGGCCATTTTGGCTGTCTTCTTTTCAAGCTATAACCAGACTTTGGTGGAGATTGATTTTTTTGGTTATGTAGTGGAGGGAACGATTGGCTTACTGATCGTTATTGCACTGGGTATTGGTATGTTGGTGGGTTTGATAATGATGCTACCTTCTGTGTGGAAACGCAGCTTTGCTATTCAAAGGCAGCGTAAAAAGATGGAAGAGCTAAATCGAAAAAAGCGCTCTAAAAAGCTCGCCAAGAAAAAGTAAATTTTATGTCTTATCATGTTGTGGCCATCATCCAAGCCCGAATGAGTTCTTCTCGCTTGCCTGACAAAGTACTGTTGGATATTGCCGGACAGCCAATGTTGGCACATGTCGTTGCACGGACATCACGGGCGACCAACATTGACCAAGTACTCGTGGCGACGACCACTGACGCATCAGACGACCCTATAGCTGCGTGGTGTGATTCGAAGGGCATTGGCTACACTCGAGGCAGCCAGAATGATGTGCTCGACCGTTATTATCAAGCTGCCTCCCATGCCAAGGCTGATCTAGTCGTGCGCATTACTGCTGATTGCCCCGTTATTGATCCCTTCTTGATTGGAGATTGTCTCAATACCTTATTGGATGGCTCTTATGATTTCACATGTAATCGTTTGCCGCCCCCATGGGGCAGAACCTATCCAATTGGCCTCGATACAGAAGTTTGCACCTTTTCAGCATTGAAAAAAGCCTGGGAGCACTCAACCGAAAGCCTCCATCGTGAACACGTAATGCCGTATCTTTATGAAGGCGTAATGCTGAAGCCAAAAGAAAAAAATCTTACAGCTGGTGTATCCCAACGTGGGTTTAATATTGCGCAACTTCAGCATACGCCTAGTTATGGTCATATGCGCTGGACAGTGGATACTCCTGAAGATCTTGAATTTATGCGTCTATTATTTGATCACTTTAATGGCCGCGATGATTTTACCTTCCAAGAACTTCTTGATTTGGTTCAAAATGAACCGAATTTAGCTGCGATTAATTCCACTGTGCGTCATAAGACACTTTACGATAAATAAGCATGGCACCCATTACACTTTTCTCTGCTCCCAAGCCCTTCACTGATCCACATATTGGGACCATTCAGCACAATGCCATCAAGTCATGGACTCTACTGCCGGATGCAGATGTCATCCTACTTGGCGATGAAGATGGCCTTGCAAAAGTTGCTCAGGAACTCGGTGTAAAGCATTTGCCCGATGTAGACCGAAACGCAAGTGGCACACCCCTCATCTCGTCCATGTTTCAACTCGCGCGTGAACATAGCGATAATGGCTTATTATGCATTATCAATACAGACATGATCTTAATGCCCGATTTTTTCGAAGCGGCCCAGCAGGCACTTAGGTTGAAAAAGAAATTTGTGTTATTGAGCCAACGTTGGGACCTGGATGTAACAGAATCGTTGAAATTCTCAAAAGGATGGGAAGCCGGTCTTAGATCAAGTGTCCATGAGCTGGGTGAACTTCACCGACCCTCCGGCTCCGATTTTTTCCTATTCCCAAATACCTGCTATATCGATTTACCGCCTTTCGCAATTGGCCGAGGAGGTTGGGATAACTGGATGATCTACAAAGCCCATCAGGAAAAATGGCCTGTAATCGACTGCACATCCTCGGTCATGATTGTGCATCAGAACCACGATTATCATCATCTGCGGGGTGGGATTTCACATCACAATCATCCTGAAACAGACGAAAATACGCTCCTCGCAGGAGGGTCAGCCGCCGTGCGCTACACGATTTTGGATGCCACAACGCGTTTGGTGAATGGTCGGCTCATTACCCCCGCGTTTTCGTGGGGACGTTTTTGGCGCGGAGTAGAGTTGATTTTACGCAATGTGTTTTCTTTCTTGCCCGAAAATAAGTTAGAAATAGTAGTTCGCCCAAAGGGTTGGTTAAAGAGATTTAAGAAGATATTTGGGAATCAATAATTGGTATACGTCAACCAAAATCGTAAATTGGAGAAGTCTGCAACTCTCGAAGACCAATACCGAATTCTCCAGCCGTCAACCATTAATCTGGAATTTGATACCTATGCGTAAAGGTCAAAACCCTGCCAAGTTTGTCAATGCCGTAGCCAAGCCAAAGCGGATTACCGCCACTATGCTGACCTACATCCCGTTTCTAAGCGGATTTTACGCAGAGACCCTGGATGTATTAAAAGTCAGCCTGGACTCGATGCGGGTGGATGCGGGATTGCCATTCGACCTGCTGGTCTTCGACAATGGCTCCTGCCCTGAAGTACGCGACTTCCTGATCAAAGAAAAGGAAGCAAGCCATATCCAATATTTGATCCTGTCTGACAAAAACGTTGGTAAAGGTGGTGCATGGAATGTAATTTTAGCGGGTGCACCTGGCGAGATCATTTCGTACGCAGACAGTGACGTACTATTTTCACCCAATTGGCTTTCACGTTCGGTCGAAATCCTAGAAACCTACCCCAACGTTGGGATGGTGACCGCGCGACCTTTCCGCACGCCGCCTGAGTTTTACAGCGCTTCGCTGGATTGGGCTCGAGATGAAAACAAGGCCAGGCTTGAAGATGGACAATTTATCCCTTGGGAAACCTTTTTGGAATTTAATCTCTCGCTTGGGCAGACCGAGGAAGAGAACCGCAAGGTATATTCAGAGACTAAAGATTGGAAAATAAGCTATCAAGGTGTAACTGCTATGGCTGGCGGGTCACATTGGCAATTTACTGCCTATAAATCCATCTTGCAGGGCTTCCTGCCCTTTGAAATGGACAAGCCGATGGGACAAGTTCGCCAACTTGACAAGCGTATGAACGAAGCAGGCCTACTGCGCCTGATGGTCTCCGATCCACTGACGATGAATTTGAGCAATACACTTGGCTATCTCCGTGGTGAGATGGGAAATAAGCAACCGGAAAAACATACATCAATAGGCAAACTTATTTTGGAGTTGGCACCGATTAAGAAAGTATTGTTAACCGTGTACAATAAAATTTTCAATTGGTATTACTAGTAACTTGCTTATTGCAAAGGATGGGAAGCAAAGAGAAAAACGAATAGCTATTATGAATATTATATGTCTACACATAAAAAAGTAGCAATGACCAAACTCATCTTCATCTCTGCCGATCATGGCATGGCGATTGTTTACTTTTTGCAAAGCGATGTCGTCTCAATTTTGCTGAATTCTGGTATCAACATAGTTTTGCTCACAGACGATGAAACCAAAGATAAAATTGAGAAGCGATTTGGCCACTCTGCTAGGGCCACGCAAGGCCGCGGTAATCTAATCTTTGAAGGTCTGCGCCTTAAACAGGCCAATGCATATGCCAAAAGTGTCCAGCCGCTTTTACAGTGGCTCCTGGCCTTCCTGCGTCGTGTCGGGGGCTCGTGGCGCATCAATAATGAAGCCCAGAATAGCCACATCCGGGAGGTGTGGGCAGAAAACTCTTGGAAGTTCAGAATAGGGATATGGATTCCTGCCGCGCTGGCGACCATAGTGTTGCGCTCGAGCCGACTCGCACGCAAAGCCCTGGTACAGGCTCAATCCCGCTTCACTCCTCACCCAGGCTTGTATACCGATCTTTTTGACAAATACCAACCTGATTTGGTCGTCGCTTCGACACCAGGCTGGAGAATTGACCGTTATCTTTTAAGGGAAGCAAGCCAAAGGGGAGTTCGAACCGCGACCGCCATCGTGGGTTGGGACAACCCCTCCAGTTACGCGGTCCCTGGCGCAAATGTAGATTACGCTATCTGCTGGTCGCAAATCCAAAAGGATGAATTGGTGAACGGTTCCGATTGGGACCCGAAGCGTGTCTTCATTGGGGGTATGCCTTCCTATGACGGCTATATTCGTAAGACATGGTTGATGTCAAAAGATGCATATTTCCTTAAACACGGGCTTGACCCACATAGGAAGTTGATCTCGTATGCCAGTAGTTTCGTGCATTTTGCACCTAACTATCCAAATGTGGAAACATTAGCCAAAATCGTTGCTTCAGACTCACTGGCCGAACCCGCGCAGTTGCTTGTGCGTTTGCACCCCAGCCATTTTCAGGATAAGCCGGTAATGTTCGCGGATGAGCGGGCGCGTATCCACACCTTGGAGCAGAAATATCAACACGTACATATAGTGCGGCCAGTGGCATTGGGTGGCTCACTTGGCTATTACAGTGGCGAAGACATGGATGAGAAAGCCTCCATGATGGCACATTCGGACGTGTTTGTAACCGTTTATTCCACAATGGTGGTCGAGACAGCCATTCATGATACTCCAATAATTGCCGCAGTAATCGATACGCCAGGTGGCTGGAATAGCGTACACACCATCAGTAAAGGCGCTAGCCCTGTACGAGACGGACAGCCGAAGAAGTTTTCACTCTCGCTCATGGAGATTGGTGAATGGCCCACTCACCAGCGATTCCGGTTGGCTAAGGCGGGTCGTGTGGCAGAAAATGAGCAGGAATTAGTTAAAGAGCTGAACGCTTATTTGCAAGACAGGGCGGCCGATGCAAGGTATCGCAGAAACTTTATTGATAATGAGATTACCTTTACAGATGGTAAATCTGGGTCACGCACAGCTGAGTTAATATTGAATTTCTTGGGTGAAGATTAACTGTTTGCACAGTCGACTCCACAGCAAAAAGGCTTCATCACCACTAAGCACACAAAGGTTATAGTTTTTTATGCTAAAAAACTTAGAATCTTGTAAAATAATGGTCGTTTTCTCACAAAAATCATCTGAAAACTTGTCTTTCGGAGCAAAAACTCGTATTTTTCACACGCATTCTAAATGTTTTCTTGGTGAACTTTGTGCTCTTTGTGGTAAGGTAGTTTTTGCCGTGGACTCACAGTCAATTTATAGATATTGCCGATTGAAATTATGAAGGTACAATATAGAAAGAGATGACGAAAAATGGATTTGTTTTATTAAAACATTATTAATTATGATGTTGGTGGCTTGTGGGCCAGATCCGGAGCCGGCGGAAAGTATTGGTGATATACAAAAGACGGCAAAAACCCTTGCACAGACTTCGATCGCCTTTACAAAAGCTGCAATACCAACGGACATTCCCTCCCAGCCCAAACGCCAACATTAGGGGCCCCTCCTACACCTTTCCCAACTCAGGCTCCGTTATTTCCAACTACAAGTATAGCGGTCACCACTACTATAAATCCATGTAATGAGCCACGACCGAATGAGTCAAAAGGAACTTTGGTGCGCGTCAGATTAGTTAACAAGTCAAAGGGAAAGGCAAACCTTTCCTTTGGGTTGCTCCAGGAAAACGACCAGGGTGAATGTGGCACATATAGTTTCACGATCACCGCGAAGACATCGCCTGAGGTAACAGAATTTGCAGGCTGCTATTGGAGCTGGGCATG
>JASJYH010000023.1 GCA_030123675.1 Anaerolineae bacterium | reverse complement strand
AACGATGTATTATTGATTAGAGGCAGTAGACTAAATAATTCAGTAAGCAATTCTGACCAATGAAGGAGAATCAATTTACGTTATCGAACCTTTCTTTTGTGGCTATAATATTACGTATATGTAGCTATTCTAAACTAAGCTTTACTCAATACAAGTACGGCTCAAAGAAAAAGGGTCAGCATAACAACCTGCAGTTTCATTTTGCTCTTTAAGCCAGTCCAAATAAATTCGTGATATGGTTACAGGCTGGATCCCGAGTTCAGCCAAAATAGGCAGGGCTTGAGCAGTTGCCTCGATTTCAGATTTTCGGGTGTGTAAGAGCACAATGTCACCATTTTTTATCTTTGGCACTGTATATTTAACGACATTTTCCGTTTCACCGCCCCAGCCAGTGGACCAAAGAGTAGGGACCACACCGCGGGCCTTGCACATGTGCAGGAAAGAAGGGCTGGCATTCCCAAATGGTGGCCGCGCAAAACGTACGGTAGGTTCTTCGTCCAATACTTCTCGTAAAGCATTCAGCCATTGGTCAAAGTCAGCCACCAAATTTTCAGGCGAGACAACCTGCGGATTTGTGTGGTCGTAGGAGTGATACCCAATCTCATGCCCATTATTATAAAAACGGTTCCAAATCCCTGGATCCTTTTGCTGGTTGTTTAATAATGCTTTGCCAACAGGGAATAAGGTCACTTTGGCTTCGGGATGTCGATCTAAGATTTCTTCAAGTTTCTGCAGCATTGTTACCAAATAGCAATCATCAACCGTCAATGCGACCCGCTTGAAATGTGAGCTGCCCTGATATATTATCGGTTGCTCTTTATATTTTTCAAACTGTCCCTCAAATGAGAGCGCTCCGCTAGTAAGCAGCGAGAGACCACCAAGCTTAAGAAAATCGCGTCGAGATATTTGTTTCATTTTTATAAAAATGTGATTTCAGCAAATTGCGCATGCAGGAGGCGGGCTGGGCAAATCCATTACCACTTGTCCCAATGGACCACTTCATCCAAGGCTTTGCGGCCCCCTTTTTTTGGTGGGCTGGTTAACTGGGCCTGTGCTGGATACCCAAAAGATAGCGTAATTCGTAAATGCAATTCAGGCGGAAATTCTAGAATATTCCGGGCCTCTTCTGGCTCGAAAATTGAGGCCAAACATGAGCCGATCCCCAGCTCCCAGGCAGCCAACTGCATATTAGCCGCCGCCTGGCCAGCATCAAACATCACCTGAAATTTTTCGGTTGGATCGGGAGTCAAGATAGCAATAGCTAGTGCTGCGTCTGCCAGGTGCCCAGCCCCCTTCCCACACTTTGAAAGCGCCTTCAATATAGTCTTGTCCTGGATCGCAACGAAACGCCATGGCTGCGTATTTTTTGATGATTGCGCCCGTCGGCCTGCATTTAAAATCGAATCAGCCACTTCCTTTGTGATAGGCTTACTTGAGAAATCGCGCACAGCCCGCTTCATGCGAATAGCTTCAGAAACATTCATGAGATCCTCTCAATTTAATATACTTCCAGAAACGAATAAAATCATCTGGTTATTTAATCTTTCCTAGCGCCTAAGTATTTGTCGGAAAGTACCTAAAATTCGTGTCACTACCCTTCGGGTACGATGTGCGAGCGAAGCGCGGCAGTCTCCTAATTAGGAGGAGATTGCTTCACCCCATCGGGGTTCGCAATACCAACGGGTATACCCTTGCGGTATGACAGGGAATCAAAGAACTTTCCAGAGTCTACTTAAAAGTGAAATAGAGTATCCAGAGTATAATTCATCCAATGTCCGAAACCCCATCATTTCGACAATTCTTAGGTCCCACACTGGTTTTAATTCTCACGGGCTGGGGTGGGATTACTGCCCTACTCATCTTTACCGAACCGGTCGTGTGGATGCGCTGGGCCTTATTCGCCTTATTATTTATGGGCTTAACCGGAACGTTCTTGCCCATCATTTATTTTTTCCATCTGCGCTTTCCTTCAGTTCCACCCGCCGAAGCGCGCGTTCTCGTTCGTCAGGCTCAATGGATCGGCACCTATGGGATTATATTGCTGTGGTTGCGCTCGGGAGATTTGCTGACTCTGTGGCTTATGCTGGGTTTGGGTGGCGGCCTGATCGCTATCGAATGGCTGATCCGAATGCGTGAGAATGCCCGTTGGAACCCGCCTACGTCAAATTCTCATGACGAACCTGCGTAATATACCCTCTGTTGAACAACTACTAAACAACGCAGCCGACTTGATCGCTAGCTACGGCAGGCCGCTCACATTGGACTCGTTGAGATCTGCCCTGGATGTTATTCGGGCGCGCCTCAAAACGGACCCGGAATTTGCTACCCCTAAAAATGATGAGATCTTGTCCCAGGCCGAATCCCAGTTGTCTGCGTGGACGCGGCCGACTCTCATCCCAGTCATCAATGCCTCCGGTGTAATCCTGCATACCAACTTGGGCCGGGCACCGCTATCCAGGGCAACCATATCAGCTATGCAGACTGTCTCGCACGGATATTCAAACCTTGAATATGACCTTAAGAAAGGCAAGCGCGGATCACGCCTGATCCATGCAGAAGGCATTCTACAAAAGCTGACTGGTGGAGAATCAGCATTGGTGGTTAACAATAATGCTTCCGCTGTTTTGTTAATCCTCGCCGCGCTGTCTAACCGGAAACGGGCGATCATTGCCCGTTCCCAACTGGTTGAAATAGGGGGCGGTTTTCGTATTCCAGATGTGATGAAGCAATCTGGCGCGAAATTGGTTGAAGTGGGCACGACCAATCGGGTGCATCTACGTGATTATGAAGAGCCACTTTCCGAACCAACCGGTGTGGTCATGCGGGTCCACAGGTCAAATTTCAAAATCGTAGGCTTCACAGGTGAACCCGATCTGAACGATATTGTGGCTGTCGCGCATAAAGCCGGTGTCCCAGTCGTGGATGACCTCGGCTCCGGCTCTCTCCTGGATACTGCGGAATATGGCCTTTCCCATGAGCCGACCGTCCAGGAGGCTCTCTCCGCAGGGGTGGACGTGGTCTGTTTTTCAGGGGATAAGCTCGTGGGAGGGCCGCAGGCAGGTATTATTGTGGGTAAGAAAGAATTGCTATCGAAGATCAAGAAGCATCCATTAGCGCGGGCCGTGCGTGCAGATAAAGTTGCACTTGCTGGAATTTCTGCCACATTATCCCATTACCTCAAAAACGAAGCCGCGCAGGTGATTCCCATCTGGCAAATGATCTCGATGAAACGGAAGCAGATCAAGGTTCGGGCTGAGGCCTGGAAGATGGAGTTGGGGAGCGGAGAGGTGATAGAGTCCGAATCCACGGTAGGCGGTGGTAGTCTGCCAGGGGAATCGCTTCCTACCTTTGTCCTTGCTATAGCGATTAAATCGCCAGACAAATTAATGGCCAAATTGCGGGCGGCCAATCCAGCCATCATTGCGCGAACGGAACACACCCGCGTGCTGCTTGATCCCCGCACAGTATTGCCAGATCAAGATCAGACGATTGTCTCAACCCTAAAACGGGTATTGTCTGAGAGCCCAAGATGAAATCTGACCTTGATCTACTGATGAAGAAAAAAAACCTGGACGCAATTCTTGTCCTTGGTGACGCACAGAATAACCCGCCAATGGTTTATTTTACTGGGGCGGTCCATGTCAATGATGCCACTTTGATAAAAAAACGTGGCGCCCAGCCGGTTATATTTTGCAATGATATGGAGCGCGAAGAAGCCGCCAAATCTGGATTGGAGGTACGTCTTTATCGTGAATACCCTTGGAAAGAATTGTTAAAAGAAGCCAACGACGATTGGGCTCTTATGTTGGCAATCCGATTGCAACGCATCTTTATGGAATATGAAATCAAAGGACGAGTAGGGGTTTATGGCCACACCGATTTTAGCTCCACCTTCTCGGTAGTTAACCATTTTCAAGACCTTGAGCCTGAGATTGAGATTGTCGGTGAAATACGGGAAAATTCATTGATAAGTCAGGCCATGGAAACCAAGTCAACGGATGAGGTAGCTCGCATTCGAGATATGGGCTTGCGCACAATAGAAGTGGTGGGGCTTACCGCTGATTTTTTGAAATCGCGCAATGTCGATGATAACGAAGTGCTGCTGAATGAAAATGGCTCAGCGTTGACGATTCGAGATGTCAAGCAAAAGATCAATCTATGGCTGGCGGAACGAAACGCAGTTCCATCCGCAGGCTATATATTTTCGATTGGTCGAGATGCGGGCATTCCGCATTCTCAAGGGAATCCCGCCGATGAATTGGGCCTGGGTCAAACGATTGTTTTTGACTTATATCCACAAGAACAAGGCGGTGGATATTTTTATGACTTTACCCGCACCTGGTGCCTTGGCTATGCCCCGCCCGAAGCGCAGGACCTTTATGATCAAGTTCTCGAAGCGTACAATAAAACTGTTGAAAGCATGAAGATAAATACAATCTTCAAGGATTATCAACGCATGGCATGTGAATACTTTGAATCAAAGGGCCATTCGACACCTTTGAACAGTCCTGCACCCCAAGAGGGCTATGTTCACAGTATAGGGCATGGATTGGGAATCAATATCCACGAACGTCCGTTCAGCAGTTTCCAGGTCGGTGATGACAACATCCTTTCTCCGGGAGCTGTGGTTACTATTGAGCCCGGATTGTATTACCCTGACAAGGGCCTGGGGATCCGGATCGAAGATTCTTATTGGGTTCGGCCTGATGGAAAGATGGAATTGTTGGCCGAGTATCCTTATGATTTTGTGTTGGAAATGAAGCACTGGAAGCCTAACAAGCAAAACGAAAATGAGTGATTTTAAGCCAGCTCGAATTCTAGCCATTGAAACCTCATGCGACGAAACCGCTTGTGCTGTGATCGAAAATGGACGCGAGTTATTGGCATCTACGGTGGCTTCACAAATGGAGATGCATGCTCGCTATGGGGGGGTTTTCCCAGAAGTGGCATCCCGCCAACATGTGCTGGCGATCACACCTGTTATTGAAGAGACCTTGGTTGCAGCACACCTAAGCCTAAGCGAGGTGGACGCTATTGCAGTCACGCGTGGACCGGGTTTGGCCGGGTCTTTGGTTGTGGGAGTCAACGCAGCTAAGGGTTTGGCGCTCGGCCTCGATTTGCCGTTGGTAGGAGTGAACCATTTGGAAGGACATATTTACTCGTCCTGGGTTTATAAGACAGGTGAACCGCCACCAGCAGAACCAAAGTTCCCTTTGCTGGCCTTGATTGTCTCTGGTGGCCACACGGAATTAAACTTGATGACCGGCCATTTGCAATACGAGCATCTCGGTGCGACCCAAGATGATGCAGCCGGAGAAGCATTTGATAAAGTTGCCCGCATGCTCGGGCTGGAGTATCCTGGGGGGCCTGCAATTCAGGCCGCAGCTGAGGACGGGGACCCGACCCGCTTCAACTTCCCGCGCGCAAAGCTGGATAACCCCTGGAATTTTTCGTTTAGCGGATTAAAGACTGCTGTATTACGCGAAGTGCTAAATCTAAAAAAGGATGGGATCGATTTACCGATCGCGGACCTATCGGCCTCTTTTCAAGCTGCAGTGGTTGATGCGTTGTTCGAGAAAACCAACGCAGCTGCCAGAAAATTTAATGTCAATCGAATCTTGGTTGTGGGTGGTGTTTCAGCAAACCTATCCCTACGGGATTGTTTTTTAAACAAATCGGAGTGCGAGGTGGATATTCCACCAATATCCCTTTGCACAGACAATGCAGCCATGATTGCCGCCGCCGGCTATTTCAGATTTTCACATAACCAGATCTCCCCACTGGATATGGATGTTCAAGCCACCTGGCCGTTGGACAGCATGAATATGGCTAGTACCCAGACAACATGATAATGGTGGCTATAATTGCCCTTAGCAAAAGGATACTTCACCAATCAAAATCAACTTGGACGGGAGCGCGGGGTTAATCTGAAATTTCTATAATTAAAACACATACCCCTGCTAAGACTGGGTAGTCCTAACAGGGGTATCTTGATAGGGAGAATACTTTATCATTATCATTCTTCCGAGTTAGTAGAACCTGAAAAATATATAAATATTTGATTAGAAACAACATGTTTCATGCCAAGACCGAGTGGATATCTTCTGCTGAAATTGGGCCATCCCGCAGAATGACCGGCTCCCGACCAGTGCAATCAACCACCGTTGAAGGCATGCCCCCAGGGGCCTTGCCTCCATCCAAGATGAGCGGAATGCGTCCGTTCAATTGATGAAACACTTGCGCTGCCCTTTTCGGGCTGGGTTGGCCGCTGATATTTGCAGAGGTGACTGCTAAAGGACCGGTAATTTTTAGCAGTGCCAGTGTTGTTGGGTGATCGGGTACGCGCACGCCAACCGTTGGCTTACTTGAAATTTCACCCGGTAAGATTGGATCCTTAGGAACGACTAAGGTCAACGGTCCCGGCCAGTAGTGCGCGGCCAGCTTCATTGCCATTGGGGGTATATCTTTTGCTACTTTTCCAAAGTCTCCTAATCCATTGACAAGTAAAGGAATCGCTTTCTCAAGCGGACGATCTTTTGCTGCATAAATGCTTTCAACCGCTTTTCCATGGAAAGCCAATGCTCCGACTCCATAAACGGTATCCGTTGGGAAAGCAACCAACCCGCCCTGCTTTAATATTTCGGAAGCCCGATATAAAGATTTTTCATTGTCTGCAGGCAGAATAGTGGTTTTCATAAAGTCAAGTCTTAATTTCTACCAACCGGTCTCGGCCACTTAAATCTTGATGCAATTGAACTTTTGCGCTATCAAAAATGGATTTTGCCAGGGACAGGCTAGAATCACCTAACGAGGCTTCAATTTCAAACAGCAGCATTCCTTTGGGAGTTAGAAGTTCAGTTGCGCTACTTAGCAATCGACGGATGAGCTCGAGGCCCTCACGGCCTCCGTCCAATGCCAAAGTTGGTTCGCTTTTATAAACATCTAATCCAAGTAACGTCTGGGTTGGGATATAGGGTAGATTTGCACAGATTAGGTTAAAACTGATTTTGGTGAAGGGCGATAGCAGATCACATTGAACAAAATCGATTCGATCCGCGACGTTGTGTTTGCGGCCGTTTCGATCCGCGATAGCCAATGCCGGCCAGGAGATGTCGGTTGCAATGATCGAGGCCTCCGGAACATTTTTTGCGATGGCAACAGCTATACAGCCTGAGCCAGTTCCGACATCGGCGATGTTGAGAATTTCGGCTCCAGAATGAAGCCAATGTATTGCCCGCTCAACCAACAATTCGGTTTCAGGCCGCGGAATGAGCACATTGGAATCCAGGTCGAAATCGAGTCCGAAAAATTCCCAATGACCGAGCACATGGGGTAATGCTTGCCCTGCTTCTAGACGAGATAAAGCTTCTTGAGTTGTAGCAATTTGAGATTTGGTGAGAGGCGTATCCGGATGTGCCGTCAGCCAGGAACGAGATTTCCCTAATATTTCGGCCAGCAATACCTGTGCATCCAATTTCGGGGAATCGCTTAATGGAGTAAGTCTTGTGACCACCTTTGTTAAGACTTTTGAAACCCGGGGCATTATTGCTTGAATTTGGTTTGTTCTTTCAAAGCAAGCAGTGACAAGTACTCAAAAACAATGTTGGACCCAAGGATTGCGGTAATATCACCGTGATCATAAGGGGGCGAGACTTCGACCAAATCAAAACCAACAAGGTTAAGTCCATGCAGTCCGCGTACCAGTTGGAGCAACTGGTAACTGGTTAGCCCGCCAACTTCTGGAGTGCCCGTACCGGGTGCGTAAGCCGGGTCTGCTGCATCAATATCAACACTGACATAAACGGGGCCTTTGATTTTCCTGTGAACTTCTTTGAGGATTTCGGATATGCCTTTTTCAAACAGCTCATGGTTTGTAATTGTTCGGGCTCCCAACTCTTTGGCATCCTTGTAGTCATCTTCATTACTTACCGGCCCGCGAATGCCGATTTGTAAATATTCACCTTTTCGAATCAGGCCTTCTAATAGGGCGTTCCGAAAAGGAGTACCATGGCTGTAAGGTTCACCCTCAAATTCTTCTTCCCAAGTGTCCAGATGTGCATCAATGTGAATAAGAGAAAGGGGCCCAAACTTTTCTGCATGTGCTCTTAATAACGGAAGTGTGATCGAGTGATCGCCGCCGAGAGACAGGAGGCTTGTTCCAGTGCTAATCACTTCCTTGGCAGCATTTGTTATCGCGGTCATTGTATGGTCAATTGAGGTCGGAATAACAGATACATCCCCATAATCGACTACATTAAGCGTCTTTGTCGGAGTGATATTCATTGTTGGATTATGGCCCCACAGTGTAAGAGACATTTCGCGGATTTTCCGTGGTCCAAATCGTGTACCACTGCGATTTGAAACACCACTGTCAAAGGGTACTCCCATGATCGCTACGTTTATTCCGTCAAGTTCTCTTGTGGCGGGCAAGCGCATAAATGTCGGGATGCCCATGAAGGGTTCTAATTCTGAACCAAAGGCGGGGTTATCGTTCATGTTCTCTTCACAAAATAATGATTATTAGGTCGTTCCTAATTTATTAATCGTTTTTATCAAAACCGCTCCTGGCCAGTCTTTCAGCCTCATCCCGAGTTGAAAGTTCTTCGATGAACTCATCGATTTCACCCTGCATAACACCAGGTAGATTGTGAGAGGAGAGACCAATACGGTGATCTGTGACACGGTTTTGGGGATAATTATATGTGCGAATCTTTTCAGAACGATCACCTTTGCCCACCTGTGATCGACGGTCTTCTTCCTGTTCGGAGCGACGTTTCTCTTCTTCAGCCTCGTACAAGCGAGCCCGCAAGATCGCCATTGCGCGCAGTTTATTTTGGAGCTGCGAGCGTTCATCCTGGCACGCCACTACCATGCCAGAAGGGAGATGCGTAATTCGGATTGCAGTAGAGTTTTTTTGCACACTCTGACCGCCCGCACCCGCAGATTTATAAACATCGATGCGCAAGTCTGATTGTGGGATGTCTATATCTACTTCCTCCACTTCAGCCAATACGGCCACCGTAGCGGTAGAAGTGTGGATCCGGCCCGACGATTCTGTCTCAGGGATGCGTTGTACGCGGTGAACGCCTGATTCGTATTTAAGCTTTGAATAGGCTCCGTCTCCTTTTATTTCAAAGATAATCTCTTTATATCCGCCTATTCCGATACTGCTTTCGGAGAGCGAGGAGGTTTTAAAATTTTTGAGTTCAGCATACCGTAAGTACATCCGATACAAGTCAGCAGCGAAAAGCGCAGCCTCATCCCCACCCGTACCAGCCCGGATCTCAACGATCACGTTTTTTTCGTCGCGGGGGTCTTTGGGAACAAGCATTGATTTAATGGCATTCTCGAGTTGTTCAATTTGCGGCTTCAACTGCTCGATTTCCATTTCAGCTAGTTCATGTAGTTCTTGATCAGATTTGTTCTTTAATAAATCCTGGGCCTCTTTTAACTGATCAAGCGATTTTCGAAATTCATTAGCCTTGGTGATCAGAGGTTCAAGATCAACACGTTCTTTATTAATCTCTGCGGCGCGTTGGTAGTTACCCCCAACCTCTTCTAGGTCGCGGCCGAGTTGTTCATAATGTTGTTCGATTCCTGCAATTTTATCGAGCATGCTTATCCTATGCTTAATATATAGATCAGCGCGGCATGGTTAGCCGCGCTGTGGGATTGTATCATCTGAGGCTTGCTAAATATTAATCGAAGACAACACCAAAGATAATACTAATATTATCGAAATGATAATGACTACAATTTGTAAATTGCGTTGGTATCGTGTTGGTGGCGGTGCTTTTTTAGATTTCTTCTTTCCCTTGGCCATGATAATTCAAACTCCTTTCTGATGTTTGGCATAAGCCTCTTGCATGGAATTCTCTATTTCTTCGATGGTGACAGGCTTCATTATATAACTATCAGCTCCAAGCTCCATGGCTCGGTCAACAGTCACGTCTGCAGCTTCTGTGGATAGCATGATTATGGGGAGATCTTTCCACTCGCTGCGCCTGCGAATAAATTCTAGTAAATCCAGTCCGCTTACCTCAGGCATATTTATGTCTAAGAATAAATAATCGGGTTTATCGCCTTCCAATAAAGTTCGCGCTACGGAGCGGGCATTCAGGTAACTGCTGGCCTCGCATTCCAAGAGCTCTAACATAAGGCACAGGGCATCGGTCATTTCCTGATCATCATCAACAATCCATACTTTTTTCATAATTAACCTTACTCGAGATGTGCCTTGATGGATTCAGCGTTCCTTTTTGGAACAACATTTGTCAAATCGTCTACGCTTGCTGCCCTTATCTTATCAACGGAGCCAAAATGTTTCAAGAGGGCTTTTCGGCGGGTAGGGCCAATCCCAGGGATGGTATCAAGCTGTGAGGCTAATCCTAATTTTGAGCGTTTTTTTCGGTGAGCTGTGATTGCGAATCGATGGGCCTCGTCTCGAATCCGCTGTAAGAGATACAACCCTTGAGAATGACGCGGAAGGGTTGTTGGTTTTGATTTATTTGGGAAGAAGATTTCTTCCTCTTGTTTGGCCAACCCAACCACAGGAACTTTGTCGGCCAGGGCGAACTGCTCCAGGACTTTGACAGCCCGACTCAATTGTCCTTTGCCACCGTCGATTATGACCAAATCAGGCAAAAACGAAAATGACGCATCCGGTTTGAAACCGGGTTTTGCTTCCGTTTCCTGGGCAAGGTGCCATCTACGAAATCGTCTCGTTAATACCTCTTCCATGGATGCAAAATCATCCGGTACGCCTAGCACAGATTTTACGTTGAAGCGCCGATAAAGCTTTTTGCTAGGCACACCCTGCTCAAATACCACCATGCTGCCGACAGTTGCTGTCCCTTGTGTATTGGATATATCGTAACACTCAATTCGATTTGGCGGCTCAGACAGTTTGAGAGCTTGCTGTAATTCAGCCAGTGCTTGTTCTTGCTTATGTGTATCAACCTGCCATTGTGCCCGTAGTGCAGCCAAGGTATCGGTCGCGTTTTCAGCCGCCATCTGAACCAGTTCCTTTGGCTGGCCTCCTTTTGGCACAAAAAGCTCAACCTTCTCACCACCGCGACGAGAACGCAGCCATTGGCCGATGATTTTAGCTTCCTCGATCTCATTTGGTAGCATGACTTGATCAGGGACATTGGCAGCTTCCGTGTAGAATTGTTTGATAAATTGCTCTATTACTTCTGGATCGCTGCTTTCTTCGGTCCCCTCCAGAATAAAATATTCCCGCCCGATTAGTTTTCCATTCCGGATGAAGAAAATTTGCACACAGGCTTCGCCTTCTTCGCGAGCCATAGCGATTACGTCCGAATCCAGGTAATCGGTGTTGAATACTATTTTCTGGCGTTCTAAAACTGCCCCAATGGCTTTCAATTGGTCACGGACTGCGGCTGCTTTTTCATAGCGCAGCTCATCAGATGCTTTTTGCATTGCCTTTTCAAGTCGTTTAACAATTGGTTTAGATTTACCATTTAAGAAATCTTGTAAATCGGTGATCATTTGGCGGTACTCGGTCTGATTGACTGCCCCAATACAGGGTGCAGTACACAATTTGATGTCATAGTAAAGACACGCTCGGGTGTCCTCACCTGTGATTGTACGGTCGCAGGTTAAATAGGGAAAGATTCGGCGTAACACGTCCAAGGTCTGATGAACTGCCCAAACAGAGGCATACGGTCCAAAGTAACGCGCACCGTCTTCTTTCATCTGGCGCGTTACGGTGATCTTGGGGAATGCATCCTGCCAATGAATTTTGATGTATGGATAGCGTTTGTCATCCTTCAAGCGGATGTTGAAGCGTGGGCGATGCCGTTTGATCAAATTCATTTCTAAGATAAGCGCTTCCAGTTCTGAACCGACCACGATCCATTCGATATCTGAGACTTCGTGAACCAAGCGCTGGGTTTTATTGCCCAAATTAGAATCGTTGTGGAAATATGAACGGACACGCGATCGCAAATTAACTGCTTTGCCGATGTAAATAATTTCCCCATTGGCGTTTTTCAACAGATAGCAGCCAGGTTTTTTTGGGATCGTATCTAAAATACCCTTAAGATGGTCTGAGACTTCCATGTTGGGAATTTTAACATATCGCGAATAAACACTTTTGATGCTTGATGTTGGTTGGTGGATGTGCTATAAAGGAATATACCCATTCAAGGAGGATGTAATGTCTGAGCTTTCAAATGAACCAATAGGTCCTGGGGAAGGACCCACTTCAATTTTCCAAACATGGATGACCGCGCTCACGAAACCCAATGAGGCTACCTACGCTGAATTGGCAGCTTCGCCAATGGTCAAAGCCAGCACGGCATATTTGTGGGTCTTTATCGCAGGTATAGCCTCATCTATCGCAACAGGTATAGTTCAATTGACTTCAGGTGTGGGGGCCAGTGGAAGTGCCCTGGAATCAACGGCAGGATCTTCGATCGCGCTATTTTGCGCTGTCCCACTGGGTGCAGGATTATATCTTTTAATTTTCATGGGATATACCGCGGTTGTACAATCGATAGCCAAAATGTTCGGCGGGACGGGTGATTACACCCGCATGGTATATGTATTTGGTGCAATTGCTGCCCCAGTATCATTTATCTCCGCAGTGTTGACAGTTTTCTCCGTTATCCCATATATCGGAGTTATGTTTGCATTAATTAGCCTTGCACTTGGAATTTACGTACTTTTTTTGAATACAATGGCTGTAAAAGGTGTTAACCAGTTTGGTTGGGGCCCAGCGCTTGGCTCAGTTTTCATACCCACCATCGTAATTCTGTTCTTAATTACGTGCCTAGTAATTGGTGTCCTGATGTTATTAGGACCTGTAATTGGTGACGTTTTTAGTGAGATTAATCAAGGCTTGGTTCCATAAAATAGTTTTGAATATTTTTAGTCATTAAGAAAAATAGATTTCAAATTAACTCACAAATTAGCCGGCTGCATTCGTCGCCGGCTTATTGTTTGCATAGAGGCGAGAGTATAATATCATTAGTTATCAATAATGGAAAAATCAATCGAAATTATTCTCGGTCAATTACTACGTGAAAAGGGTTTGCAACTGGCGACCGCTGAGTCTTGTACTGGCGGCCTGATCGCAGACCGAATTACTAATATACCTGGTTCATCCGAATACTTTCGAGGTGGGGTGGTGGCATACGCATATGAAGCCAAAGTTGCATTACTTGGGGTGTCGTGGGATACATTGCGCGAATATGGCGCTGTCAGTGAGGAGACTGTCATTGAAATGGCGCGTGGTGCCCGCATGGCACTTGGATCAGATATTGCAGTTTCGGTTAGCGGCATTGCCGGCCCAGATGGGGGCCTGCCCGATAAACCAGTGGGGACAACATGGATAGGACTTTCTTCCACCGATGGGGACATGGCTCAAAAATTTGTGGGAGAGGGCGATAGGTTACAAATTAAGAGTTCTTCGGCGGAAGCGGCTTTATATTTTGTCGTAGATTATTTGAAAAACAATCTGTGAAGGTTGTGGTTCTAATTTCATCCGCTGCCGAGTGGGCTGCTGTCAAAGAAATTCTATCTCCAACCTGAATATATCCCTCAAATAAAAGCGGCTGGGGCTATGGCCGTTGAATTGGAATCGGCTTCGCTGGCATGGGTAGCCGAAAAAATAAGGCGCGTCTGCTGATAATTAGAGTCATCAATGAGGGTGGTGCGCAAGCGTATTAGGATATGGAATTATATAAAGTGCGCACAATAGCAAATTATGGCGCATTTGATCGAACAGCTGCCAGACTGGATAAGAAGGATCATAACTAAGGATTAATCCTAATCCACCTGACACTTTGGGATTTATCCGCGTCTCTTTTTATAAAACTGTCAGGTACGTAGAGATTAATAAATAATTCACTTAAACCAGTGTAAATATATATTTGGCAAAGGGGATAACCAAAAAGCCTTGACCATAACAAAAAGAAATAATCAAATGAAATCTGCTCGCTAAAATATTGGCGGGTACCATAGTTCATTATTAAACAAGTTAAAAAATGGGGTGTTTTTGGGGAACTTTCTGAATCTATCCTTCGTCCTTAATCCATATCTAATTCTTTCAGAAATACCATAGTATATAAGGAGACGAAAAATGAACACCAAATTTTATCCATTGTTAATCGGGATTTTAGTAAGCCTGTTATTCGGTGCCGCTTGTGGTGCTGTAGCGGTAGACGAACCTGCTGTGCTGGAAAAACCATATGTAGACAACGACCCTTATTATTTCTCAGAGGCTGCGGCCACAGAAGCCATGGCATTTGAGGGATATGACTGGCAGCAGGATACCGCTGCGCAAGCAGAATCGGCCGGGGTGGAGGCCTTAGGGCTGGCGGGAGCCGGTGAGCCAGACAGATCAACCTACCCGAAGGAGAATGAACCCTACGATATGTTCTTCGAAGATTACGGGGTCAATCCGAGCATTGATACTGAATACGATCATCTTTCCACCTTTGCTTTGGATGTAGATACCGGTTCGTACACCATAATGCGAAACTACATAAACGACGGATATCTGCCTCCGCAGGAGTCTGTCCGGGTTGAGGAATATGTCAACTACTTTGAGCAAGGCTATGCCTCCCCACCGGCCCATCAAGCCTTTTCAATCTATATGGATGGCGCGCCCTCGCCATTCACTGAATCCAACCGGTACCATATGCTGCGGGTTGGGATCCAGGGCTACGAGGTCTCTGATAGGGCCCGCAAGGACGTCTCCTTGACATTCGTGATCGACGTCTCTGGTTCGATGGATTTGGACAACCGGCTTGGATTGGTCAAACGTTCATTAGAGCTATTGGTAGAGGGATTGGGACCAAACGATCAAGTTGGGATTGTGGTCTATGGCTCGAACGCGCGCATCGTTCTGGACCCCACGCCTGCTTCCAATAAAGGACGCATTCTGGATGCGATCTATAGCTTGCGCACTGAAGGTGCCACCAATGCAGAAGCCGGTATCCGGCTTGGCTATCGCCAGGCAATGCGGGCCTATGAACCTGGAGCAGTTAACCGCATCATCCTGTGCTCGGATGGGGTCGCAAATGTTGGCAGAACCGAAGCTGATCAAATCTTAAGAGAAGTCAGGGGTTATGTAGAAGAAGGTATTAGCCTGGCTACATTTGGCTTTGGCATGGACAATTACAACGACACCCTCATGGAGCAATTGGCGGATAACGGCAATGGCTTTTATGCCTATATCGATGATATCAACGAAGCCCAACGCCTGTTCGTAGACGATCTTACGGGTACCTTACAGACCATAGCAATGGATGCTAAGGTGCAGGTTGACTTCAATCCCAACGTTGTTTCGGAGTATCGCTTAGTCGGGTTTGAAAACCGGGATGTAGCTGACAGGGATTTTCGTAATAACAATGTAGATGCAGGCGAAATCGGTGCTGGTCATTCTGTGACAGCGTTGTACGAGCTCAAGTTATATCCCCGTTCTTTCGGCCAAATTGCGACCGCTTACCTGCGCTGGGAAGATCCAGACACGCGTGAAGTGATGGAGCTGTCAAAAGATTTCTACCCCAGCGAACTGGAGCGAGAATTTCGGGATGCCGATCCATACTTTCAGCGGGCTGTGATCGTGGCAGAATATGCTGAAATTCTCCGGGCTAGCTACTGGGCACATGGTAGTGACCTAGCCAATGTGTATGAAAATGCGCAGTGGATCAGCGAGTATTTGTATCGGGAAGCCGATATGCGCGAGTTTGTTGATCTGGTTCGCGAGGCGCGTAGGATGTCATACAGATATTAGGGTCATATAATTTAAAGCTAGGAGGTAAATTAGCACCTCCTAGCTTTTCAATTAAACCATGTTTTTTCGACCGTTGATGAATAATCTGAAAAGTTATAGGGTCAGGTTCAAACTAAGATTAATTCCCTAACCTGGCCCTTTCTTCCTCAATCACACTTTCTTCCAGTTTTTTGAACAGCGGAGCGGGTTGATTGAGTACCGCTCCGGGTTCTAATTCGCTCGGTTTCCAATGTGCGCTTTCTGCCCCGCGGTAGCGTAGCCCTTTGTGGGTGCCGAGTGAATCGCTGATCTCTTCGGTATAGCTTTCCCCGAAAAGCGGCCGCTTGTGCCCAAAAAAGCTATTCAGTTGTTCAGAAGTAAAGGGTAAGATCGGGGCGAACAAGACCTTAAGCGAGTCAATCGCTTTTAGCGCGGTGTAGATCGTCTTGCCAGCTTCAACTTTATCTTCCTTAACCTGCTTCCAAGGGGCATTTGTATCCAGGTATTGGTTGACTGACGTAGCCAGTTTCAAACATTCGCTTAGTGCAGCCCGTAGTTTTACGCTATCATACAAGCTGCCCACAGACTCGAATCCGGCTTCTATGGTGCTCAGCAGTTTTAGGTCAGTTGGACGAAGCGTTTTCTCATCCAAATCCGGGATATGTCCATCCCATTGCTTGTAACAAAATGAGAGCACACGATTGGCCAGGTTGCCCCAGTTGGCAACTAGTTCGTTGTTATTGCGGGCCACGAATTCAGCCCAGTCCCAATCGCTATCCTTCAGCTCGGGCATATTGACTGTCAAATAGTAACGTAGTGCATCCGGGTCGTAGCGAGTCAGCGCGTCGCGGCCCCAGACAGCCCAATTGCGGCTGCCGCTGATCTTCTGCCCCTCCAGATTCATGAATTGGTTGGCGGGCACATCGTACGGGACGTTAAGCGCTTGATCACCCCCATCGAATATTTTTAGGAATTCTGATCCGGCACCCATCAATTCGGCCGGCCACAGGGAGGCGTGGAAGAAGATGTTGTCTTTGCCGATGAAGTAAAACTGGCGTGCGTCCGAATTGACCCACCAAGCACGCCACGCTTCGGGTTCAGCCCCCAGCCTGCTCCACTCAATTGCAGCGGAGAGGTAGCCGATGACGGCTTCGAACCATACATACAAACATTTCCCTTCCCAGCCCTCAACGGGCACGGGGATGCCCCAGTCGAGGTCGCGAGTGATGGGACGCGACTTAAGGCCCTCGGCCTCGATTTTCCCCAACGATTCGCCTAATACAGGCTCGCGCATGTGCTTTGAGCGTTGGCGCAAGAAATTGGACACATCCGGCTCCAATTTGGATAAGTCGAGGTAGAAATGTTCGGTCTCACGCAATTCAAGCGCCCCATCCCCAGTGTTAGCCCGCGGATTAATTAATTTCTCAGGTTCGAGAACATTGCCGCAGTTGTCACATTGGTCGGAACGGGCACTTTCATACTGGCAAATATAGCAGGTGCCTTCCACATATCGGTCAGGAAGGAACTTATTGGCAGAGGCAGAATACCATTGTTTTGAAGTCTTCGGGAATATAAATCCATTCTCTTTTAACGCCAGGAATATGGATTGGGCAACATTAAAATGATTCTCGGTGTGGGTCGAAGTGAAAAGGTCGTATGTTATCCCATAGCCCTCAAAGACCTCCAGGAAGGTCTCATGATATTTTTTGTAGACTTCTTCCACAGGCACGCCAACTTCATCCGCTGCAATAGTGACCGGCGTGCCATGCGAATCTGTACCTGAAACCATCAAGACTTTATTACCTTTCAATCGGTGGTAACGAGCTACGATATCGCCTGGTAAATGCGAGCCGGTGATATTGCCGACATGGATCTCGGCATTGGCATAAGGCCAGGCGATCGCGATTAAAATGTTTTCTGACATAATGGCTCCGGATGGAGAGAATAGGGATTAGATGACTAGTGATTAGTAAGGGAGGAAAGACTGTTCTCTAATCTCTGGCTCCTAGTCCCTTACAAAATAAAAAGCTGTCCGTGCTACTGGACAGCCCGAGAAGTGCAGATTTATTATTCTATCAGTACAACTCTTTTGCAGCCCTACCGTAGCAGCCGTTACCCAATAATTTGGGCATGGCCATAGGCATCATAATACCTCCAGACTGCGGGACGAGACGATATTTCATTCCATTTAGTTTACGCAATTGCACCTCGTTTGTCAATAGATTGAAGCTGGTCTGGTCAGTTTGCATGCCCCTAGATCAGGGATCTCGTATATCAATTTGATCTCATAAAATCTGTCCTGTGTCCTGAGGCGGTATAATCAACCCAGAATAAATTTTGGAGTACTCATAAAATTATGACCCATATCTACTTAGATTATGCTGCTACAACACCAACGGATTCGCGGGTATTAGATGCCATGATGCCTTTTTTTGAAACTTCCTTCGGGAACCCTTCGTCGGTTCACCGATATGGCCAGCAGGCTGAGGCTGCAGTTGAGCAGGCCCGCGAGACTGTGGCTCAGGCGCTTAATTGCCGGCCGAAAGAAGTCATATTCACCTCTTGCGGTTCTGAATCTGACAATTTGGCATTGCGTGGCGCGGCACAAGCTATTAAAGGTGAGACAGGCCGAAAAAAGATACTTACCTCCAGGGCAGAACATGATGCGGTCACTCAAACAGCGAAACAACTGGCTGCGCATTACGGGTTCACGCTTGGATGGTTGCCAGTTGACGAGTTTGGGGTAGTTACACCAGACGCGGTTAAAGAATTAATTAGTGATGAGGTCGCCATCGTCTCGGTGATGTATTCAAACAACGAGATTGGGACAATAAATCCGATTGAAGAAATTGCACAAGTGTGTCATGAAGCGGGTGCGGTCTTGCACACGGATGCTGTTCAAGCAGCGGGATACCTTCCGATAGAAAACGACATATTAGATGCAGATTTGATTTCCTTAGGTGGGCATAAAATTTACGGACCAAAAGGGATTGGGGCCCTTTACGTCCGAGAAGGAACTCCAATCCTGCCAAACCTGACAGGTGGCGGCCAGGAATTTGGGATCAGGGCGGGAACATCCAATGTGCCATATATTGTTGGTTTTGGTGAAGCCCTGCGCCTGACAGTTGAAGAAAGAGCTGAACGCAATGAGCATGTACGACCACTGCGGGACAATATCATTGAAACAATCCTGGAAGAAATTCCTGATTCAAAACTGACAGGCCATCCTGAAAATCGGGTATCGAACCACGCCTCATTTGTATTTAAGGATGTGGATGGAAACTTGCTCTTACAATTGCTTGATTCGGCTGGTTTTGCCTGTTCCTCTGGATCTGCATGCAAGACTGGTAACCCAGAACCAAGCGAAGTGATCATAGCTCTTGGCTTATCACCGGAGTGGGCCCTTGGCTCTCTACGTGTTACTTTGGGGAGACGCTCAAGACCTGATTACGTGGCGGCGTTTTTGGATACGCTCCCAACTATGGTTGATAGAGCGCGTAGTTTAATGAAGTGATAAATTAATATGAGCAAAGTTGTAGTAGCTATGTCTGGTGGGGTTGATTCCTCTGTTGCGGCTGTCTTGCTTAAAGAGCAAGGCTATGAAGTGACTGGTATGATGCTGCGTCTTTGGTCGGAGCCGGGCAAGGAAGAATCTAATCGTTGCTGTACTCCTGATTCGATGGCAATGGCCCGGCGTGTGGCGGCCAAACTGGATATCCCCTTTTATGTGGTGGATGCCAAAGAAATATTTCGCGATACGGTCGTCCAGTATTTCCTGGATGGGTATGCTGCAGGAGGCACCCCCAACCCCTGTTTGGTTTGTAACCAGCAGATTCGGTGGTCATTTTTGTTGGAGCATGCCCTGGCACTCGGGGCTGACTTCATGGCAACCGGTCATTATGTCAGACGCCAAACGAGAGAGGATGGAAAACATGAGTTGCTGCGAGCCATTGATCCATCCAAAGACCAATCTTATGTTTTGCATGTGCTCAACCAAGCAAAACTTGCTCATGCGCTTTTTCCAATAGGGGAATATCCGAAGACAGAGATTCGGGTAATTGCCGAATCCTTGAATTTGACTGTCCATAAACGGCCGGATAGTCAAGATTTATGTTTTTTGGCCGGCGAAGATTATCGCAATTTCCTTCAGCGTAATGCAGCCGAGATACTCATTCCCGGGGTGATAGTGACCAAAACTGGGGAGGCCATTGGTCAGCATACAGGATTGGCAAATTATACGATTGGTCAGCGTAAGGGATTGGGAGTATCATCAGCTGTGCCGTTGTATGTTTTGGGGAAGAATGCTGTTACAAATACCTTGATCATTGGGGAGTCTGATCAGCTAGGTTCCACCGAACTGACCGCCGAGGATGTCAATTGGATGGCTGGTAAAGGCCCTAAAGATTCATTCAGAGCACAAGTCAAGGTACGGTACACTGCCAGGCTGGCTTGGGCACAGGTCACACCTATCGAAGGCGGCAGACAGGCCAGGGTCCGGTTTGAGGCGCCTCAAAGGGACGTTACGAAGGGTCAAGCAGCGGTATTTTACGATGGGGATTTGCTCATCGGCGGTGGGATCATCGCCTGAATTTTCGCATAGCCAACACTTAAAGTGAGTTTATCGTATGACCTTTCCAGCCTTAATATTTGCTTTTCTGATTGCCAGCTTATACGGCGCCTTATATCATCTCGTCCGTAATGGCGGACTAGGTCGATTAATCCTGTTCATAATTTTTAGCTGGATTGGTTTTACACTGGGACATTTTGTCGGGCTATGGAAAGAATGGTCCCTGTTTCCGATAGGACAAATTAACATTGGTGTATCTAGTTTAGGCAGCTTAATTTTATTGATTATGGGAGATTGGGCAAGCCGTATAGGAAATTCAAGTGATCAACCTTTCCCAGATGAATAGAACGGTGTATAACCGGCGATTGGTATTCTAACTTAAAGAGAGAGGGACCTATGGATTTATTTTCTACCCTAATCGATCTATTTATAAACTTGGATGAACATTTGGCCATTATCATCAACCAATATGGGATTTGGACTTATGCAATTTTATTTGGCGTGATATTCTTAGAAACAGGCTTTGTGATTACTCCGTTTCTGCCTGGAGATTCGTTGCTCTTTGCAGCCGGCACGTTTGGATCTCCTGTGATGGGCTCGGCCCTGAACGTCTATCTGTTGGCGGGCTTATTGATCATTGGAGCGGGTTTGGGAGATACCCTCAATTATTGGATTGGCCATTTGGTAGGCGAAAAGGCTTTTAGTAGCCGTTGGATAAATAAGGCATACATTGATCGATCCCAGGCCTTCTTTGAGAAACATGGTGGCTAAACAATATTTTTAGCTCGTTTTGTGCCTATCATCCGCACCTTTGCACCCTTTGTTGCTGGCGTCGGTAAAATGCCTTATAGCTACTTCTTTTCATATAATGTCATCGGGGGCATTGTATGGGTTACTTTATTCACATTTGCAGGCTACTTCTTTGGCTCAATTCTATTTGTACAAAAGAATTTCGAATATGTGATCATCGCGATTATTTTTATATAGCGTGCTGCATTAATATCTGAACTGAATTCTATTATTTTCGAGTGAGCTAAATCAAGCAAGTTCAGGGATTAATTAGAGGAACAATATGAAGAAGTGGCTATTTGGCACCACTTTGCTTTTTATATTTCTGATCATCGCAATTGTGATCGCTGCAGATACCAACCAATTACCACGCTTATTACGGGGTCTCATTCGCTTTCCAGGTGGTGATAAGGCTGGACACTTTATCCTGTTTGGGATATTGAGCTTATTGATCAACAAGAGTGCTATAGCACTCTTCCCAAATCAGAATCCCAAACGCCTCGTCCTGACCGTCAGCCTGCTTCTGTCTATTATGATCGGACTCGAAGAATGGAGCCAAATCCTTTACCGGTCTCGGACTCCCTCGATTATTGATTTGGCTGCCAGTTATGTGGGTGTAATTATCTTTGCATTTATGGCATACCGACTAAGGCGTTGATGGCAGTTTTATAATTTATGCAAAATGAGACAGTAGCATTACTGTCTCATTTTTTGTTCTATTAACTTATATTAATGGATTTCATCAGAAACTGCGTAACATAAGATATTAAGTTTTCAGCTGCTCAAATTATTAATTATTCTGTTTAGCGCGAAACCACTGTGAATCTTCAATTATGGGGCATAAACGTACATGCTCACAAGATGATTTAATGTAATTATGAGGACCTATAGCGATTATACTCAAGATTGATTTAATACCTTAAGTATTGTTTTTCTCCTCCCTCAACAGGCAAATGACATTCCAATGCAAACTAAAGACGCCCACAAGATAATTATGATAACAGTTCTCCTTCTTGGCGGAATACTGCGCTTTTTTCCGGTCGTGCTTGCCGGATTTCCAATCAATGATGGTGGTATGTTTTACGTCATGGTTGAGGAGCTAGTTGCCAACCAATTCCTGCTTCCAGCTTTTACTCAATATAACCTTGCAGAAATCCCGTACGCTTATCCACCTTTCGGTTTTTACATTACTGGGATCATTTCAAGTTTGTTTAAAATCCCAGCATTAGACGTTATTCGCTGGTTGCCGCCATTTGTAAGTACCCTATCACTACTAGGTTTTTATTTTATGGCCAATGAACTGCTGGGGTCCCGGATCCAAGCTGCCTTGGCAACCCTATTTTATGGTTTCTTGCCAGATGCATATGGATGGGCGATTATGGGAGGTGGGATTACGCGCTCCTTTGGACTTTTATTCTTGTATTTGACCATCGGATTTGCAAACCGCCTCTTTACACGGAGCTCGGGCCTGCTGGCCGGGCTCACAGCTTTGTTCGCTGCCCTCACTATTCTCAGCCACCCCGAAACAGGTCCGCAAGCTGCCGGGGTATGTATCTTACTTTGGATATTTCGCGGTCGCTCAAAAAAGGCGTTTGTTTTATCTATGGGCGTTGTTTTGGGTACCATCGTGTTGACAGCACCCTGGTGGGGATCCGTATTAGCGGATCATGGCTTGGCACCCTTTCAATCCGCGTTGCACACCAATGATGATGGAACGTTTCACTTGGCGAAATTGTTATTGCTCCAGCATGGCGGAGGTGTATTTTTCAACCTTACCTTAGCAATCGGCCTGATAGGATTTCTGGCTGTGTTGGCGCGTCGTGAATTTATATTGCCTATTTGGCTGGGTTTGCCTTATTTTTTGGACCCCCGCAGCGCTGGGGGTATGGTTCTTATCCCAATATCCTTGTTGGCGGCCTACGGATTTGACAAAGTGCTTGGCCCTGCTTTACTCTCTATTAGACAGAAAAAGGGAGAATGGTTAACAGATCGCTTTGTTTTACTAACGATGTTGGGGATGGCTTTTTACCAGTTTTTCAACGCCAGCATATTCGATATGGGTTTGGCTGGTAACAGCCTTTCAGAATCTGACCGACAAGCAATTGCTTGGGCAGATGAAAATATAATCCCAGGCAGCGATTTTATCTTGCTGACCGGTGAGCAATATTCAATGAATGATCCCTTCCAAGAATGGTTTCCAGCATTAACCTCTCACCACAGTCGGACGACATTGCAAGGGAGTGAATGGACGTTGAGTGAAGAGTTTTTTCCGCGATATGGGGATTTGGTATCTTTACAGCATTGTGACAATATGGCTTGCATCGATGCGTGGGTAGAACGTACCGGGCTGGGGTATCAGTACATAGTGCTCAAAATATTGCCTAAAGGCAGTAACTCTCCTTTGAATTCATCACTTACATTCCTATTAAGATCAATCCGTAATTCGAGTAGACACGAACTAATTTATGAGGGAGAGAGTGCCGCAATCTTTAAATATTTAGTTGAACCGCAATAGTTAATTATGGATGGATTACTCAATTGTCCCCAACATCCTTGGATACCAATACCAGATAATATCTGAGGCTGGCTTCCCACGGATAGATGCAGACTTGTCTTGCAAAATTGTGGGGGGATAATAACTTCGGCTGACAATACCACCTACCCATTCACGTTCATTAATTGCGGTTAGCATAGCTTCATATATATCGGCTTGTAGTTGCAAGTTCACAGCTAAAGATTTGACGTCAGGATTTGGAGGACTGAGCTCGGTCCAATGCAAACAGGCATCCTCTCCATTAGAAAGACATCCGCTGGCAGCCCCGTCGGCTGACGGGTAAGCAAGCGCAATGATGATCGGCTTGCCCATCAAAGACGCTAAGGCCGAAACATTGGTATCCAACAAGCGGCCTGATTCATTAATCAGTTCAGCTTTGGTCGGGTTAGAAGAATTGCTCAATTGTAGACTCCATAACAAGTAAATCCCATCGATGTCGTTAAGGAACCCAAGCGGCGTATCAACATATTCTTTTTCATAAGGCAATGCCCATAAGATAGTTCCGTGAAAATGGGATCGTACTTCTGCGATGATGGATTTCCAACGTGTCTCGGCATCTTCAGGGACATCTGATGAGGTTGTCCCATCCGGCAGCATTCCTCCTGGTAAAGCCGGCTCAATCCAATCGCCTCCTAAGATCAATGTTTGTGCGCCCGATTGGGTTGCCAAATCAGCATAATTAATAACAAACGCGCGATAGTGATCGAACCAGGTTTGCCACCAATCATTGTTTTTTGGTACAGTGCCCCAAAACTCGTCTGCATTAATCTCAAACCGAGGGGTAGGGAAGAGGGCCACATTCATATTTAGTCCCCGGGCCTGAGTCACCATGCGAAACGTGTCGTTCCAGAACGAGTCTTTTCCTGGAATAGGTCCAAGGACAAGTGGAGTAGACTTGGAATATGTCCAAGTGGGCGTAAGGATCACATAGTTTGAACCAATTTCCTGAATATTTTTCATGGCTTGTGGCATGGATGTAACCCAATTTGGATGTAAAGTAGGTTGCAGCTCGATGCCCGCCACAAAACTGTTTTGGCGAATGTTCACCGGAACCCCCACAAGATTTCCAGGTTCCGTATTTTCGAGCCATGCCCATTCTTTGACAGTATCCTTTATATTTTGGGGGGCTAAGCTGGTTGTTACCTGACGGCCACTCGTTGTGTCGCCCATTGAAACCAAATCGTCCGCGCTGCCACATTGACCGGCCCGACAGTAACGGTATCCAAATGATCCAAGGATGCTAAGTGGGCTGTATAGTTTATAAACCCAACGATTGTCACCCACTGGCCACATAGGTAATGGTTCTGTCCATCCATAGGGATTAAATTGAATATATATGATATCCCCAACAGGTGTATTAGCAGGCACCTTTACTTCGAAAAGAATTGGGGCTGAACTGCCCGCCTGCCAAGTTTCGACAGTGTCATAAATGACGGTATCCTCTCGTGGGACGACCAATTGTCGAATCTTGAACTCGCTGTTTGATTTGTGCTCTGCGTTCCAAAATCCGTCGCCTAAGGTATATTTATAGGAAGTTACTTCACCAGCTGGCAAACGAAGCGTGACTGTATAGCGTCCTTCTGGCAAGGCAGTCATAACCGGCATACGGTCAGCAATCGTGCTTAAACCGCCTCGCAAATCAGAAAAAGTATTTCCAAGTTGGAACAAGTTGCCACCTAACCGTACGGGAGCGCCCGGCATAGTATTGGTAGGCGTAGAAAGGTTAAATGTTACGTTGACAAACGGTTCAGGTGTTAAATAGATTTTAACAGGGGTATTCAAATTTTCGAGTACAGTCGCTCCCTGTTGAAAAGTTTTATAAGACCCATCTATAGCATACGCGACAAGGTTATGAGTCCCGGGAGGCAGACCTTCCAAATCAAAGCGTCCCGCAGAATCGGTAATAGTTTGGACGCCTCCAGCCGTGACCAGAATATTTGCCAGTGGACCTTGACCTTCTTCATAAACTTCGCCTTCAATGCTGCCTGCTGCGCCGTTATAGCTGCGATCGATCCAGCTAGCGATAATATCGCGCGTCTCTCCAGGACCATTTACTTGATACAAACGATATCGGATCGATACATCCGTTCCACTGTCTTCCCGCAATTGCACGTTGGTGCGCCGTATGTAACGATATTTAATAATCGAATTTAGATTAAAAGGCAACGATATCGCATAGGATTGTGAATCACGTTCTTGCAGGGGGTACAGGGCCCTATTTAATGCTAGGCCTGTGATTTCATCCAATATTGCAATTGCTAGACTTTCCCCCTCTGCAAGTGGCTCTGGTAGAACTGCGATAAAAGTAACTTGTGCCATTGGTATCGCCGTTTGAGTAGGACCACTGTGTATTTCGGGGGTGGCAGTGCTATTATCGACGCCAGGAAAAAAAGAAGGCAATTCAATTAAGGAAAATTGGCAGCCTGTACTAATAATTGCAAAACCCGACAGCAAAAGAAACGCTGAGAGTCGTTTTATACTTTTTATTGCTTGTTTCATAAGTCCTCTTGTTGCCTCTGTTTATCTTCTTTACCCCGAATTCTTCCACGATAGGCGAGAAAACTTAACCCGATGCTAATAAAGTAAAGCAAACTCATCGGCGCCATGACAAGCCCCATGTTTATGGGGTCGACTGTGGGTGTTATGGCTGCAGCAAGAATAGCGATGATAACAATGGCCAGGCGCCATTGTTGCGCTAATATTTTAGGTTTGAGTAAACCGACAGCGGTCAAAACATAAATTAAAAGCGGAAACTCAAATGAGATCCCAATCCAAAACATCAAACGGGTTATAAAATTAAAGTAGGATTGTGGGCGGAGTTCTGTTTGGAAGCCCATGAAGTTTAGCAGAAATGGGAGTGCCTCTGGCAGCAATATATAAAATGTAAACGCCATTCCTAAAACAAACAACATCGATGATAATGGAATAGCAATTAGACCGAAAATACGAGCCCGCGGTCTCAACCCAGGTGCAGCAAACAGCCAAAATTCAAACGCCACATATGGGATGGCTAGGGCAAGACCTGAAAGTAAGGCAACTTTCATAAAAACGCTAATCGGTTCTGTTGGATCGATTGCTCTCATCGCCTCGATACCGCCTTCAATTGGCCGAGACAGATATTCGATCAGATCTTGTGTAAAAATAAATGAGATGCTGACCCCCAATGCCAGTCCTAGGAGGGATCTTAATAAATGTTTCCTTAAGTCTTCCACGTGATCCCATAACGATTGCCGTACTTCTTTGTCAGCAATTGTAGTGCTGATTACATCTGTTAATTCATGCTCGTCCGGTTCGACGGTTAAAAAATTGCGAAGCCGGATATATAGCCGAAATGGAAGGGTGATGAGTCTCCACAGCAAACGGAAAGGTGCTGTACCCAGCCGCCACAAACCAAAAAAAAACCTACGCATCAGAAGAGGGTTTCCTGTCTGATTTTCCTGTTTTTTTAGAGCTTGGTTTGGGTGGGGACTTAGATTCCTTTGGCGCCTCAGCAGGTTGAGGATCGGATTGAGGCGCTTTTAAATCGTCTCTATGCGGGACGGATCTAGGTTGGTATCCATCTAGGTTGGTAGAGTCCACAATTTCTTTCCCGATCCTTCCAACATCTTTTTGCAATTCTTCAATATTGGCTTCGCGTATCAATCGATTGGGTAAGTTGCGAAGTTCACGAGAAGTATCACGAAAGGCACGCCAGCCCTCAGAACTGGTTAGGTCTCGAAGAAATCGACCAATGTTGCGGCCAGTTTTTTTCATATCTTTTGGCCCAAGAAAGATCAATGCGATCAATAATATAAAGGCCAATTCTGTTGGGCCAATTCCTAAAATATCCATGGTTTTCTATTACGAACTCTCTATTTGTAAGCTCTGACGGATCTCCTGTTGATGGTCAGCCAGGCTACCAAGCACACCATTGACGAAGCGCGGTGCACTATCAGAGCCAAATTTTTTGGCCAGTTCGATGGCTTCGTTAATGGCAACCTTTATTGGAGTATCCCCTTCAGGTGAGGCAAATTCCCAGCAGGCTATTCGCAGAATATTACGGTCTATAGCTGCGATTTGTTCGAGTGGCCATTCGGGGGCATATTGAGCGATAATTTGATCGAGGATATCGATCAGAGGCAGTACACCGAAGATGATTTGACGAGAAAATTCTGCCAACTCATCCGAAATCGTTTTCTCCTCCAGCCTTGCCTTGAATACTTCGTCCGCAGGATGGTTGGTTATATCTATTTCGAAAAGTGCTTGGAGGGCCAGGCTACGTGCCCTGGTGCGGGACTTCATACAGAATCAAACCTCGGCGGATCCCTCGAAGTTAATATCTTCAATATGAATATTAACCTGGCCGACATCCATTCCGACCATCTCTTGGATTGCTCTGGTGACCTTTTCTTGCACGTCACGGCTGACTTCACGAATGTTGATATTGTCGTTTAAAACAAGATGCAAATCAGCAAAGACGGTGTTGTCTTCTATTTCTATCCGGACCCCTTCGTGCACTGCGCGGCGAAACAGTCTGTTGATGCCGCCCGAAATGGGTGCCATCCGGTTAACCCCTGGCATGCTTAAGGCAGTGAATTTTGCAATGTTCACCAAGACATCCGTTGATACGATCGTTTTGTTAGCAGGCTGATCTGTATTAGTCATCTCATTTCCGAATTACGTTGCTTACATCATCACCATGCCGCCATCAACACTGAGGACTTGGCCTGTGATAAATTCTGCATCTTCTGAGACAAAGAATGCTATTGCGCGGGCAATATCTTCAGGGGAGCCCAGGCGACCAAGCGGAGTGGCTGAAATAGCAGCCTCTTTAATTTCTTCTGATAAAACGTCCGTCAAGACGGTTGTAATATAACCAGGTGCCACGGCATTCACAGTGATATTGCGCGAGCCTAACTCTTGCGCCAATGATTTGGTCAGCCCGATCAATCCAGCCTTGGATGCCGAGTAATTAGACTGACCAGCATTGCCGGATAAACCAACGACCGAAGAGATGTTAACGATTCGCCCGTAGCGTTGCTTCATCATGGGACGCACGATAGCTTTGCAACAATTGAATGCGCCTTTTAAATTAATATTTATAACGGCATCCCAATCGCTTTCGGAGATGCGCATGATCAAATTATCACGAGTAATGCCGGCATTGTTAATAAGAATATCAATCTTTCCAAAATCTTCTATTGCGCTCTCAATAAACTTATTAGCGCTTTCTGAATCAGCTACATCAACCAAATAACCATCCAGGCGGCGTCCGCTTTCTTTCGCGATTTCCGCTGCAGTTTCTTTGGCTTCATCAACCAGTAAATCACCAACAACCACGTCTGCGCCCCGTTTGGCCAACAATTCTGCCGTTGCGCGTCCAATACCGCGGGATGCGCCTGTGATAGCGGCCACGCGTCCTTCGAGAGGTAGTGCTTCGCTCATGTTAATCTCCTTGAATCAGAATTATACACCAGTGCGATTAGCTAAAAAACAGTATGCCAACCCTAATAGGTTAACCCTGTAGGGCTAAAATCGACACGCAATACACCCCTAAAAAAATTTATTTTATTGTTATTCGTTTTTTGATTTTGGAGGTTTTAGAAAAATCCCTAATATTAACCCGCCACCAATGGATATCACCCCTGCCCAAAGGAATGCATCCTGCCAGAACTGGATCGGGAATAAGCGAATGAGAGTATCGGAGAAGCGAAACAGCCACGTATCACCTGTAAAAAACAATCCATGGAAGGCGGTGAAGAGCTGCCGGAAGGCGATCGCCCCAAACACACCGGTTGTCACGACCAAGCCGATCATTAGCCAGCCGCCGCGCCTCAACCCCTGTCGAAATGCCTGCCACCATTTCCCGAACCAGGCCCAGGTCCCAATCCCTATCGTCAAAACCACTAGAATGTACCAAATGTTTAGAGCAGCCTTAGTCAATATCTTGACATCCTGCATGTGGCTTAATTCCCGGTCGTTAAATAGCACATTTCCATCTTTGAAGGTAAGGTCGCCAAGATAGGATATATCCGCATCATTAAGTAGGTAATCGATTACATACGGGGCATGGCGTAGGCGGTCTTCTAATGTGAAGCCGTAATCGTCCGAAGGGAAATATGGCATGCGGTATTCGATGTTGTAAAAGAGTGGCGATAGCAGGATACGGACGCCCAGCCCCAGTAAGAAGAGGGGGGTTAGCAGGGTAGTAAGCCATGAGAGGGAAGTTGTAATTTTTGTGTTCATAGGAAAACTCATCTTTGTGGGAGGATTTCCACATTCCCCTCTAGCAAAAAGTTGACGATCAATTTGTTAGTCAACCATTCGATGGGAGCCTTGTCGTCAGTGAAGACTTGCGTGGATTCATAGCCTGGCTGCATGTTAATGATCGTGGAACTTATGGCCGTCAAGAGCAGTGGATGCACATCTCCACGGGCCGAGAGACGGTTGAAGTTGCGCATCAAATCCTCTGCAGTTGTGGGCTGTTTGCTGGCGTAAACGATCGAATTGAACGTATTGGGAATGTCCATGATGTGGATCGAAGGGAAGACAGTGGCAATCGTGGTGGCAAGCCCATCGATCAGGCTGCGGTCGTTGGGGGCCCGTCCAACGTTGATCGCCAAGACACCCTCATTTGTAAGGTGCTCGTGGGCAATCAGGAAAAATTCTTGAGTGGTCATATGGGGTGGAATGTACGGGGGACGGTAGGCATCCACTGCGATCAAGTCAAAGGAATGCGGGCTGTGCTCCAACCCCCAACGGCCGTCCTCGATGTGAACGGTCAATTCTGGTAGGTTTAAGTCGAAGTATTTCCGGCCGACGGCCACGATCTCAGCGTCGATTTCAAATCCGTCGATCAATACGGAAGGGTACACCTGGCTGGCTTGACGCGCGGAGGTCCCAGCTGCCAATCCAACAATTGCGTAGCGATCCATATCTTCGGGGCTGTAGTCAGCGTTGAAAAACGGTCCCACCAAAAACTGCCCCCAGGGTCCGTTGTAATAGAGCTGGTCGGGATGATAAACGGAGTGATCGCCCTGTCCGTCATTTAAACGCAATCGGGTGAGACCATCACGCTCTAGGACTTCGATGTAATTGTATTGGGATTCGGTCTCGAAGACCTGTCCGGGCGAGTCCTTAATATGGAAATCGCCGAAGAATAGGAAGCCGGCCAATAGCATAGCCCATAATCCGAACGGAACGATTTTTTTCCAATGCTTTTCCATCCCCAGGCCCCCCAGCGAAATTAGCAGGATCAGCAAACCGAAGAGCAATATAGTGCGGCTGGTGCCGATAAGTGGGAAGAGCAATAAGGTCGGCAGGAAAGCCCCCAGTACCGACCCGACAGTGGAGAGTGCGAATAGGTTGCCGGCGACCTTGCCGGCCTGTTTGGTGTCACTTAATGTAATCCGGATAGCGAAAGGCGAGCTCATCGCCAGCAAAGTGACCGGCAGGCTGAAGAGTAGCAGTGTGGTGATGAAAGAGGCGGCAATGACACCCAGGTTGAGCGCACCCATGGCGGAAGCGGCCGCCAGCAGGATCGGTTGGGCGATGATGGGGACCAATCCTAGGGTTGCGCCGCCCCAGGCCAGATAAGTAAACATCGTTTCAGGATATGGAGACTTATCGGCTTGTTTTCCCCCGATAGCGTATCCTATTGCGAAGTAGATCAAGATCAACCCAATGATGACCGCCCAAACCAGGTTGACGCTCCCAAAGCGCATTTGCAGCAAACGTGAAGCCCCAAATTCGGCGGCTAGTGCTGTCATGCCGGAAAAAAAGACCGTGAAGGAAATATAGC
>JASJYH010000022.1 GCA_030123675.1 Anaerolineae bacterium | reverse complement strand
GTTTCATCCAGCACGTCCAGCACCGAATCCAGAAATTCCTTTGCCATGGCTGTTTGCTCAGTGAGCGCTTCCAACGCACCCTCGGCCGATTCAACAATCCGCAATGCACGTTCCAACTCATCTTCAGCACTTTGTAAGGCCGCACCCGCTTGCGCCAGCTCAAAATCGATTTCGCTTATTTTGGCAAGGGAATCGTCGGTCAATGGCTGATTGTAAAACCATATTGCCCCGACCCCGACCAGGCTTAATATGAGAAAAATTGCAGCAAGAGCAATCACTATTCCGCTGAGAATTTTGCGTGTCATCTTATATCCCTTCCTATATTTGGTTGATATTATGGATTTACTTTGAATTTGGGGAAGCCGCCGATTGCCTGACAGTCCGCAAGAAACCTGGAGAATTCAACTCACGTTCTAATAAGTAGGTGAAATAGCCCTGCATCAGTGTTTCGACTTCATTCTGAACTTCAGAAGTAGGTTGCGCCCGTTTCGATTCTGCATAACTATAGCGTTGAAAGTGCCGTAGGTATCTCAACCCGTCAACGGAAATACCTGTCAGATTCGGCAAGCCTTTCCCACAGCGGAGACAAATCACACCGCCCAATAAGAATGAAAAGAACTGGTCTTCAGCCTGGATCTCCTGCCCACAATTGGCACATTCAAATAACTGTGGGCGAAACCCTAGAAAATCAAGCAGGCGCATCTCGTAATAGCGGACGACCAGCCAGGCATGCTCGTTTTTGGCCAGGCGCTTGAGCGTGTCAACAAGAAGTTGAAAGAGAGTGGGGTTGGCGCCTTCGTTTTCATAAACAAAGCGGTCGAGCAGCTCGACCACGTAAGAAGCATAGCCTGTCATCAGCAGTGATTCGCGCAATGGCAGAAAAGACTCAATGGTTTCTACTTGGGTGACGATAGAAAGGTTGCGACCACGCGCAAGTTGTAATTTGACGTGTGTGAAAGGTTCCAGATGGCCAGCCTTGCGCGAAGGGATCTTGCGAGCCCCCTTGACAATAGCACGCACCCGCCCCTGCTCACGCGTATAAACCGTGATAATTCGGTCAGCTTCACCCCAATCTGCATGACGGAGCACGACAGCCTGATCAAGAACAGATCGGAGTCTGGTCATTATGTTAGGAGATGATCAGGTGTAAACGCGCCTGGCAACAAATCATTAACCGTAGTTTCCTGCAGCAATTTGCCTTCTTCATCAGCGATCAGCACAATCGTATCCAACCCAAATTCGGAGAGCACTTGGCGGCAGGCGCCGCAGGGTGAACCGCCGTTTTTCGTAACCACCGCAATCGATGCGAATTCGCGTTCACCTTCCGAAACGGCCTTGAATACAGCGTTCCGTTCGGCACACATGCTGCTTGGGAAGGCTGCGTTTTCCACGTTGACTCCGGTGAAAACTTTTCCAGATTTTGTCCGCAGGGCCGCACCAACTAGATATTTCGAGTAAGGCGCATAAGCGCTACGGCGGGCTGCCTTCGCCTGGTCGATCAAAGATTGGCTTTCATTTTTCGGGAGAGGAGTCATCTTCCTGGATGCTTTCTTCTTGATCATTTTTGATGCGTTGAGCGCGCACGCGGCGGATGCGTCGGCCTATGACCTGGTCGATGGTCAGACGCAGGCCATCCGTCTGAATCGTTTCGTTGTCTTGAGGGACGCGTCCAAACTGATCGAAGAGAAATCCACCCAAAGTATCCGATTCAATTTTTGGCAGTTTACTGCCCATAATCTGGTTGAATTCATCCAGATCAATGCGGCCAAGAAAAATATATTCATCCCCATTCTGTTGAACCAATTCTTCTTCGCTGGAATCATACTCGTCCTGAATTTCACCGATAATTTCTTCAATGATATCTTCAAGCGTCACCAATCCGGCTACCCCGCCATATTCGTCAACCACGATACCCATATGGATACGCTGCGCCTGCATTTCTGTAAGTAGGACATTGACTTTTTTGATGTCTGGAACAAAATTGACAGGCCGTAACAAATCGCGCATACCGACTTTTTTGGGGCCATTTTGGACGATATGCAACAAGTCTTTGGCATATAACAAACCGATAATATTATCAATTTCATTCTCGTAAACCGGTACGCGCGAATGACCGGATTTTGTGAACTCTTTCGCCGCCTGTTTAAGCGAAGTTTTGATTTCAAAAGCGTTAATATCCACACGTGGAACCATGATCTCCCTTGTAAGGGTATCCCCAAATTCAAGGATGGAGGAGATCATCCGACGCTCTTCACGTTCTAGCCCGCCTTCTTCTTGCTCTGATTCGATCCAGGTTTTTAGTTCTGCTTCGGTCATATGCACAGCCACTCGATTAGGCCAGTGCGATCTTAACAAACGCATGGGTAAAATGACAAACGGTGATAAGACTATGACCAGAGCGCGGGCAAAAATTCCCAAGCGGATTCCCCAATGTTCCGGCTCACGCAAGATATGTCCTTCAACAACAAACTCAATTGCCATAAGCGATAGCGCCAAAAACAAGATAACCACTGGCAGGATGGGAAGCGTAGATTGAACCTGACCTTGAGCCTGCACTACCATATCCAGAATAATGGCAGCCAGTGAAATGCGTAGCGCGGTTTGGCCAAATCGCAAACTAGGACGCAGACGGGGATCATCGATCAGCGCCAGTGTGCGATTTACAGCCTCAGGATACTGATCTCGCAATGCGACCAAGCGTAACGGGCGCAGATTTAACAAGCTGGCGCGTGTGGCTGCGATCAACAAATTTAGTATTAATATCAGTATGCTAAGCGAGATGCCCCACTCAATTGGTATCACGTTTCTCCAAATTCCGTACCGCCCGAGCTGGCATGCCAACTACAAGCGACCCTTCTTTAACATCTTTGGTTACAACCGAACCTGCACCTGTACGAGATCTGTCTCCGAGTTTCAAAGGTGCGACCAACATAGTATCTGAACCAATAAACACATTTTCTCCGATTTCGGTGTGGTGTTTTTTAAACCCATCATAATTACAGGTGATTGTTCCCGCACCGATATTTGTATTAGCGCCAATATTGGCGTTGCCAATGTAGCAAAAATGGCCTATTTTAGCACCAGGACCAAGTACGGAATCTTTTACCTCGCCAAAATTTCCCATGTGAACATGGTCCATAAGATGTGCGCCTTTGCGCAAACGGGCAAAAGGCCCAATATCAACGTTATCTTCGAGTTGAGCCTGTTCGATAACAGACATAAAGACTTGGCAGTCATTTCCAATCTGCGAGTTTTTTATGTGGGTATTTGGACCAAGGTCACAACCTTCTCCTATAGTAGTTGTTCCTTGAATGTAAGTGTTGGGCCGAACCGTTGTATCCTTTCCGATCGTGACACCTGCTTCAATGTAGGTTGAATCTGGGTCGATCATTGTAACCCCCGCCAGCATCAAATCTTGGTTGTTGCGCTGACGTATTGCCGCTTCTGCTTCAGCCAGATGAATACGCGTATTAATTCCAATCGTCTCTAAGTGATCCTCAAGGAGGAGGGCTTCCACAGTCAGATTGTCTTTTACAGCTAGTTCCACCGTATCTGTTAGATAGTATTCACCCCTTTGTTGGTTTTTCTGAATGCGGCTTAGCGCATCCCATAACCAATCAGCAGAGAAACAATACACACCAACATTAAGTTCCTTGATGGTTTTCTGCTCTGATGTAGCCACATGTTCCTCCACAATGGCTGCTACGGTTCCATCCGGTTTACGCTGGATGCGACCAAACCCACGTGGATCATCGGCTATAACAGTCAGCATAGAAATCGGACCGGAATTCTTTTTTTGGATTTCAAGCAGTTGTTGAAATGTCTCGCCACGCAGCAAAGGCATATCTGCATAGCTAACAATGACATAGTCGACTTTACCTTTTAGATGGTCTTCCGCCTGCATGGCAGCATGGCCTGTGCCAAGCTGTGGTTCCTGGTAGACACAATTTGCATCGTCACCAACAAAATCTTTTACTTGGTCCGCGCCATGGCCGACAATCACAACCAGTTTCTCAGTGGATACTGGTTTTAATGCCTGTAACGAATGCCAGAGCATCGGTTTCCCGTTCAGATGATGCAGCACCTTTGGCAGTTCCGATTTCATGCGGGTGCCCTGCCCGGCAGCCAGAAGCACGGCAGTGACTTTCATAAAATTTACTCCTAATATAAAACAGGCCTACGCTAAGGGGGTAGCGTAAGGCCTGCATAAGTTGTGAGAAAAATCCCCGCGAGAGCGGGTATCAGTGGACATAAGATAAAGGCTGGGACGCCTGGATTCGAACCAAGAATAACGGCTTCAAAGGCCGGTGTGTTACCGTTACACCACGTCCCAAGGTTGCCCCTTTGGGCGGGCAGGATTGTATCATATGGAAAGCGGTTGGGCAATATCGTTATTCTGCTTCCCCGGGGTTCAACCCCAATTTGCGCGCCTGGTCATAGGTAATTACATCTGGGTTTGTTGGAACGTTTTTCTGTTTTAGCGCGGCATCATCCCAATATGCCTCTAATTCACCTGTAGACACTTTCTTCATTTTCTTCTTAATAAGAGTGTCGATTTCATCAGACGAGTCTTTCGAAACTGGCCCTGTAAATTCGGGGGTTTTTTGCTCAAAATTATCGGTGTCTGATATAACCGGTGCCACGCCCATTTGTTTCAATGCCTTCTTTACTTCATCTCTTACAGCCAACATAGAACGGACCGTGCCAAGCACTTTTTTCTGGGTTGCCAGCTCATTTCCAGCTAAGAGCATAGCATAAGCTGCGTTTACTGGAATAAGCATCAGGTCGTGATCACCGCCAGAAAAGACATGATAGTTATTCAGCTCTTTCTGGTGCATGTAGCGTGAAACTTTTTGTCCAGCACTGTAAATCGCCATCAAAGAGGAAAACAAGGAAGCTTCCATGCTGTTATCTTTCAAGGATCCAGCTGCGGCCAATACCCGTCCCCTATCACTCAGCAAGTAAACTGCCTGTGCGTCAATATCCTGTCTGAAATTGGCCAGCAAGTTCGAGATTGTCTGATGCTGACCTGAATCCACTCCATCTTCTTCGGGCATGATGGTGCGCCCCAAGCCTAGCGAACGTTCGACCGCATCCAAGAAATCTGTCAAGGAAATAGGCTTGTCAAAGACTGCATCAACTCCCGCTTCCAGAATCTCATCCCGAGCTTCGCGGTCAGTCATACCGGTTACGATAATAACACGCACATCTGGGTATCTGGCCCGTATTTTGCGCATCAGCTCCACACCTGTAATACCGGGCAATCGGTAATCTACCACCAGCAAATCAATTTTGTTACGCGAGGCTTCCAGCAGGGCTTCTTCCCCAGAAGGCGCTTCGCTAATCTCAAACTTGTGTTGTAAGGTATCCAACGTCGAATGAAGTAATTTCAATATATCATGGTGATCGTCAACCAGCAGAATACGGGGAACTGACATAAATTGATTCCTTCTACGAGCCTAAATCATTCATATAGATATACCTTATACCAATTGATGCATTCTTCGAAGTTTTCCGAAAAATGCTAAAATGCCAGAGAAGTTATCTCTATTAGCTTCCCTAGGCTCAACGAGAGATCGGTTGTTTTCAGCATTATAGCAAAGTTTAATCTTGGTTTTATTATTGAATCGGAATAGCCATTGATGGCGCAGCATACAAAATTGCAAGGCCATCGAGCACATTTTCAAATGGATAACGGATATTACGATAAGCGTCAGTACGATTTTCTACGTATAACGGAATGATCGGCAAATCTTTAGCCAATATAGATTGAATTTCATGCACATATTCCTGAGCCTGATCAAGATCGTTGGTCTCATTCCAAGCCTCACATGTGAAGACTAGCTTTGCGCTCTGACTCAATTTGGGCCTGCTACCGACATAAGCAAATGGGTTCTGGCCCGAGGTCATAAACCACTCACACAAATATGCAGGATATGCACTCAAATGCCAGCCCAACAACGCCATATCATAATCCCTTGAGCTATAGACCGCGTACAGCATTCCATCAGGGTCGGTTACATGCGTTTCAATAGTTAAGCCTAAACTCTGCGCTTGCTGGACAATATACTCAGCCGCATACGTGCGCAGCACGTCCTGCTCAGGGATTAATAATTCAAAATGTGGTATTAAATTGCCTTCAGGGTCCTTGAACCCAGCCCCTGTTTCAGCTAACTTTGGCTCTTTTCTCCAAGAGTAGCCAGCTGATTTCAACAGATTGACAGCTTCTGTAAGTCTAAATTCTGCCGAACCATTGGCACAGGGCAAAGAAGCTTCGGCATTCTTCCAATACTCGTCAACCACAAACCCGGGCAATGCTGCCGCATCGCCATCTAAGAATTCAACCAGAACCTGTTGGTTGATAATGCAGGCCATAGCCTGGTGCAATGCCGGGTCGCCAAGAAAAGGGCGGGAATGATTGAAGGCCAAAAAACGTGCACTTCTGGTCATGTTGCGGCTGAGCGAGATTGCCGGATCGGCTTGCAGTTGCGATATCGATTCCCTTGACAGCCCTGTGGGAGATAGGATGATATCAACTTCATTATCAAGTAAGGCTTTGATAGCCATTGATTGACCCCCAAATGTTATGTAGCGGACCTTGTCAAACCTTGGATCACCAAATGATGTACCTGGGTTTGCCTGATTTAGAAAATCGCCTGGTATCCGACTTGCAAATCGCCATGTTCCGAGGGTTGGTTCGTTTGCATTGGCTAATGAATACAAGGAAGCCCGTGCATCGGCCAACTTAGTTTCGAATTCCGAACGCTTTTTATCAAGTTTATTGGTAATGCTATTTAATTCGTCTTGTAGGTCTTTTGCCTGTTTGGATGTATCTTGATAGGCAGTACTTGCTGGAGCCATTGTATTGAGCAGAAGGTACAAGCCATCTATCTGAGTTTGGAAATCGATCAACTCCCTTTCAAGCCCTTGAATGTCTGGAAACAGCGATTCATCCGGCAGGAGACGTGCAGCAGCGGCAATGCGTGGCTGCCAATACGCCTGATTAACGATAGGCCCTTGTAATGCTCCATATTGCCAATCAGAAAGGTTGGGTTTATTAACAAAATAAAACCTGACGGCGGTATTGTTGATTGGCTCGGCATGGTCGAGGACATCTGGGTTATATGCTGTGTTCCAGTTCAAACCCAAACGAAAATTGAGCGCAGAATTAATTGTGAAGGCAACATCTTCAGCCGTAAAAGGTGATCCATCTGTCCAAGTCAGGTTTGGCTGTAAAATCACAGTGGCTGTGCAGGTACCCCCAGAGCATTCTACAGGTGAGGTCGCTGCTTTAGCGGTAGCAGGCTCAAAGTCGAAGGACGGAGGCGCGAGGTGATAAAGCCTTGGCCAATAGCCGACTTGAGTTGCATAGTTCCAGTATGAAGCACCTGGCCGGTCAAATAAGGCCCAAACGTTGGTGGTAGTGACTTCACCAAATATAGCGATTCGGAGTACATCTCCATGTTGTGAGAGATCCCTTGAGTCTGTTCCCCTCGGTGTCCCTATAGAATCTGGTGTAGCAATTCGGTCTGGCGTAGCTGTACAAGCTATTAGGAGAAAACTCCCGAGCGCCAGCAAAAAACTGGTGGGCCGCATAGAGATGGGTTATGGCGTGCAGCTTGTTCCGTAATCCAGAGACTCGATGTTCCAGAGTGTATGAGCAGTTAGGTCGAGTTCGAAGTTACAGATATCGGGACGAGCGGCGGCCACTTTCAAGCGCAGGTAGAGCGGGATAGCCGGTAGTTCAGAGGAAAGGATCGCCTGGGTTAGCTGATAAGCTTCACGGTAGGCATCGTCGTCTGGAGTTTGCTCCTGTGCCCAAGAACAGGCTGCATCGAATTCAGCATTTTGGTAGCCAGTTATATTTGCCCCAACCCATTTATTGGCAGCAGTCGGTATTTGAGCAGTGCTGTACCATGAGCAAGGGGGCGCAAGGCTATTGCTGCCCATGGCATATTCCGCCAAATCAAAGGTGCGGCCGAATAGCGGCCCATTTGCGCCACCTTCTGCATAAAGGTCAAGATAGGAAAGATACGTAACATTCACCCCAATTCCGCACTCTGAGAGGGACTGACGTAAAATCTCACTGACTTGACGCCGTTGGGTAGCGGAACTTGTATAGTAATTCAAGACAAATGGTGTAAGTGCAGGAACATTCAGGACACCTTGGGCCTGCCGAGGCGTCGTTGGATCATTGTCCAGGTCTTTCCAGCCAACCTGCTCAAGGATTTGATTGGCCTGGGCCGGGTCAAACGGGAAGGGTGCTACAGTCGTATTATTGAGTGGGTGATCAGGAGATATATAGGTTGTTGGAACAACTGATAGACCGAAGAGCACGGTATCTATAACTTTTTGGCGATCTAGGCACATCGCGATGGCCTGCCTCGTGCGCTGATCATGGAAGTAATCTGGTCGGTCAAGCGGCGGGGAGCTGCTGTACCCGTCATCGTATGTTGCTGGAGTGATGCCCAGCCCTAACCATTCAATTGTGTTGGTTGTACTTGTCAGCAGCTGGGCTTGTCCGTCCGTTTGCATTTGAAGTAGTAAGGATAACTGACCGTCCAAGAGTATGGTTGAGTCGAGAACATCACAAGTTCCAGCAATCAGATCACTTATAGCAGCATTGGGATCGGGAACGATGCGAAAGACCAGGCTATCAAAAACCGGCAAATCCTCATCAGCGCGGAAATAACGGATATTTTTCGTAAGCGTTAATTTGTCGCCCGTCAGCCACTCTTCAAGGACATAAGGTCCCCAACCAATGGGCGTACGGGTTGCAATGTCAATTTGAGGAAGCTCGGCCGCGGAGAATTCTTCCCAAGCATGCTTGGGAAGTGGGGCCCAGAAATTGGTGTTATAAGTCGGGTCAATAAACCCTGGCAGGCCCCACCACTGAAGGGTGGTCTCATCAGTTGCTTCGTAAATTAGGGTATGGTCGATCAGGTATTTAGAGCCAGGCGTATCATCGTCCGCGGCCAAGTTGTAGGCGTAAATCGAATCAGCTGAGGTAAGCGGCTCGCCATCTGACCAGACCAGATCTTCAAGCAGGCTAAAGTTGACGATCATTTGGTCCATTTCCAGCGGGCTGGTTCCATCATAGGTGATGGCACAATCGTCGCTGCGACAGCCGGCTGGGCGCACACGCACGCCGGTTTCCAAGGCGGTCAGGTTGCCATCTGCATCCACGATTTGTGACCCTGTTTGAATCGTGATTGATTCGATCAGGGCATCACCCCTAGCAAAAATGGGAACGTTCTCAAGGATAACAGGTCGATATTTATAATTAAGGACATCTATAGGGCCGTCGTAAATGGCTTCAAGCACGCTCCGCGCCGCGGCATTGGGTCCCCCTGGTGGATAAAGGGTATTTGGTTCGGCGCCGATGCAAATTGTCAGGGTTCGAGTTTCGGCAGGAATTGCTGTAGGTGTTTGTGTGGATGGCGGCTGCTCTGTAGGATCAACAGGTTCGGGGTCAGCGCCCATTGGGAACTGGCAGGCAGAAAGAATAAAAATAAGCAATATGAGAACAATGAGGCAGTTTCGATATTGATGTTTGAACATAGGGATTCCCTTTAGGGCTTGGATTGATTTCGACTAATAGTACCCCATAAAATCAAGATTCCGAACACAAGAAAAATGATTGCAACTGCCCCCATAATTACATGATTTCCTTCCAGTTCTACATTTTTGGAAGATAAGTGCGGCATGGCAAATGGACTAGGAAAATCAGAAGTTGGTGTAATTATCGTTTCTGTCAGTATATCTTGAAAAATTTCTCGCAATTTTATCGTTTAACGAAAAAGGATTCAGAGTGAAAATCTTCTGAATCCTGCGAACGTACTTGTTGGTTTCCTAATAAAAAACAGGCTATTACGTCCCACGCAGACGAGGATCAAGTGCATCACGTAATCCATCTCCCAAAAAGTTAAAGGCGAACATGGTAATAGCAAGCGCGAACGCAGGAACCAAGGCTTGGTTCGGGTAAGAACGTATCGCTAAAGCGCCATCAGCAATCATTGAGCCCCAGGATGGAGTGGGTGGATTTACGCCCAAGCCGATAAAGGATAGAAATGCTTCTGTGGCAATGTACCCCGGAATAGCCAAGGTTTCAGCAACAATGAGCGGGCCAATAATATTAGGCAGAATGTGTTTAAACATAATCCGGAAGTTGGATGCACCAATCGTGCGTGCTGCCTCGATAAATTCTTTCTCGCGAATTGAAAGCACCTGGCCTCGCGTCAGGCGGGCCATAGTCTCCCAAGCGGTCAAACCGATGCCTACGAAAATAAAGAACATGCCCCCCATATTCTCGTCCAGCTTATTGAACGTGTACCCGATAGTTCCTGGCTCAATATCTGATATGGGCGAGCGGAAAAATGCTAACAGCAAAATGATGAAGAGCAAGCTTGGAAAAGCATACAAGACATCAACGATACGCATCATAATGTTATCAACCCAGCCACCAAAATAACCTGAAATGCTGCCGTAAATTACACCGATAAACATGCTAATTAGCGAGCCAATGAAAGCCACGGCCAATGACACACGCGCTCCATATATAATCCGGCTGAACAAATCTCTTCCAACATAATCTGCACCTAGCGGATAGGCATTTGAGATCCTTGCATAAGGCGCCATATCAGGAAACACTGATAATATCCATTCCGGGACCTTATCATGATCTGACAATACCTGGACTTCAAATGATTTAATAGCAATCAATGGTGCAAAAACAGCCATCAGAATGAGAAGGATAATGACGACACCACCCAAAACAGCAGCACGATTTCGGAGCAGCCGTCTGAGCGCATCTTGGAGTGGGCTTTCACTTTTCCGTGTTAGGGGAAAATTGCTCGAGATCAGGGTCTTTGATTCAAGTTCTGCTTGAGCCATGGGTATTTCCCGTCGTTTCAGTCATATTTAATCCGCGGATCGAGATACGCATAAGCGATATCAACAAGCAGATTTGCAAGTACCAGGAAGACCGCATACAGCAAAATCGTGCCCATGATCACCGGGTAATCTCGATTGGTAATGCTTGTTACAAAATATTTTCCCATACCTGGGATACCAAAGATTAATTCTGTCACAAAAGTCCCCGTTACCAGGGTTGCAAACAGCGGTCCAAGAATGGTTATGACTGGGATGAGCGAATTTTTCAAAGCATGGCGGGAAATGATCACACTCTCACGCAGCCCTTTAGAACGTGCAGTACGGATGTAATCTTCGCGCACAGTTTGAAGCAAAGAGGCCCGCGTTAGACGGGCAATCACAGCCGATGAGCCCAAACCTAGGGCGACTGTGGGCATGATCGCATATTTTATATACTGCCATCCAAAATTGGTGGGTAGAAAGCCTAATAAAAAAGGCGGGTGTGAGCCCCAACCACTGACGGGCAGCCATTTTAGAGCCACCCCAAATATCCATACCAAAATAGGCCCAAGAACTATAACAGGCACTGAAACACCGAAAATAGCTACTCCCATCCCAAGGTAATCTAGGATGGTATTTTGTTTCAAGGCCGATAAAACGCCCAAAGGCAAACCGATTAGGACAGCTAGGATAAGCGACAACAGCCCCAATTGGGCGGATATGGGTAAATTGTCACGGAATATATCATTGACGGAGCGGCTGCGGGATTTGTAGGAGGGGCCGAAATTCATCCAACGTATCCAAACCGATCCGATATTTACGTTGATCATGAAATCATCGCTTAATGAATTGCTAGGTGGAGTGGTGGTGATATGTGGGATGAAAACAGCATAGACATAATTTCCATATTGTTTCCATAATGGGTCGTCCAAATGATAGCGTTCGTTCAAGACTCTGATGGTTTCCTCCGGCAGCTTTTTCTCGCGAGAAAAAGGCCCGCCCGGAATAGCATGCATCAGGCCAAACGTGATAATCGAAACAACCAGCACAACCACCAGCATGTTAAGAAGACGGCGAATAATGTAGCGACCCATATTTATTCTTTGGTTTTTATTGTCATACGTAATTTGGAGGGAAGATATGTTCTCCCCTCCAAATAAAACGTCACGGTCGAGTTAGTGAGGTAGGATGTCCCACTTCTCATATGCTTCGTGACCGGTAACACCATAGGTACGGATGATGTAGGGCTTGGTAATTTTATTGAGAGAGTACCAATAGATCGGGGCTATGGCCGCATCCTTATCGACCAAAATCTCTTCAGCCTCAGCGTACATTGCAAGACGTATAGCAGGATCACTCTCGAGTGCAGCGGCGATCACCAACTCATCAAAATCTTCGTTTACCCATTGAATGCCATTAAGGGTACCGTCGGCGTCAACAGCGTTAGTGTTACCACCAGAAGCGAAGACATCCCGGATGAAGTTATTGGCATCCGGATAGTCCAGGCACCAGCCCGAGCGGAATATTTGGGGTGCATTCGGGCCGTCTGTGGTTTCAAGAAAGACTGCAAATTCCTGATTAATGAGTTTGACATCCAAATCAAGGGTATCCTTCCACATCTGTTGAATGGCTTCAGCAATTTTCTGGTGTGTGGAGGAGGTGTTGAACAAAAGAGTCAGGTCGACATCTGCAGCGGTAATACCTTTATCATCGAGGTAGGACTGCAATTCGGCTTGGGCAGCTTCAGCGTCAAACGAAATGCCAAGGTCGGGATGGGAAGCAATCGTCGGGGCTGCAGCCAATCCGGGACGTGAGAACCATTGTGCAGGTTCTTGTCCACCCTTGGTTACGTTGTCGACCAAGCTCTGGCGATCAACCGCCAAAGACAAAGCACGGCGGACACGCACGTCATTAGTGAACTCTGCTTGGTTATTAAAGCCGTAGAAGTAGGAACACTGCTCCGGCGCAATCAGATATTCTTTTGATAGGACCGGATCAGCTTTTATGCGATCAATGGCATCTAAAGGAACATCTGAAGCATCTATAGTCCCAGCTTCGTATTCAGCGAATTGAACGGTTACATCCAACATTTTGAAGTTTATTTCATCAATCTTGGAGACCGGGATTTCATCCGTGCCGGGCCAGAAGGGGTTTTTGACTATGGTCAAGGATGAGTCATGGATCCATTCTTTCAGAGTAAAAGGCCCATAGCTCTGAAAGAATTCGGCCTCACCCCAGCGCTCGCCAACGGCCTCGGTACACTCATCACCCTCGATCAACCACTTCGGTTGCGGGCGTGCAACCCACAAACCAGCAATCTGAGAATTATAAGCAGCCGGAGCCAGGAAGGTCAGCGCGATGGTGGAATCATCAATGACATCAACACCAACGGTCGAGAAATCACTAGTTTCGCCAGAATTGAATTCAGCAGCACCTTTTAATACAATGCCTAGCAAGTAGGCATAAGGTGAAGCAACGGCAGGATCTTGGTTGCGTTGAATACCATAGGCGAAATCGCTGGCGGTAACCATGCGGTCGTCGCCATCACAGGATTTTACCTTTTCAACTTCCTCACCATTCCATCGCACCCACGACACATCATCACGCATATTGAAAGTGATTGTGACAGTGCCGTCACTGTTGATGGTCTCTTCCCAGTCAGTAGCCATGCCGGGTTCAACCGCGCTGGTCACTTCATTGATGTTGGTAAGACCAATAAAAGTCTCTTCAATGATCTGAATGGAAGATGTATCTTCAGCAATAGCAGGGTCGAGGGTCGGAACATCGCCTTCACCGCTGAAGGATGTATACAATATCTTTAGGTCTTGACCCGCACCGCCAGTAGCCCCACAAGCTGTAAGCAGCATGCTAAGGGCAATCAATAGGCAAAAAGTTATATAAAGCTTACGCATTTTATCTCCTCCTCATATTATTAGGAGTATCAATTTGTTACATGCACATATGATTAGAAACCTATATATATTTATTGAGGGCCACCACCTCCTTTTATGTTTTCCTAAATAAATCTCTCTGCAAAATGACAGGCCACAAAGTGTCCGGGTTCAAGCTCGCGGAATTCTGGACGTGTTTCCGTACAAATTGATTCTTTGATCGGACAGCGCGTGTGAAATCGACAACCAGACGGGGGGTTGATTGGCGAAGGCACTTCACCCTGCAAAATAATACTTTTTCGCTTCACCTCCGAAGCCGGATTCGGGATAGGAACCGCTGACAATAAAGCTTGTGTATACGGGTGCAATGGTTTGGTATATAGCTTATCCTGATCCGCAAGTTCAACGATCACCCCCAGGTACATGACAGCAACGCGATCGCTTATATGCTGCACCATCGATAAATCATGCGCTATAAACAGGTACGTTAGGCCAAACTGCTCCTGCAATTCTTCAAGCAGATTGACAACCTGCGCTTGAATGGATACATCTAAGGCAGAAATAGGTTCATCACAGACAATGAAAGCGGGTTGCAAGGAAAGCGCGCGTGCTACTCCGATGCGCTGGCGTTGCCCCCCAGAGAATTCATGTGGAAAGCGATTTGCAAAAGCAGGGTTCAGACCAACCAACTCAAGCAAGTGCTCTACACGCTCCTTGATCTCATTCTTGGATGCTATCTTATGCACTGCTAGCGGCTCGCCAATAATTTCGCCAACGGACATGCGAGGATTCAAACTGGCATAGGGATCTTGAAAGATCATTTGGATATTCCGGCGTATTTTTCGAAGTTCTTCGCCATGCAGCGCTACGAGATCGACGCCATCATATACAACAGAACCGGAAGTAGGCCGATAAAGCTGTAATATCGTCCGGCCGATGGTAGACTTTCCACAGCCAGATTCCCCTACCAGCCCTAAAGTTTCTCCTTTGTGAATATTAAAGGAGACATCGTCAACAGCATGAACTGTACCAACATGTTTTTGGAAGAGAATTCCCTGCGTGATCGGGAAATGTTTAACAAGATTTTTAACTCTGAGTAAAACATTGTTAGTTGTCATTAGCGTTCTTTGCCTGTATTTACATCAACCCAGCAAGCCACGCGATGCCCGGCTTCGATCTCCTCAAGAACCGGGTTTTCATTCCAGCATCGTTCAACCGCCCACTTACAGCGTGGCGCAAACGGACAACTCTTTGGGTGTGCATATAAGACTGGGGGCAAACCTTCAATGGAAACCAAGCGTTGATGCTCCTTTTCATCCACCCGCGGCAGGCTGCCCAGCAACCCAATCGTATAAGGGTGCTGCGGATTGGCGTACAAATCATTGACCCCTGCTTCTTCAACAATTAGACCAGCGTACATTACTATTACACGATGAGCAATACCGGCCACTACACCCAAGTCATGAGAAATCCAGATAATTGCCATGCCCAATTTATCACGTAAGCGTTTAACCAAATCCACAATCTGAGCTTGGATGGTCACGTCTAGCGCGGTGGTTGGCTCATCTGCAATCAATATTTGGGGAGTGCAAGAGATTGCCATTGCGATCATTACGCGTTGGCGCATACCACCTGAAAACTGGTGAGGATAATCATTTAGACGTTCAGCTGGATTTGGAATACCCACCATACTAAGTAGTTCAGCGGCTCGTGATTTGGCCTGCACCTTGGTCATACCGAGATGCAGGATTAATGGTTCTGCCAGTTGAAAACCGATAGTCAATACCGGATTCAAAGACGTCATCGGATCTTGGAATATTATCCCGATTTGAGCCCCGCGTACGGAACGAATTTCCTCGTTGGAGAGCTTTAGCAAATCGCGATTATAAAATATGGCTTTCCCAGCAGTAATTTGCCCGGGAGGTGACGGTATCAGGCTAAGCAGGGAGAGCATAGTCACACTCTTGCCACAACCGCTTTCCCCCACAATAGCTAAAGTTTTCCCCTCCCGAAGATTGAACGAAACCCCATTTACAGCATGTACAACACCATCGGATGTCTTGAATTGGGTATTAAGACCTTGAACATCTAGTAACAGGTCAGGCATAACCTTATTCTTCTGTCTAAAGAGGCTGAAACAAATGGCATGTGCAATATGGGTATCACTTATTTGAAGTTTATATAAAAAGGTTCAATCTTTATTTTAGTCAAGAATACTTCATTTAAAAGTAAAGTGTGATACCTTAGGATTTCTATTTAAATCCACTTGTCTTACCAATTAAAATACTACCACAAAAATAATTTGAATAATAATCAATTAGGCACCTTATCTGTCCGTCACAAGTGAAATAAGCATAATTGGAGTGGGATTATAGGGAATTTATTCAAATTTGTTGACAGGCTTCCTTTCCTACTGTATGCTGCGTAAAAACCTGAACCTTAATATTTGTTATTTACTCATGAATTGATCGCTCAATTATCACGAATTTAAACAAGAAGCAGTAAAATAGAATAAGGGTCCCTCTGTTACCCCCTTAAAGGAGATAAGATGATTAAAGAATTTGTCATGCGGGGTAATGTACTTGATCTGGCCTTCGAACTTTAGAGAATGGATGATTAGAGTGTTGATAATAGTCTTGCTCACGACTGTTCGCTACTCCCTGTGTACTTATGGACTTCTTAGAACAACTTAATCATCAACAACGCCAAGCTGTTTCAGCGGGGGATGGACCGGTTTTGGTGCTAGCAGGCCCAGGGTCGGGGAAAACGCGTGTGCTAACGCAACGAATCGCTTATTTGATCGCATCTAAAGGCGTACGTCCGTATCAAATCTTGGCTGTCACCTTTACAAACAAAGCTGCGCGTGAAATGAAATCACGGGTGGATGACTTCCTGGGAGAACTAGCCTCACAAGGGCTTGCGTTGAATACAGTCGATGGCATGATGTTGGGTACCTTCCACGCCATTTGTGCGCGCATCCTGCGCTCCGAGGCGGGATTTTTGCCTATTGAGGCCAACTACGTAATTTTCGATGCCGACGACCAGGTGCGACTGGTTAAGAGTATCGTCCGTGAAATGAATTTGAATGATAAATTATATCGGCCGCACAGAGTGCACGCAGCGATTTCCAGTGCCAAAAATGAGTTAATAAGTGCGGATAATTACCCAACAGCTACATATCGTGATGAAGTGGTAAAGCGTGTTTACATTGAGTATCAAAAACGCTTGATCGCTAGCAATGCAGTCGATTTTGACGATCTGCTGGTTTACGCTGCGCGTCTGCTGGAAGATAACCCGGAAATTCGAGAGAAATATGCCCAGCGTTTCAGGCACGTGTTGGTTGATGAATTCCAAGATACAAACATTGCGCAGTACTCATTGATCAAACACCTGGCTTCGGCACATAAGAATATTTTTGTAGTTGGAGATCCCGATCAATCGATTTATGCATGGCGCGGGGCTGACTGGCGCAACGTGCAGCGCTTCGAGCAAGATTACCCAGATGCGCAAGTGATTCTGCTGGAACAGAATTACCGCTCGCAGCAAACCATTCTGGATGCTGCTATGGCGGTCATCGACCGCGCTCGTAATCGCCGTCGTAAGAAATTATTTACCGAACGGGGTGAAGGTGAGAAGCTCTTCTATTATGAAGCCCCTGATGATTACGCTGAGGCTGCCTTCATTGTAGATACCATTGCACAGCTGGTTGCCAGTAAGCAGTTCGAACCCGGAGATTGCGCTGTGATGTACCGCACCAATGCGCAATCTCGCTTACTCGAAGAAGCATTTTTGCAGGCTCGTCTGCCATACCGGTTGGTCGGCGCGCAGCGCTTCTATGGGCGGCGTGAAGTCAAAGATATGATCGCGTATCTGCGTTTGGCGTACAACGCCAATGATGAAGCCAGCCTTAACCGCATAATAAATGTGCCTACGCGCGGCATCGGAAGCAAGAGCATTATGTCGCTTAACACGGCTGCAAAATCGGTGGGAATAACCCTTGGCGCGCTGATCCTTGATCTGGCAGGCGGGTCCGACAGTGCTTATTGGCAGCAGTTTAGCAACCGCGCAGCTATCTCCCTCGCAGATTTTGGTGTAATGCTCGCCAACTGGAGAGTTGCAGTTCAGACCCTAACTATCACAGAACTATTTGACCGTATTGCCGGCGATATTGGGTACAAAGAATATCTTGAGGATGGCACTGAAGAAGGCCTTGAACGTTGGGAAAATGTGACTGAATTGCGGCGCCTCACCCAAGATTACGCCACCCGGACGCTGGAGGAATTTTTGCAAGATGTGGCCTTGATATCGGACCAGGACACTATGACCGAAACCGTCAACGCACCAACCTTGCTTACTCTGCACGCTGCCAAAGGGTTGGAATTCGGTGTGGTTTTCATCATTGGTCTTGATGACGGTTTGCTTCCACACAATCGCTCCTTTGACGAACCTGAACAAATGGAAGAGGAGCGCCGACTGTTCTATGTGGGTATCACGCGTGCCAAAGACAAACTCTATCTGGTTCGATCCGTGCAGCGCGGCGGGCGCGGTTATGCTGAAGAAACATACCCCTCCCGATTTCTGGACGACATCCCATCTGACCTAATGATCGGCAAAGCCCGCACGGGACCAAGACAGGCCGGGGAAACCCTTTGGCATGTTCCGGACGGAGGTGCAGGAACGCAACGTACCAACCCTATATCTGCTTCCGTTATCGAAAGCAAATACCGGGCTGGGATTAAGGTCCAGCACTCGCTGTGGGGTGAAGGCATCGTGCTCAACAGCCGGATCCAGGATGACGAAGAAATTGTCGAAGTGGTATTCGAAAGCGTCGGCATTAAACGCCTGGCAGCCTCACTGGCAAAATTGACAGTCATCTCTTGAATACCCAAATTAATATTCCAACCTGGAAGTTTTATATCTAGCTACCTGACACTTGTAATTTTGGACGCTGATTCGCTCAGATTTGCAAGATTTTTCTGTATTCTTTCCCACAGATCACGGTTTGTCAGGGAAAATCAGCGTTTGTCTGCGTTCTAGTTTTGAAACTGTCAGGTTGGCTAGGTTTTATATTTTGTTCTGCAAATCACCACACCGTGAAGGGCGCACGGCACTTTGTAAAGTTCAACCCGTTCGTGTACCCCGTGTTGATGGGGCACGTGCCGCGAACAACAGGGTCAAGCCGGTGCGCCGTTCGTCGCGAGCGACGAAGATGCTACGCGAAGACGGCATAGGGCACAAAATAATTTGCGCGCTTTATTGTAGCTATTCGACACCCAAAACGACAAATCGTAGAAATAGTGAAGAGACCAGGTATATAATCAGTAACCATTGTGTTTAAATTTTCATTGCCAATAAAGCAAATTAATCCAGGGGAAAGGAGCGAACATGGAATATGTTAATCTCGGGAAAAGCGGGATGAAGGTCTCACGGCTGTGCTTAGGCATGATGACTTACGGCAGCTCTACGTGGCGCCCTTGGGTATTAGATGAAAAACCTTCTCGACCCTTCTTCAAGAAAGCTTTGGATGCAGGCATCAACTTCTTTGATACCGCTGATATGTATTCCAATGGCGTTAGTGAAGGACTGACCGGTAAATTTCTGCGTGAGTTGGGTGTAAAGCGTGAGAATGTGGTCATCGCCACCAAGGTCTATTTCAACCTGAAAGACACTGTGAACGGCGGTGGACTTTCCCGCAAACACATCCTGGATGCGATCGATGCATCCTTGCAACGCTTAGGCATGGATTATGTAGATTTATATCAAATCCACCGCTGGGATTATGATACGCCAATCGAAGAAACGATGGAAGCCCTGCATGATGTTGTTAAGGCCGGCAAAGCGCGCTATATCGGAGCTTCGTCTATGTTTGCCTGGCAGTTTGCCAAGGCCCAATACACGGCTGATATAAACGGCTGGACGAGGTTCGTCTCCATGCAAAATCACTACAACCTGGTTTACCGCGAAGAAGAACGCGAGATGATCCCGCAATGTATAGATCAAGGTATCGGGCTGATCCCATGGAGCCCTTTGGCGCGTGGCTTTCTGGCGGGCAATCGCAAAATAAGTGGGGGCGGCGATACCCCGCGTGCCAAGAGCGACGAGTATGCCAACGAAATGTATTTCCGTGATGAAGATTTCAGCGTGGCAAATCGTGCTCAAAAAATTGGGGAAGCGCGTAACGTCACAAGTTCACAAATTGCCTTGGCCTGGTTGCTAAACAAATCACATATTACTGCCCCGATTATTGGCGCCAGCAAAATGGAACATCTGGAAGGTGCGATTGCTGCATTGGAAATCAAATTATCAGAAGAAGAGATTGCTTCATTGGAAGAAGCCTACCAACCGCACCCGGTACTTGGCCATACGTAATTTTACGATGTCACTGCGAGCGCAGTTTACAAAGCGCGGCAGTCTTCTGTGCCCGAGGAGATTGCTTCGGCAGCTAAGAACTCTTCCTCGCCATCATCTCTTAGAGGAATTACACTTAATTTAAAGTGGGACATTGTTATAGTACTCATGTTTCACAATATCTCCGCTAGCTAACTGACAGTTTCAAAACCAGGACGCAGACGCCTTGCACCACCGTTCACTGCAAGCCGCCTGTCCCCGTTAGGGGTTTCGGTGCGCGAAGACGCAGAACGCAAGTGCGCTCAGAGCGCTGATTTTCGCTGATAAAGCGTGATCTCAGAGAAAGAATACAGAAAAATCTTGCAAATCTGCGTGAATCAGCGTCCAATAAACCAAGTGTCAGGAAGCTAGAATTTATTCTACAAAACTTGAGTGCTCCCCTAAAGTTACCAATAGATGGATTAGGAAGGCATTTACGGTAAAATACACAGCACTTTAGGTTAAGGAGTGCACGCTTGACTGAAACTCTGAAAATTGTGATACCGATGGCAGGTTGGGGCACTCGCATGCGTCCGCATACTTGGAGCAAGCCCATACCGCTGGTTAATGTAGCCGGAAAGACATCCTTCGAACACTTAATGGAGATTTTCACTACACTACCAGAGCCAGAGCGCACAGAATATATATTTATTGTCGGTCCGTATTTGGGCGAGACTCAAATTCCGGCTTTCATTGAAAAGCATTATCCAGATATCACTGCACATTTTGTGGTCCAAGGAGACATGCGAGGACAATCGCATGCGTTGTATCTGGCGCGCCAGTATCTAACTGGCAAAATGTTGATGATCTTTTCGGACACGCTTATCGAAACAAATTTCTCCTCTCTCGAATGGGAAAAAACCAATGGAGTCGCTTGGGTCAAAGCCGTGCCCGATCCACGCCGTTTTGGTGTTGCAATAGTCAACAATGAAGATTTGATCCAACGCCTGATTGAAAAACCAACCACAAAAGAAAATAATCTGGCCTTGGTGGGTTGTTATTATTTTAAAAGCAGTGAAGATTTAATGGCAGCCATTGAAGAACAGATCCAGCTTGACGTTAAAATAAAAAATGAATTTTTCCTAGCTGATGCTATTAATATAATGCTCAAAAGAGGCGCACTGATGCGCGTTGAGCACATAGACACATGGCTTGATACGGGTACAATTAATGCAACCCTGGAGACCAACGCGTTTTTGCTGAAGCGTATGAAGGCCAACCCAGAAAAACGACCTAAGGTGAAAATTATCCCGCCCGTATTCGTCCACCCAACGGCTGAGGTAGTTGATTCAGTTATTGGCCCCAATGTCTCGATTGGCCCAAACTGCAAGATTGATCAGGCAACTATTCAAGACAGTATTCTTGAAGAAGGAACTCAGATTAGCAAAGTCAAATTGACTCATTCAGTTATCGGTCGCAATTGTGTTGTTGAGGGGCTACCTAATTTGAATGAAGCTGCCTCCCTAAATATCGGTGACAATTCTAATGTCCGATTTGATGCGTGATCTGGTAGAATGTCGCTCAGATTCAAATTATGCTGAGCGTCCGCTTTCCCTGATTTGGGATGGTCAGCGCTTGGAAATCGCAGAAATTATTTCTCGATGGCGTGGGCCTGTTGAGAAAGGCTTTGTTGTGCAAACAGCTGATAAAAAGGTCTTCGAATTAACCTATTGGGAACTGTCCGATGAGTGGAAAATTCAACCATTATGACCCCGGATTTTTTTCAGCAGCGATCGTCCAAATTGACTAGATCTTGGCAATCGGGGTTAACGGGGAGTGGAGATGTCTCTAAAAACCTCAATGGGAATAAGCAATGGAGGCTCAATGCAGAAGGGATCTGATGTAGGACGCCTTTCGAAACGGATGGCTGGGTTAAGGCCCTCTGGCATCCGGAAGTTTTTCGATATCGCGACGGAGATGAAGGATGTGATTTCGCTGGGTATCGGTGAACCGGATTTCACAACGCCCAAACCAATTCTCGAGGCGGGCATCCGCTCATTGCAGGATGGTGAAACGCATTACACCTCGAATTGGGGCAAATTAAAATTGCGGCAGGCGATTTCCGATCATCTGCAGAAGTTATATAAAATTAAATATGATCCCACAAATGAGATCATCGTGACCGTCGGAGTCTCCGAAGCATTATATATAACCTTTACTGCCATCCTAGACCCCGGAGATGAAGTTATCATCCCAACGCCGTGCTTTGTAGCGTATCAAGCTGAGGTCATCTTGGCAGGCGGCGCTCCTGTTGAAGTACCCGCTAGGGTTGAAAATAATTTCATGGTTGACCCGGCAGATATTCTCAAAGCGCTCACGCCGCGCACAAAGTGCATCTTTATTGGGTATCCATCTAATCCAACCGGTGCAGTCGCAACCCGTGAAGTATTACTCGAGGTTGGGAAAATCGCGGAAGAACATGACTTGCTGGTTATTACGGATGAGATTTACGACCGCTTGGTTTATGATTTTGAGCACGTTTGCTTTCCCGCCTTGGATGAAAACCTCAAGAAACGGACTATTCTGCTGGGTGGTTTTTCAAAAAATTACGCGATGACCGGATGGCGTATCGGTTATGCTTGCGGACCTGACGATCTGATTGAGGGTATGATGCACATTCATCAATATAGCATCATGTCTGCGCCAACATCCGCACAGGATGCTGCCTTGAAAGCATTAGAAATTGGCGATCCATACGTGGAAGAAATGGTAACAGAATATGATCGCCGCCGAAAATTATTGGTAGCGGGACTCAACCGCCTCGGTCTTACAACTTTTGATCCGCATGGCGCCTTTTATGCATTTCCCAACACCCAAGCTTCCGGTATGGACGATGAGACCTTCGCAGAAAAATTGCTCGAGGAAGAAGGCGTTGCAGTTGTGCCTGGGAGTGCTTTTGGCCCAGGCGGGGAGGGATTTGTGCGCGCCTGCTATGCGACTGCATACGAACAGATCGAAGAAGCGCTACATCGCATGGAACGCTTTATGCATAGGCATGGGTAAATTCAGTTTTGTTGAATAAATTTTGAATATTAGATGGAGCGGCTCTGGGTCCGCTCTTTTTGTTTGCGCAATGCTATAATAAAATTATGAAAGTTGGAGATATCCGTTTCTATAAAGAACGCTGGAAGGCTGTAGAGGAAATCGAACGGCAGGAGTTACGCGCTGCATCTATTGAGAAACATTGGAAACAACTTAATGAAATAATAAGGCGCGGAAAAAGGCTCGGTTTTGAACGAGACGACAATATGTCAGAAATGGAAATCTTCTTGCGCTGGGCAAAACTAAAAAAGGTGAAGTGAAACTACCTGCAGACGTAGAACCACTATTTGGCCCGCTAGATGCATTGCAACGCCTCTTATCAAAATTTGATGAACGCGGTGTCATCATTGGGGGCATTGCAGCGAGTCTGTTAGGAAAACCCCGGTACACTGCAGATGTGGACGCAATGTTCCTTTTGTCCACTGGGGAGATTCAGCGTTTTCTCGAAATGGCAAAAAAAGAAGGCATAGAACCACGCATTGAAGCCGCAGTTGACTTTGCCAAAAAAAACCGAGTGCTTTTACTCAGACATGTTTCTAGCGAGACAAACGTAGATATTTCTTTAGGCATCCTACCTTTTGAAGAAGAAATTGTTGAGCGAAGCACGGTGCATAAATTTGATACTTTACAACTTCGAATTCCAACACCGGAAGACCTAATTATCTTAAAAGCAGTCGCTCATCGCCCTAAAGATTTACAGGATATTCGTGAGATTTTTGATAGACAACCTAATCTGGATCTACCGCGTATTGAGAACTGGGTCAAAGCGTTTGCCAAAGCGCTTGAAATGCCCAACCTGTGGGGCCAAATTGAAGCTCTATTAAAGGAATAATTCTTTCAGGATGGTTTGCAGAAAAAAATAGTTTGTCGGTTGAATGGCGTTGGTTGTCTGTCATTTCGCCCAGAACGGGTATCAGACTGGGGAAACCATTGATCGTTGGAAATGTTACACTTTCTCTACGCTCACTGATTGACGCTTGAACTTATAGTCAACATTTTTGGAGAGCACTTTGTCCGCCATGCTTTCAGAAACATCAACAATAGTGTGTTTGTCTTCTATGAAGATCTTTCCGATTGAATGACCGGGGATGTTGGCATGATGAGCAATTGTGCCGACCACATCCGCTGGGCGGATGCCATCTGCGCGACCCAAGCTAAATGTAACCCGCACCATATCTTGTTCGTGCGAGACCTTTGATCGACGATCCGAGCGTTCTCCACGGCGGTGGCGATTGCGTCCAAACTTTCGCCCGCCTCCACGATCAAATTTACGTTTCTTGGGTTCTTCATTTTTCACTTCGCTGATTGCTGCGATAGGGCGCTGTTTTTCACTGGCGCGGGCCATTTTTAGGGCAACGGCAGCCAATTCTAACGGGTCAGTACCGGCTTCGACCAGTTCGTTCACTATTTCCAGTTCGCGTTTGTAACGTCCGCGCTGGAGCCAGATATTTATCTTTTCACGAAGGTCATTTTCGCGGCGCTGCTCAATGTCGGTTTCGGTGGGCAGTGGTAAGAATGTAAATTTCTGATGGGTGAAGCGTTCGACGCTAGCCAGGCGGTTTTTCTGACGCGGCGTTACAAGCGTGATTGCCAGGCCAGTCTTGCCTGCTCGCCCGGTACGGCCCACGCGATGGACATACATTTCTGGATCGTCGGGCAAGTCGTAGTTGAAGACGTGCGAAATATCGTCAATATCGAGACCGCGTGCAGCTACGTCCGTAGCGACCAATACCTTGATCTGTTTGTTTCTAAATCGGCGCAGCGTGCGCTCGCGTGCATCTTGGCTTAGGTCGCCGTTGAGGGCTTCAGCTGCGAATCCTCGCACGGTCAGTTCGTTGGCGAGTTCGCCTGTTCTCACCCGGGTCCGGACGAATATCAGCGCGCTGGTGACATCTTCAACTTCGTACAGCCTTGTCAGGGCTGCCATTTTGTCACGTTCATTTACCAAGTAGCAGCGTTGTTCGATCATCTCGGCTGTAACTTGTTCGCGCTGAATGGTCACGGATTCGGGTTCGCGCATGTACTTTTCGGCCAACCGACGAATGGGTTTGGGTAAGGTAGCAGAAAAAAGGGCGGTCTGACGCGTTTCCGGCGTTTCGCTGAGGATTGTCTCGACGTCCTCTATGAAGCCCATATTAAGCATCTCATCCGCTTCATCCAATACTACGGTTTTAACCAAACGCAAGTTGATCGCCCCGCGTTTAAGCAAGTCTATTAGTCTGCCGGGGGTTGCGACTACAATTTCAACACCTTTATTAAGGCGTGTGATTTGGCGTCCATAGGGTGCCCCGCCGTAAACGGCCAGCACTCGGGCACCGAGATGCACCCCGTATTCGTAAAACGCATCGGCAACTTGGATTGCGAGTTCGCGTGTAGGAACCAAGATTAGCGCCTGGGGAAGTTTGTTATCGGGTTCTAAATTTTGAAGTATGGGGAGTGCAAAAGCTGCTGTTTTGCCGGTACCGGTCTGGGCCTGACCAATAACGTCGGCGCCTGACAGCATAAGTGGAATCAAGCCTGCTTGAATAGGTGTTGGCGTTATGTAGCCACGCTCGGTAAGGGCCTGCACCAACTGCGGATGCAGGTTTAAAGAATCAAATTCGGTTGTCATGGTACTCCTGTTTATGTTTCGAGGGTCTTTCATCTGCACGGCCTTTTCAGGCCATGCTCCTGTTGCCGGTAACAGGTGACCCATCCCATAAACAAGAGTCATTCTGTTTACAACAAAAGCACCCGGCAAATCTACCGGGCCACCAACTGAGACTTACAAAACCAATGTAGTTATTGCTCCTTTCGGAGCGGCACGGGAGTATACCATGCATTTCCTAGATACTTATTACTCCCAAAACAACCATCTACATATTTTACACACATTCTGTTGACACTCACTTTACAAGTTTCTTCTACTATTGGTGTAGGTTCAAATCAGGATCTAAAATAGTAATAAGGAGAAAATATGAAATTCAACAAGAAATATAGCTGGATTATCGGGGCACTGGTAATTGCGCTCCTCGCAGTTGGTGTCTCCAGCACCACAACGGCTTATGCACATGAAGGCGGGCCTGGTGGTGGAAAAGGTGGCGGACGCAGTCTGAGTGGTGAAGCCTTGGAAGCAGCTGCCGACCTGCTCAATATGAGCACGGACGAACTGACTGCTGCATTAGAAAGCGGCCAAAAACTGAGAGAATTGGTTGAGGCAGCGGGTGTAGACATCCAGGAGTTCAAGGATACGCTTGGTGCTATTCGAGAACAAAGCATACGTGACCGCATCGCCCAAGGCTTGGAAGACGGCACAATAACACAGGAAAAGGCAGATAAGATACTTGAACGCCTTGAAAATGGGTTCAAAGGTGGCCGCAGCGGACGAGGTGGTGGTGGTCCTGGTCAAGGTGGAGCCAATCAAGGTCAAGGTTTCCCAGGACGCGGATTACCCCCATCTGATGTAAATTTTTAGATTTAGGTTGAAGTAAGTAATAAACAGGAGCGCTCTCACGCTCCTGTTTATTTTAAATTGATTTAAGTAGCCTGTGAATAGCCATCCGAGTGATAATGTGGTTGGGGGCATAATTAATAATCGCATTCAAATATACCTACCCTGCCCAATTCTTGATCCCCCTGAGAAAATCCTTTGCAGGCATACGTTTTTTACCAGCGGCTTGAACTTCTTCCAGGATAAGCAACCCATTGGAAGTACCTAAACCGGGTTTATCGGCGACGACGATCCGTTCAGCTTCGCTAGCCTTTCCTGTACCTATACTGGCCCTGTGCACTTTTAGGGTGTCCCCATTCCATTGGAAATAGGTTCCCGGCCAGGGGTTGAAAGCCCGGATTTTTCGTTCGAGTTGTTCAGCAGGATAGGAGAAAACCAACTCCCCGTCTTGTTTTTTGAGCATGCCGGCATAGGTGACCCCTTGATCTGACTGTGATTGAGTCATAAGCTCACCGGAAATGTAATCGGGTAAAGTTTCCAGTAGTAATTTTGCCCCGAGCTGAGACAACGATTCAAAAAGGGAACCAGCTGTCTCGTCCGATTTGATGCGCACGGATTCTTGACTAAGTATCGGGCCCGTGTCTAGGCCTGCGTTCATTTTCATAATTGTGATACCTGATTGATCGTCCCCATGTAAGATCGCCGCGTTAATCGGTGCAGCGCCGCGCCAACGTGGGAGTAAGGAAGCATGTATGTTGAGGCACCCAAATTCAGGCATTTCAAGAACTTCTTGTTTAAGAATTTGTCCATAGGCCGCTACAATGATCAAACTTGGAGACCAGACTCTTAATTGGTCCATGGATTTCACATCTCGTATTTTTTGGGGTTGAATAACAGGGATATCCAATTCCAGCGCTAAAGATTTGACAGGCGGTGGTTTCAGCTCACGCCCACGACCGGCAGCACGGTCAGGCTGAGTAACCACACCTACAACATCGTGATTTTTATGGATCAAATTTAATGTTGGAAGCGCAAAATCAGGAGAGCCCAAAAACACGATCTTCAAGTTGGTAACCATAAATCGATTTTAGCACATCGTCCATATTGGATATGACTGATCAATTCAATTGATTTTTGACTCTTTTGGTTGTACAATACAAAACCAACCCATTGAACAATTTCAGGAGGTATGTATTATGTCTGAAGCCCCTAAGAATGCAGATGCCACCAGTGACGATAAGCTGTGGGCTGCGCTTGGTTACCCCATTGGCTTGATTGCCATCATCATGCTCTTGATGGAAGATAAAAAGGCTCGCCCCTTCATCAAATACCATGCTGTGCAATCAATAGCTGCCAACATTGCTTTTATCATTATCAGTATTATTCTTGGTATCACTGTTGTAGGTGGGGTTTGCGTTCCGTTCCTATGGCTAGTCTTCTTCTATTGGGCTTACAAGGCCTATCAAGGTGAATTGTTCGAAATCCCGGTGATTACCAACTTCATAAAAGGACAAGGCTGGGTCTAATCCTCATATCTCAATATAGAAAAGAGCCTGCTCATATGAGCAGGCTCTTTTCTTTGCAACCTCTTCGGCATAATTGCGTAAATCACAGTAGATAACTAATTAAGGAGTATTTTTATGAGTGAAAATACATATTCATCAACCAATTTCAAACCAGGCCTTGTAAGCGCCATTGCTTATTTGACTCTGATCAACGGTATTGGAAATATTTTCTGGGGCATCATATTACCTGGAATGATTATTGGGTGGAGTTCTGGGTTCGCTTTATTTTGTCTACCATTAATCCTGTTCACCATTATGCCATCCTTCTTAGGCATTTTTGAAATCATCTATGCAGCCAAATTGCTGACCACCCCTTCAAAACCAATCCAACCCTCAACCACACTAGCGAAACTTGCAATCCTGACCATATTTACTGCAAATTTTTTCTCAATGATTGTCGGCATTCTCTCGCTGGTCTTCTATAATGATCAACAGGTGAAGGAATATTTTGCCCGTTTGAATGGGATGCAAGATTCAAAGACGCCTGATCCAGAGGCACCAAATCTACCTGTGACACCAGCAATCCCCCCGCCGCAGGTCCCCGACAGGGGGAAGAGCACACCCAAACCGAAAAAACCTGCCTCTCGCAAAGTAGCTTCAGGAAAATCGGATCCAAAGCCTGCCGTCAAAAAAACCAAGTCGAAAGCCAAAGCAGGAAATTCTTCCTCTTGACTTTTGCCCATCTCCCCCGTAAAATTAATCATCACAATTGATTGGGAAACAGGGAAGAGATCTGGAGGCATAGCCGAAGGACACCGAAGGTGCAAGCCTGGAAATGAGGCGAAACTCTCAGGTAAAAGGACCCTACTCCTAAGCCCTCTGGAAAGTCCATAACGGACACCGACGGTGCAAGGCTTATTAAGTTAAATAGATTTGTATGTTTTTCATAAACAACCACAAATTTACGAGCTAATAGGTTGAATCTCTCAGGTTCATGACAGAGGACGCACAATGTATTCCGTGCGTCTTTTTTAATTCCCAACCCTAGTTCTGTTAGGAGTAAATATGAATACCCCTTCAAATCTCAAGTACGGTAAGACTGACGAGTGGTTTGACCCAGAAACCGGGGGAATAGGTCTTAGCGATTATGCCCAAGATCAGCTTTCCGACATCGTTTTCATCGAATTATTGGTTGAAGTTGGAGATACAGTTGAGGTCGGTACACCGATCGCTTCTGTTGAATCGGTCAAAGCTTCGGCCGAGATTTATTCACCAACCAGTGGAAAGATCACAGAGATTAATGATGCCCTGGCCGAAACACCTGAAGTGCTGAACAGTGATCCATATGGTGATGGCTGGATGGTCAAGGTTGAGGCTGGGAAGCTTGGCGAAGTAATGGACGCCGCGGCATACACAAAGTATTGCGAAGAACGCGACCAATAGGTTAGCTTCCTATCAAATTAAAAGTGGGGGTATTGATTATATAATCGAACAAGGAAATACCTTATGACTTTTATCTCAAACTCTCCCAGGGAACTGGATTCAATGCTAAAAACCATAGGCATCAAGAATCTTGAAGATCTATTTGAGGCTGTCCCTGAAAAGTATCGTTTCCCCGACCTTAATTTACCGCCTGCAATTACTGAAATGGAAGCCGCGGTTGAACTCGGCGAATTGGCAGCTGGGAATGAATCAACTCGCGACTTGGTCTCCTTTCTTGGAGCAGGAATGTATAACCATTACATCCCATCTGCCGTCAATCATATCTTGCTGCGCGGCGAATATTACACCGCTTATACACCCTATCAACCGGAAATCTCGCAAGGTACACTCCAGGCGATATTCGAATACCAAAGCCTGCTATCAAACTTGACTGGTATGGAAGTCTCGAACGCCTCGCATTACGATGGCGCAACCGCAGCGGCTGAAGCGGCCAATATGGCTTGGGCTGTGTTTCGTGGCAAACGCACTAAGATTGTTGTATCCCCAACCGTCCACCCTCAATATCGCGAAGTAATTCACACATACACACAAGGCATGGACCTGGAACATGCTGGGGACGACCCGAACGCAGACCTGGAGCCCACTCCCGAAGCGTTTGCGGAAATGATCGACGATAATACCATGCTGGTAATCGTCCAGTATCCAGATTTCTTTGGACGTATTTACGATTACACAAAATTAATTGACAAAGCCCACGAAAAAGGTGCCTTGGTATGTGTAGTAGCAAATCCCACAATGCTGGCCATGTTCAAAACACCGGCTGATATGGGCGCAGATATTGTTGTGGGCGAAGGCCAGCCGCTTGGTATTCCCATGTGGTATGGTGGCCCTTCGTTGGGTTTCTTCACCACCACCAAAAAATTCGTTCACAAAATGGCCGGCCGTTTGGTTGGCGAAACAATTGACAACCGCGGACAAAAAGCCTATGTGTTGACATTGACCGCTCGAGAACAGCACATAAAACGTCAACGTGCCAGCTCTAATATCTGCACGAATCAGAGCTTACTGGCACTTGCTTCGGCTGTGTATCTCTCCCTGGTGGGCAAACATGGTCTGCGCCAGGTGGCTGAATTATGCTATCACAAAGCCCATTACGCCGCAAAACAGCTCAGCAAACTCCCAGGTATAAAACTTGGTTTTAGTGATCCATTTTTCCATGAATTCACTTTGAACGTTGGCCGCCCGGTGGATGAAGTCAACGCACATCTGCTTGAGCATGGGATTCTAGGCGGGTACGACCTTGGCCAAGATTATCCGGCGCTTAAGCAGCACTTGCTGGTTGCAGTCACAGAGATGAACAGCAAGGAAGAAATAGATTTATTTGTTCAAGTTTTGGCGGAGGTGAGCCATGAGTGATTTTGTTTTAGAAGGCGAACCAAAAGTAGTCGAACCAACTATATACGACCTCTCAACTCCCGGTCGGACTGGGGTCACATTTCCCGAGCCAGACGTGCCTCGCTCGGATTTGCCTGAATCAATGTTGCGGAAGAATTTACCGCTACCAGAATTGGCCGAAGTGGATGTTATCCGCCACTATATGCACCTGAGCACATTCAACTACAACGTGGACGCTGGCTTTTATCCCCTGGGCTCGTGCACCATGAAATACAATCCCAAGATCAATGAGGACACCTGCCGCTTACCAGGATTCTTGTACACGCACCCCCTACAACCGATTGAAACTGTACAAGGCAACTTGGCATTAATGTATACCTTGCAAGAATGGTTAAAAGAGATCGGCGGCTTTGCCGCGGTGACACTGCAACCCGCTGCTGGAGCTCAAGGCGAATTCACCGGTGTGTTGATTATGCGCAACTATCACAAGTCTCGAGGTGATGACCAGCGGATCAAGATGCTTATCCCCGATTCGGCCCATGGCACCAATCCTGCCTCGGCGAGTATGATGGGCCTGCAAGTTGTCCAAATTGCCTCCGATGAGCGTGGCAACCTGGATTTGAAAATACTCAAAAAAGAGTGTGACGACACCGTTCTGGGCCTGATGCTAACAAACCCCAACACACTTGGTCTGTTTGATGAACATGTGGAAGAGGCCATAAACATCGTACATGACTGTGGCGGTTTGGTCTATGGCGATGGTGCCAACATGAATGCTCTGCTTGGAATAGTCCGTCCAGGGGATCTAGGGATTGACGTGATGCACTTCAATTTGCACAAAACTTTCTCTGTCCCACACGGCGGTGGCGGACCTGGTTCAGGCCCGGTTGGAGTAGTTTCCCATCTGGCAGATTTCTTGCCTTCCCCATTAGTTGACATTCTAGAAGAAGCTGATGGTGAGGTGGCACCCCTTTTCGGTTTCATAACTCCCGAAAAATCAATTGGACGCATGAAAGCCTTCCATGGACATTTCGGGGGCGGTCTCGTCCGCGCTTTCACCTATATCGCAATGCACGGACCGGATGGATTACGGCAAATTGCGGAATATGCGGTCTTGAACGCCAATTATTTACAAGCCCGTGTGCGCGATACGTATACAATTCCATTTGACCGGATCTGTATGCATGAATTTATCGCTGAGGGTCGTTTCGAGGGTTCGGATATCATCGCGTTGGATATATCCAAGCGCTTGATGGATTACGGTTTTCACCCCCCCACGAATTATTTCCCATTGATCGTGCATGAAGCCTTGATGATTGAACCAACCGAAACCGAAAACAAGGATACTCTTGATCGCTTTGCAGATGCACTCATTAAGATAGCTGACGAAGCTATAAATGATCCCGACCTGCTTCACAATGCGCCACACAACACCAAATTCGGTCGTATGGATGAGGTCAAGGCCGCTCGCGAGTTGGTACTTTGTTGTTGGCTACCGGAAGATTACGAGAATCAGACAACATAAGCAAACCGAATTTTCATACTTTTGACATTTACATTAATTGGCTATGTCATGCTCAGTCTCGTAAAACGAGACTCTTCGCTCTGCTCACATCGTCCTCCCGTAGGATTCCGGGACGGTGCGGTATCCCCGTCTAGTATGTT
>JASJYH010000021.1 GCA_030123675.1 Anaerolineae bacterium | reverse complement strand
GTATGCGAAAAGAAAAATATAAACGTCTAACAAGTTACAAATCCCAGGGTCGGCTCATTCAGTAATTATCCTACCAATGCCAATTATTATAAATTATTTTTGCAATACTAGCCATGGTGAAAAAACCAAGGCACCTATACGACCTAAATGAAATTGTGTTTGGGAAAGTGAATTAATTGGCCTTGTTACTTATGCAGAACCTATAGGATTCTTACAAATCTCACACACTCCCAATGTTACAATAATAAATAATATTATGCTGCCTGATTTCCGCGTCCGTCAACGCGATTACCTGCTCGAAATCTCGCGCGCCCTGACCCAGGAACTTGATCTGGAAAAACTGTTGGCGCGTATTTTGCAGATCTCCATCGAGATGCTGGCTGGCCAAGCGGGCCTGATTGCGCTCAATGAACAGGAAGGATACCGCGTCGCTGCCGCCCATGGAATTGCTCCCGCGTTTCTAAGTTATCTCAAACCCCTACTAGCCGAAGAAAAAGTCCACGATTTGGACGTGGGTGAACTTAACCGGATGCTGAAAAACCTTACCTACACGGCCAGCAAGGGACTACTAAATGGTGTAGGAATACCCTTATCTGCGCATGGCAAGCTGATCGGGGTAATATTTATTTTCCGTAATTATCCTGACTTATTCTCACCCAATGACCGGCGCTTGTTGCAATCCTTTGCCGATCAGGCGGCCATTGCTGTCCATAATGCTCAACTTTATGGACAAGTGACCTATGAAAAACTCCGCCTGGATGCGCTCCTAGATTCTGCCGCCGATGGAATTCTAATTCTCAACGCCGACCATTCTATCGAGCGGGTTAATCCTTCCTTTTTAAATATGATTGGAAGTACTCGAAAAGACTGGACAGACAAATCCCACAATGAGATTATTCGCTGGGAAAATGACCCGCGGGGGACAACCTTGGAGGAAGCGGAAAGAGGCGGCTGGCCGCTTACGCCTAAAGCTACGTTATATGTAGAAGGTGATATAGTCCGCCAAAATTCCACACCATTACCCGTCGGAATTACGTACGCCCCTCTTATTTCCGAAAAGGGAAAATTGAGGAATATTATTGTAACCGTTCGAGATATCACTCATTTCCGGACTGCTGAGGAAATCAAGTCTACTTTTATTTCCATCGTCAGCCACGAATTGCGCACGCCTGTTGCGCTCATCAAAGGCTATGCCTCCACCCTTCGGCGAGATGACGCCAAATGGGACCCTGAGATCGTCAATGAGAGTCTCGATGTCATCGAAGAAGAAGCGGACAGGTTATCCAGAATGATCGACGATCTGTTGGATGCGTCGCGCCTACAGGCGGGGGGTCTCAGTCTAAAACGCTCCGATATTTCATTAAGTGTCATGGCTGTCCGGTTGGCCAAACGGTTCCAAACACAATCCAAAAAGCACAATATCAGGGCCGATTTTCCTAATGATTTTCCGGTCTTATTAGCAGACGAAGCGCGGATTGAGCAAGTTCTCTCAAATCTCATCTCAAATTCGATCAAATACGCACCTGATGGAGTGATTGAAATCAATGGGCAGGTGACCTCAGAACAGGTGATCGTTTGTGTCAGTGATGAGGGTTCAGGAATCGACCCCCGCGATCTGCCACACATTTTCGACCGTTTCTACCGCTCCACCAATGCGGTCAAACAAACCAAAGGCGCCGGATTAGGACTTTACTTGGCCCGAGCGATCGTAGATGCACATAGCGGGCGCATGTGGGTGGATCCAAAACCAGATTCTGGGGCAAGAATATGCTTTTCGCTACCGCGTTAGCTATTAATTTTACGAATGGTACAATTGTAATTTCTTAAAATAATTGAACCAAATCCTCATATATTGGAAATATTTTTATGCCTAAAACACAAGTTTCTTGCCCTAAATGCCGTCAACTAATCCCCGCGGAAGTCGAACAATTAATTGATGTTTCTCATGATCCTGGTGCAAAACAGCGCCTTCTCGGTGGAATTTCCAATGTAGCGAATTGTCAATTTTGCGGATTTCAAGGGCGGCTGGCTACCCCAATTGTCTATCACGATGGCGAAAAAGAACTTTTGTTAACCTTTTTCCCGCCTGAGTTAAGCAAACCTCTCGACGAACAAGAAAAAATATTCGGACCTCTGATAAAGCAAGCCACGGAGCGTCTTCCAAAGGAAAAAAGAAAGGGCTATCTATTCAATCCCCAGGCAAACCTTACTTACGAATCCATGATCCAGACTATTCTTGGAAAGGATGGCATTACTCCTGAAATGATCAAGGAACAACAAGAACGCATGTCCCTTTTGGAGCAACTAATGCAGGCTTCTAGTAATGATGTGAGATCGGAAATCATAAAGGAAAATACAAATCTGATCGATGAGCAATTCTTCGCGCTATTTAGCCGAATGCTTCCCCGTACAACGAACAAAGACCAAGATAAAATTTCCAAACAGTTAACTGAGCTTCAGAAACAGCTGCTCGAAGAAACTGAATATGGCCGGGAATTGCAAGCATCCGTTGCTGAATTGGAAGCAGCTTCAAAAGAGTTACAAGATGCGGGTCAAGAACTAACCCGAGAAAAATTACTCGAACTGGTGATAAAGGCTCCAAATGATGCTCGCATTAAAGCTTATGTAAGTATGGCGCGAACCGGCATGGATTATACCTTTTTTCAAAACTTGACCGAAAAGCTGGAAGCGGCAAAAGGTACCGAAAGGAATAATTTAGAAGCACTTCGCGAAAAGTTGTTGGATGCCATTAATGAAGTTGACCGCCAACTTGAAGCACAATATAAAGAAGCACAAGCTCTAATTGATGAAATACTTGACCAAGAAGATGTTGCTAAGGCCACTCAAGAGAATATCCAAAGATTTACACAACAAGCGCTGGAACTGGTAAATCAGATGTTCCGTCAAGCGTCTGAGAAAAACGATTATTCAAACATGGGAAAACTGCAAAAAATGTTGGAAGTATTACAAAAAGCTAGTACACCCCCTCCAGAGATGGGAATTATCGAGCAACTGCTTGAATCACCCGATGAGGCTGGTATAGAAAAAATATTAAAAGAAAATGAAGAAAAGATCAGCGAAGAATTTATCAATACGCTTACAGGCTTAATGTCTCAAATGGAAGCACAGAATGGCCAACCGGGTAACGATGAGAATCAATCCAAAGCCCTCATTGAAAAACTTAATTCGATATATAAAACCGCATTAAAATTTTCGATGAAGAAAAATATGGGTTAATTAAATCTAATTCTTATCCAATTAATGCAAGCCAAATTTACCCAAATTAGTTTATATCGGATTAAATTGAATTTTTTTCAATCTTTCGATATAACTTCCTAAGATTATCGATTGGTTGTTTTTGTCCGCCCTTGTCAACATAAAACCATTGTTCCCAGCCATTGGCAGGTGCTTTCAATAGCGCTTTAGCAAGTTTATGGATTGACCCAACCAAATCTTCACAAATGATTGATGCATCCGGCCGGAGCTTGCCTTCAAATTTACCTTCTTTGCCAAGGTAAAGTCGTTGCCCGGGCGATATTATGCCGATCTCCAATTATCTACTGAAGGGAACCCGAGCAGGTTTTCTTCCTGATGATGATGCAAACAAGGCTTTATCGTACGTCGCAGCTTGTATTGCGTCTATTCGGTTCTGAGCCACCCTGACATATTTTTCATCCTGTTCAAAACCGATCCAGTGTCGATTTAGTTTTTTAGCAATTGCGGCTGTTGAATTGATCCCAAGGTTCATTTACAGCATTAATTTTGATTAAATTCGGGCGCCAGAGATCTTGCGAAAGTTGGAGATTGTAAGGAGGGTCTGCGAATATTAAATCGATCGACTTGTCTGGGATTGAATTAAATATTTCAATACAATCCCCTTGAACTATTTGGTCTACAGCCAGATTAGAATCAGTCATTACATCAAATTTTGTTACATCTTGTTAATCATAGAGAGTATTAAACCGTAGGGTTATCCAACCTGACCCCATGCCCACGTACCGTGACGATGTATTGGTGTTCTGAATCCAACGCTGCCAAACGATCCCTCAAACGTCGTATAAGGGCATCCAAAGCCTGATCTGACACACCAGCCGACTGCTCTTCACCCCATACAACAGCGATCATTTCTGCTCGGCTTATTACTTCGCCCTGGTTTTCATAAAGTAGCCATAACAGTTTATACTGTTGCGCCGACGGGGAAGGCAAAAGTTGCTGTTTATTTATCCAAACACGCCTGGAGCGAGCATCCATCATTAATCGGCCAGGACGGGCTGCGTGCTCATTCAATGGCATGGTTGCGTCCGAAGTTAAGAATTGAAATTTCTGAGCAAGGGCAATCTTCACTTCATCTCCATCTTGAAGCACTAGTGGAGCGGTCAACAATGCGCCATTGCAATTTGTGCCATTTTTGCTATCCAAGTCTTCTAGGATCATTCCTTCCTGCGTTGGGGTGATGCGAGCGTGATATCGGGAAACTTGCCTATCAGGTATTACAATGTCACAAGTCGAATCTCGGCCAAGTACAACAGTACGGGCCAGAGGCCAACGCTCATCATTTAGGGGTCCCTCTTGGGCCACCAGCATGGGATATTCTTCTAATGAATTTTCCATGAAACCTCTTCGGATAATATTTAGAAAACTATTATAATACAGTTGAATTGCTTAGAATTGTGCAAAGTCAACGCCGAAATTAAAACTGCACAACCTGCAATATAAGAGAAAAAGAATATGGCTATCCCGTTAAAGAACGGGGAGGTTCTGCGTAGCCGCTACGAGATCCGTAAACGAATCGGTCAGGGTGGGGTGGGGTCCATATACCTGGCTGATGATTTGCGTTTATCTGGACGTCAGTGTGCACTTAAAGAAGTTCTTTATGATCGCAACCTCCCAGACAAAACTTTACAACAAGCTCGCGATCAATTTCTTCGTGAGGCTACAGTACTTGCGCGCTTGGATCACCCCAACTTACCCAAAGTGTCAGATTTTTTTTCCAAAGGCCAGCGAGATTATCTAGTGATGGATTACGTTCCGGGTGAAGACCTTCGGACTATCATGCTGGACGCACGGAGGCAAAAATCCTTTCTTTCAGAAAAGGATGTCTTAAATTGGGCCGGGCAATTAGCGAGCGCATTAACATTTTTACACAGCCAGGATAATCCCATTATACATCGAGATATCAAACCAAGTAATCTCAAAATTACACCCGACGGATTGCTCAAGCTGGTGGACTTTGGGCTGGTTAAAATTTTGGCGCCAGAAGAAATCACGATCACAATTATACAGGGCCAAGGGACCGCTTTGTATACACCATTAGAACAATATGGCGGCGATGGATTGCACACTGACGTGCGAGCAGATATTTATTCATTTGGTGCTACTCTGTACCATCTATTAACAAATGAATCTCCAGCAGATGCCCGGGCACGTTTCTTAGATCCAGAAAACCTGCTGCCTCCACGACAATTAAACTCATCAATCAGCGCCCGTACAGAGCGGGCTATACTTTGGGCCATGTCACTTCATCCAGATCAAAGACCTGACTCCATCCAAGTTTTCCGTAAATCCTTGCTTGGTTCCCACGAAGCTCCAACCATTCCTGGTTCGGTTTCAAATAAAAATGGCTCGTCCCTTGGGAGAGTAATTTCACGCTCGCCTGAAAGAAACTTGATATGGATAGCTGCGGCATTATTCTTACTTAGTTTGGTTTCGACTGTAGTACGTTAACCATTTCGATTCCAAATCCAAGCAAAACCCATACCGGTTAATTCCCCTAAGACTGAAATTCCTAAAATCCCACCAAATCCGCTTCCTAATAAGAATTGGGGAATACCAAATAAGCCGAGCAGGTTATATCCAACCAGTCCTCCTAGCATTACACAAATGCCCCAGCGCCATCCCCATATAGGTGATTGCAATCTGCTGACTGCCCAATAAACCAGCAATGAGCTGATTGCTATGTATATTATAATTAATATCCAGCTTGTTAAACGGGGATACCCTTCAGTTGTGATGAATTCATCTTGGCTTGACGCACTGCTCGGGTCTTGGTTTACTATAATTGCCTCTGATGGGACTGGTTCGATTACAGTAAACGATTCTGCCTGACCTGAACTGACATCTATAAGAATCGTTTCTGATAGGATTGCTTCCTCACTAGAAGCACTAATTTCGATCAATCCAAGATTTTCCAAGACAATTGAGGCCTGTGCAACACCTTCTGTAGTTACTTGTTCAACCTGTTGGATAATTCCACCGCTCTCACCGCTTAATAACATCGAAAACTGAACCACGGTTCCATTAGGGACAGGATGCCCGTTGTGATCAAAGATCAATCCAGTGCGAACATTAATCGCATCTCCTATTTTCAATAAGGGGAAGGGCGTAGGAACTAGACCTGCTGTTGGGGTATTCTGCTGTATTGATTCTGAAAAGAAATCCAATGTTAACGATATGACCTGATCGGGATTTGGACGGGTGATTTCAATCAGATCATATCCGGTGCTAAGTATAGAAACTGGTGAGTAACCTGATGGAGTTATTTCATGGTATAGCAATCTAGCGGCTACATCAATAAAAGCTGGTTGTTTACTGTAGAGTCCATAATAAGCGCTTAATTTTGATATGTCCGTTGCATCAAAATAATAAGGAGCGGTGAAAGAGAACAAGACAACTCGTTTCTCTTGCAACAAATCCTGACGTTCAGATAAAAATCGACTTATGATATCAGGTTGCCCTTTACTTACGTCTGAAAGCGCCAGCACAATCCAATTTGCACGATTAATTTCAAATTCCATTGTTTCAACATCCGCTTCACTGAAGAGAGCATCCAAATCGTCTATAGTAAAGGAACTAATTCGGGCATCAGAGACCTGGCCACCCGATGATGGCCCATAAAGGCGAACAATTGCATCTTGGATCGCTGTTACGGGTAACGAAGAAGTTAAAGGGCATTCGCTACATTGTTGATATTGGATTGTGTCAGTAAAAATCACAATGCGATCCCTCAATGCTGGCGGGGCTGGAAACAAGGAAGCCAGATCTTGCGAATTTGGGCTGATCAGGGTTGCAGACCAGCGAGCGATATCGAACACTGGTTGCTGCGCAGCTCCAATATCATCAACGGCGCTGACAGGCACAATCACATCGGAGATTACAAAACGGCCAAACAATTGAAATTTTCGAGTAAGGATGCGCATGACGGCCTCATCCACCTGCTGCGCAAAGGTAGGATCAACTCGATACCGCTGAACAAACAATTCCAATATATCAATTGTAGTTGAGTAAGAGTCTTCAGCATCGCTCGAGGTTATATTTCCTAGGAATAGTAAATCATTACCGGCTAAGAAAACATCCCGAGCTACGAGAGGTGCTGAAAATGATTGGTTTGGATGTGAATAAAAATTTCGAATTGCCTGGCTTCCCAAATCGTCACTTACTATTAATCCACCATTTTTACGCCAACTAGATAATTCATCCAAGGCAATTATTTCACCTAGAGCAGACTGATCAAAACTGATAGGCCGTGTGGTTGCACGAATATTTCCTTGAAACCCTTGAAAACGAATGTGGGAGACGAGCAAACCGTCTGCCGTTGATTGGGAGTCAGAAGCATTACCTGTGACTGCAAAAAACGGTGCTAATTCAATTTGTTTTAACTGTTCGAGAGATTTTCGCACCGTTGCTATCTCATCATCAATTGGCCGGTCTGAACTACCCAAACCCGGAAAATGTTTGGGGACAACAAATAAGCGATTATTACTACCCATATGCAAACCCTTGATGTACGCTTTCCCCATCTCACCAACCCAATAAGGGTCCCCTCCAAAAGCACGTGTTCCGATATCTCCGCGATCAGCGGGATTTGGTGAATCGAGCACATCCAGTGAAGGGCCAAGATAGAGATTAAAGCCCAAAGTTGATAATTCATCGCCTTGGATTTCACCGATTTGTAAGGCCAAATCAGGTAGCCATGTTGCACCTATAGACATAGCATTTGGTATCGCAGTTAACCCATCCAGGATTTGATCAGTGGGGTAACCATTTCCCTCCTGTTCAATTCCAACAAATAATGGAATGTAATTATCCCCCGTACTTGATTCTGACGAGGGTGAAACAGAACTCTCCCATTCAGATTTTTGAATATTTGAAATTAGTTGATGTGTATTTACCAGGATGTTTGGGTCAGATATGAAATTATCATTTCCTGAATTTAAGATAATCCCTCCGACATGGTGATTGACTATCAAATTGTATATTTGCGATTCGATATCTGTATCAGTTCCATAAAATGTAACTAGAAACAACTGTCCGACCCGTTCTTCGGGAGTAAGCTCTTCAAGCAAACTGGTTACCTGTGCAGACGGTGTTTCTAACTGCGCGTACGCATGCCAGCCAGGAAGCAGGGCCATTAAAATAAATAAAATAATTAATATGTTGAATATACGCTTGGGTTTCATTGGATTATTAATATACCAATACTCTCTCAATTTGGAATAATTACAGCGACAACATTTTCGAGTGCAATTAAAAGTTTACCAGAATTAATTAGCCCCCAGATAAATTAACCAAGACCAAGAATCCTTCTGGGATTTACGTAGCAGGCTCGGGTCAGTGTGAGACACAAGCCCGTGATAACGTATCTTTAGATATTTATGGATAAAATTGTAACGCTATTTCCAAAATAGAATAAATCCCGATCCGTGCACACTCTGACCGATGAGGCTCAAATTTTTTTACTCTCTTATTCCTATTCAAAATATTTTCATATCTAAATATCTTGCAGCTGGATCAATCCCACTTGTATGAAAACATAAATTATTTATTTAAAGGGACAATTTATTAACGGAGGCAAGGTATCCTATATCTCGGTAAAGCAAGTGAGAAACTAAATATCTACAAAATATGCCTTTGCAGCTTTATCAATCATCTCACGATTCATGACGGGCGAGACAGATAGGTAGCTAGAGATATCGAGGATTTGATCGCAAAGGTCGCGGGGGTGCGAAGCTCGTAACTTTCGGTTGCGTTTGATATACCATTCTTGTAAGAGATAGGCAAGGCCCTGATCATCATATTCTACCCCTTTATTTTCCGAAACCCGTTTAAATATTTCACGGTAATCCTCGTAGGATGGATCGCCAATTTCAATTTTATGGCGCAAACGGCGCAAAAAGGCTTCGTCTACCAAATCTTTGGGCGGTAAATTTGTGGAAAATACAATCAAGACTTCAAAGGGAACTTCAATTTTTCTGCCATTGTGTAACGTTAGATAATCTACGCGATTCTCCAACGGAACGATCCAACGATTGAGCAAATCTCTGGGTCTAATTTGTTGCCTGCCAAAATCATCAATGAGCAATATTCCGCCGTTGGCTTTGACTTGGAAAGGGGCTTCGTAGAATTTATGGGTCTCATCATAAACAAGATCTAGGCCTTCTAAGGTTAACTCACCGCCCGTCACGATAAATGGTCGGCGGATTTTTACCCATCTAGGATCTCGACGAGTATTTGTTCTTAATTTATTTGTAGTCGTATTCAGCGAGTCTGAGTTTCCATCCGGAGCAAGTTGATGGCTCACTTCGTCATAAACCTTAACAACTTGTCCATCTAAATAAAGTGCATAAGGGATAAACATATTCTGGCTTAATACCAGGTTGCCAAAGGCTCGTGCAATACTAGTTTTACCATTACCAGGTGGGCCATACATGAATATTGATGTGCCTGAGTTTAGCGCCGGCCCTAAGCGTTGAAAGGTTGATTCTGAGATTACCAATTGTGAAAGGATCTTCCTCATCGTACGGGATGTAACAGTCATCCTACCGCTCTTTTGGCGGCGAATAGATTCGTTATATACTTCAAACGGAACAGGAGCTGGTCCAGCGTATTGACTTCGATCTAATGCTTCCCGAGCCCGCTGTGCACCTGCATTAGTTATCCCGTAGGTATAACCTCCCTCACCCAAGCCCCCTTGTGATGATTTTACCTCAATCAATTTATCTGTTTTTAAAGCAACCAGAATTTGATCAGTTACACCAGGGAAGGGAAGAGCAATTTCCTCTGCTACTGTAAAGCCGCTGAGATAACCCCGTGAATATAATATTTTTATAGCCAAATCCTGCAACCAAAGAGGATTCAAACCAGTTTCTTCTACACTGGTAATTTGAGAGGGTATAAAATCAGAACTTGCCGGAGGTGCGGGTGCGACTTCTTGCAAAGGATTTGTCATAAAATATATCACCGAAATTACTTCGACGGTTATTCGATTATAGCATGGCAAAAATATAAAGAAGAATGATCCTCTTATACCGGTTATAATCCCAAACTATGAAACTTTCAGTCATAATCCCCATTTACAATGAAGTTGAAAGCATTCTAGAAATTGTCAAACGGGTTAAGGCAACCAAGCTAGCGTGGGAAATAATATTAGTTGATGATAATTCTAGTGACGGTACGAGGGACCTATTAAAAAAATTAGAAAAGGAAGATAAGATTCAGGTCATATTGCATGATAAAAATCTCGGTAAAGGTGCAGCTGTTCGCTCGGGCTTGGCGAAATCAAAAGGTGATATTTTACTTATTCAAGATGCAGATCTTGAGTACGACCCGCGAGATTACCCCGCTTTGCTAAAACCTATTTTAGAAGGTGTGGCCGATGTTGTGTATGGTTCACGCTTCCTCGGCGGACCCCGGCGTGTGGTTATGTTTTGGCATATGGTTGCAAATTTTATGCTTACTTTGTTAACCAATATTCTTTACAACACCATCCTTAGCGATATGGAAACCGGTTATAAAGTATTTCGCCGCAAAGTTTTGGAAGGGATAACATTGCATGCAAAACGATTTGATTTTGAACCAGAATTTACAGCCAAAGTTTTGAAACGGAAATACCGGATATTTGAGGTGCCAATTACCTTTAATCCACGCGATTACTCAGAGGGCAAGAAGATTAAACTCAAGGATGCCTTTGTAGCTGTATGGACTTTACTAAAATACCGGATATTAGACTAGCGAAACCCCGAGAGAAATTATGAATACCAAATTATTAATTAATCGTTCATCCTGGAATTTAATCTGTTTCCGCTATATAAACATATTGGGATAACCCAAACATCTATGGATTGGCAAACTAACTTCAATCTTGAAATTGACAATGCTCAAACTGCGCGTTCTAGCGGAAACGAAGGCCGGGCTCGTGTTTGCGCTCGCCGCGCCGCAGGAATCGCAATCCGTGAATACTTCACTCGTCGTGGTGAAACTATCCGTAAACCAAGTTCATACGACTTGTTAGAAATGATTTCTGGTGAAAAACATCTCTCTACAGAAATTAGAAGAGCTGCCAAAAATTTAACCTTACGAATTACTGAAGATTCGAAGTTGCCTATTGATGTCAATTTGATTCAGGAGGCGCGGTTGTTGTGCGAAGGACTGTTATCTGAATAGGGTAACTATCTGCCTGGTATTATTGAAATGAATTAGTCTTATACTATCTTCTTGTGCCCAAACAAATAATAAAGTGAGCGGGCGATTGTGATGATCATTAGCATACCAGCCATCACACTGCCAAAGATAATATAGAGCCGCTTCCAATCCCGTAATCTGCTCACGAGCTCCTCTCGGGTTGGGATACGGATTCGTTTACGCAGGCGTTGCGAAAAGTCCTTTGGAGGTTCAACCGACTTAAGGGTACCAGCAAGGTAAGATTCTATGTATTCTAAATTTTCAAAAGAATTTTTATCTTCTTGCTTACTCATAAATCTATTACTATCCTACCGGGTACAAGACCAATCCAACTGTTCCCGGACCTAGATTAGCAGCAATAGATATTGAAAGCTCACTAATCATGGTTTCTTTATGATTAAATATTTTCTTGGCTTCATCAAGAAGGGACTGACCTGATTTCAGATCGCGTGCGTGAACTACACCTAAATATACTGGATTATTACCATATTCTTCTTTCCCAATCTCTATCACTCTTTCTAAAGCAGCTCTTCTTGTTCGAACCTTTTCAGTCATACTCAGGTCACCATCTTTAAGAATGGCGATAGGCTTAACATTGAGAAGCGAAGCAAGCGCCGCCTGCAAGGTTTTTACCCTCCCAGACATCTTTGCATACTCTAGTGTGTCAAGTGTCAAGATTATGCGAACTTTATTTTTAATCCCCTCTATATACTTAACAATTTCATCTACACTTTTCCCCGCTTTCTCCAGTTTTCGGGCTTCCCGGCACAGCATGCCGATGCCGAGTGAGCCGTTGGCTGAATCAATTGGAATTACCTTAAATTCATCTTTCAGTTCTTCTGCAGCTGAAACCGCTGAAGCATAAGTACCAGATAATTTTGCTGTGATGTGAATAGATAAAATCGTATCGCCCTTACTTGCGTTCTTTCGATAGAATTCAATAAATTGATGTGGTGTCGGCTGTGAGGTTTTAGGGATTATCTTGTTCTCCTCGACAATTGAGTAAAAGCCTTCATTGTCTAAATCCACTCCTTGAAGATAAGATTTTTCTCCAAACATTATATTGATTGGAATGATATCAATATTATATTTTTTGGACCAATCCGGTAACAAATCCGCAGCACCGTCCGTAACTATTCTTAACATATTTCTAGTCTCCTTCTAGGTCTAGTGATTGATCATCTGCTTGATCGCGTAGGGACAGGAGTGTACGATGATATAGGCTTTTAATTGCCCCCTCACTACGCCCCATAATTTGCCCTATTTTACTGTTGGAAAGATTTTCAACAAACTTTAATATCAGCAGATGCTGCCTCTCAGGTGGCAATTTCCGAATAAGTTTGAGAAGTGCCTCCTGTTCTTCTGAGCGAACCAGAGACAATTCAGGATGATTTCCCTGTGCTTTAATTACAGGAACATCGTGAATAGGAATTTCTTGTTTACGACTTCGGTCACGGTGCCAGTTAGCTACCAAATTATGCGCTATGCGATATAACCAAGCCGAGAATGGGACTCCTCGATCTGTATAATTATGGATGTGATTCATCGCCCTTTGAAAAACTCGTGCGGTGAGATCTTCAGCATCATGCGTATTTCCCGTTCGATAGTAAACATAATTGAATATGCGGTCAATATAATGTTCATAAAGTTCACCAAACGCATCACGGTCCCCTTCTGAGGCCCGTTTTAGTACTTCAGTTTCTTCGTATTCTTTTTCCGGCACTAACAGACCCTACCGGCAGAAGCATTAATTAAGATAACCCCACCGGATTTGAGAAGTTTCAGTCAGTATATCATGTCACTTTAGAAATAAATATATTTAATTCCTTTTGTATATGCTCAGTTTAAGGATTAATAATTGATATCCACATTAGATAATATATATACGACTAATAAATAAACTACAGGATTGCCTACAATTTGATAAATATTGAACTAGTGCCGGGTGTAATTTTCGCAAAAGTTGTACCTTTTAAATGTTTTGACCGGCTGGTATAATTATATTTCGCTTAAATTAATCATTATCAATGGAATAGATGTACTATATTCGTCTGTTTCAAGATAATCTCTAAGGATATCAATGTCATCCAATGTAATTCGTGTGGTAGGCGCACGCGTTCATAATCTGAAAAACATTACTGTAGAAATTCCACGCGAAAAATTGGTGGTTATTACAGGTTTGTCGGGTTCAGGAAAATCCTCCCTGGCTTTCGATACTATTTTCGCTGAAGGCCAAAGGCGCTATGTCGAATCCCTATCAGCCTATGCACGTCAATTCATAGGCCAAATGGACAAACCAGACGTGGATTACATTGAAGGCTTATCACCCGCTGTTGCTATTGATCAGAAATCTACATCACATAATCCACGCTCTACAGTCGGTACGGTAACCGAAATTTATGATTATTTACGTTTATTATTTGCGCGTGTGGGTATCCCACATTGTCCGGTATGCGGCCGGGAAGTAACGAAGCAATCGGCTCAAGAGATTGTAGACTCAATTGAAAAATTGCCCGAGGGCAGCCGGATCATGATCCTTTCACCGCTTGTCCGCGGTCGAAAAGGTACCTACCAGGCAGTTTTTGAGGAAATCCGAAAGGCAGGATTTGTCCGTACACGAGTGGATGGTGAAATCCTTAGCCTAGACGATGAAATTAGCCTAGATCGATACAAACAACACACGATTGAAGCAGTGGTAGATCGCCTTGTGATCAAGGCCGAAGAAAACGAAGAAGAAGGACAGGCTGCACGCACACGCCTGACCGATTCAGTTGAAACAGCCCTTAAATTCGGAGATGGCTATATCACGATCAAGATCGTGGACAAGGAAGAAGATATCCATTTCTCGGAACACCTGGCTTGCCCCGAACATGGCAGTACGGTTCCCGAAATTGAACCACGAACGTTCTCATTCAACACACCTCATGGCGCCTGCCCAGCATGCCAGGGCTTAGGGAACAAATTGGAAATTCACCCTGACCGCATCATCCCAGATCCAGAACGGACCTTAAATGAAGGGGCCATAGCAAGTTTGGAATGGAGCGGTCCAAAAGAGGAGGGGGGTTATTATTGGCAAACCTTAGAAGGGGCAGCCCAATTTTATAAAATCGATCTTGATATACCAGTAAAAGAACTTACAAAAGAGCAGCTTGATATCGTTTTATATGGCACAAATGGAAAAGAAATCAAAATGCGCTATAAAAGCGCCAATGGAAACGAGTTCAACTTCACGCGTGCCTTCGAGGGTGTAATCGGAAATCTAGAACGACGTTACCGAGAGACCAGCTCAGAATACATCCGGGGTAAAATCAGCGAATTTATGTCTGATCGGCCTTGCCCAACCTGTAAGGGAGCGCGGCTAAATCCGGCAGCATTGGCAGTATTGATTGAGGATGTCAACATCATCTCTTTAACAAGCTGGCCGATCTTAACTACTCTTAAGTGGATAAAAAAAATATCTGGCAAGAAATCCTCCTTGAATGCACGGCAGAAGGCGATTGCAGAGCGGGTGATTAAGGAAGTCCAAGAACGCCTAAATTTCCTGGTAAATGTTGGTCTAGACTACCTTACACTAAACCGTTCCGCCAGGACGCTTTCTGGCGGTGAAGCCCAGCGAATCCGGCTGGCTACTCAGATTGGCTCGCAACTCGTAGGTGTTTTATACGTGCTTGACGAACCTTCAATTGGATTGCACCCTCGAGATAACAAACGGCTCCTAAATACTCTGGAGGGACTCCGCGATCTTGGCAATACCGTCATAATTGTGGAACATGATAACGAAACCATTCTTACAGCGGATTGGGTTATCGATTTAGGGCCAGCTGCAGGCGAACATGGTGGTCGTGTGATCGCTGAGGGCAGCCCTAAATCGATAATGGCAAACAAAAAATCTATTACTGGAGCATATTTATCGGGCCGCAAGCAGGTCCCAATTCCAAAAAAGAGGCGGGACGTCAATGGGAAAACCATAAAAATAATTGGAGCAAAGGCAAACAACCTAAAAGAGATTGATGTAAGTATCCCGCTTGGGAATTTTGTTTGTATTACCGGAGTATCGGGTAGCGGAAAGTCTACTTTGATGAATGACGTTTTATATAATGCCCTCGCAGCAAATTTAATGGGCGCGCACACCATGCCCGGACAGCATACGAGGATCGAGGGCAAACACCAGCTTGATAAGGTCATTAATATTGACCAATCCCCTATTGGCCGGACACCACGCTCGAATCCAGGCACCTACACCGGATTGTTCGACGAAATTCGGAAATTATTTGCCGAACTACCAGAAAGCAAGGTGCGTGGTTACAAGCCGGGACGCTTCTCCTTTAATGTGCATGGCGGTCGATGTGAAGCTTGCCAGGGCCAAGGCCAACTTCGGATTGAAATGCAATTTTTGCCAGATGTTTACGTGCCTTGCGATGTATGTCATGGCAGTCGCTTCAACCGGGAAACGCTTCAAGTCAAATATAAAGGACACAGCATTTCAGATATACTCGATATGACTGTTGAGCAGGCCTTGGAAGAATTCTCAGCTTTTCCACGCATGATGAACAAATTAAATTTATTGGATGAAGTGGGATTAAGTTATATACGCATCGGACAGCCTGCCCAAACATTGAGTGGTGGCGAGGCACAACGCGTAAAATTGGCAAAAGAGCTGTCTAAACGCGCAACAGGCCGGACCCTGTACGTGCTGGATGAGCCCTCAGTTGGACTCCATGCTGCTGATGTGCACAAACTGATTGAAGTATTACAACGCTTGGTCGATACTGGCAACACGGTACTAATCATTGAGCATAACCTTGACATCATCAAAACGGCAGATTGGATAATAGATTTGGGGCCTGAGGGTGGTGATCGGGGAGGCGAAATAATCGCCCAGGGTACTCCCGAAACAGTTTCTGTTACCAAAGGCTCTTACACTGGAGAGTATTTGAAAGAGCTGATGAATTCTTAGAGACGATTTGATTACGCGAAGTTTCAAAAGTACCTAAATCTCCCGTTCTCAGTTAGAATGTGCTAAAAATGCCGAATGAGGATTGGTCCAAAACCTCATTTTTATTTATAAGGGATGAACATGGATAACAATAGGTCCACGCGCAGCGTCATTGAACAATACCGCAAAAGGCGTCAAAGAACCCAGGCAGCGATTGTTTGGGTAGGCGCTGGGCTGTTTATATTAATAGGTGTTATTTTGATAGTTATCTGGCTAAATGGGCCAAGCAAACCACTCAATACCTTATTTGCAACTGATACCCCAACTCCAAGCTTGACTTTTACACCGGCTCCAACCCTGCCGCCTTCAAACACGCCAACCATAACCCCGACCCAGACCCAAACCCCAACTGCAACACAAAGTGCGCCTTATCTATACATTGTACAAGAAGGTGAATCTCTGGCAGCCATCGTAGAGCAAGAAAGCCTGGGAGACGATGGAATCACATTGATCTTATTACTTAATCCCTTCGATGAAGAATCAGGTGCAGGCATTAATCCGGGTACTCAGATTGTTTTTCCCGGACAAGAAATACTTTTACCCTTCCCTGGCATGGAACTACCTACTGCTACTCCGGTCCCAGCCGATCTTGCGCGCGGAACCAAATTAACCTACACCATTCAACCTGGGGATACACTTGCTGGGATTGCATCTTTTTTCAACAGCACTGTAGAGGATATTATTGAAGAAAATGAACTGACTGACCCAAATGCCATTTTTGTTGGGCAGCAATTAATTATCCCCGCTAACTTGATTACACCAACAGCAACCTTCCCACCAACCAGCACGCCCTTAACACCTGTGGTCGAAACGCCAACAGCTAACTCAACGCCCTAAGCTTTGCTAGACAAAACCCATCACCTCATGTAAAATAGCGAGTTGCGGTAATTATTAGTACTAGCTAAAAGAAAGACTATTTAGGAGAAAGACCTTGGCAAACATTAAGTCTCAAATTAAACGGAATAGACAGAACGAAAAACGACGTTTAAGAAATCGAAAAAATCGCGGATCGGCTCGGGTTGCTGTTCGAAACGCACGAGCTGCGATGGATTCAGGTAATGCAGAAGAATCAGGGGCTGCTGTGCTTAAGGCTGTTAGTGAATTAGATAAGGCGTCATCTAAAGGTGTGCTCCACAACAATAATGCTGCCCGTCGCAAAGGCCGCTTGATGAAGCGATTGGCTGCTCTAAATTTTGAGTTTAAGCCAGGAAAAGCTGAACAACCAAAAGCAGAAGAGGCTGGAACTAAGAAAAAACCTGCCAAGAAAGCCGCAACGAAGAATGCTACCAAAAAATCTGCTACAGAAAAGACCAGCGCGGGGAAAACAAAAAAGAAAGCCTCCTCCAAGAAAAAAACGTAAAAGACTCAGTGAGTCTTTTCCTAACCTTGTGTATTAGTTCCGGAGGTGGTGAGTATCACACCTCCGGTTTTCGAATAACAATCCGACCTTTGCAGATAGCCAGGTAAGATCATCCGACCTAGCACAATCTAGGAATGATATATAGACAGTTTCAAAACTAGAAAGCAGACAAACGCTGATTTTCCTTGATAAAACGTGATCTGAGAGAAAGAAAACGGAAAAATCTTGCAAATCAGCGTGAATCAGCGTGAATCAGCGTGAATCAGCGTGAATCAGCGTCCAAAATTATAAGTGTCAGGTAGTTAAGAATGATATCAAGAATTAAGCTTTCTGTAATCACTTGATGGTATATTTGCGCTTGATGTAACTAAAGCAATATCCAATGGATGTGACATGGCCAAACTTCTCCTTTGCCACCCGTTATTTTTGAACCAACAAAAAGACTCAAACGAAGCCTCCAGCCCCTATTTTCCACTCGGGTTGCTTTATTTAGCGGCCTATGTTCGAGATCGTGGACATGAGGTCGCAATTTTCGATGGCTCTTTTGCCAACAGCGAGGTTGATTTTAAACAGCAACTTGATTCTGAGGTACCCGACCTGGTTGGAATCAGCGCCTTATTGCCAAATCGGGGTTCAGCCCTTAAATTGGCTCAAATCGCCCATACTGCGGGATACCCTGTTGTGCTAGGCGGACCCGATCCAACATATTCACCTGAATTTTATTTGGAACATAGCCAGGTCGATTTGGTGGTTCACCACGAAGGTGAAGAGACGATTCAAAATCTCCTTAACCATTGTGACTCGGATACATTTTCTTTAAGTTATCTCCAGAATGAGCCTGGTTTGGCATATCGGCTGGAAGGGAAAATAAAAGTAACCGCTCCCCGAGAACCTATCGAAGACTTGGATAGCCTGCCAACACCCGCCCGCGATTTGATCGATATGGACGCCTATTTGGATTATTGGAAGCAAGAAAATGGGTATTCCTCCCTAACGATAGCCACCAGCCGTGGCTGCCCCTACGGATGTGAATGGTGCCAATATTCGGTGCACGGGCAGGAATTCCGTCAACGCAGTCCTGAGAGTGTTGCTCGAGAAGTACAGCAACTAAGCCAGAAATATGAAATTGATAGGTTGCGCCTGGTCGATGATGTCGATGGCTTGGATGCTAGCTGGATCGAAGACTGGGCTGGATCTGCCGAATCGCTGGAGGCTGTTATCCCTTTTGAGGGCCTGAACGAATTGAAGCGCCAAGATATTCCGATGCTAGATGTTCGGGACAGTTTGTGACTAAAGCGAAACGTATATTTGCCCACCGTGAGTGGCAATCTCCATGCACCGCCTGTTGGTAATTAACCCAAATACACTTCAAAGAGGGACGAACCGAAATCTATATTTCAACTACGCCCATTGTGGTACATGCGGATTGTCATGGCACAACCCACCTCAAAATAAGAGGGATGGTAATCAGATTTATAAAAATCAGAAAAGCCCGTATGTGAGCTGATTGTGAGCGAGGAATTGGACCTTTTATTAATTGGGCTAGGTGTAACGGCTTCATTAACCGTAGTTACTACATTACTTGCTTTGGTTGCGGGAGTTGCAATCGGGGGATTTAAAATTTCTGGAACCAAAACACTTGCAAGGATAGCAAACCTCTACATTGATCTCTTTCGAAATATTCCGGCGTTGGTGCTTATCATTTTCATTGCATTCGGCCTTCCAAATATATTGCCTCCAGATGTACGCAAAACCATTTTTTTTGACAACCAACTAGTGAATATTTTACAGAAAATAACCGGCCTGTCTTTGCCTTATTACATGTTGGCAGCAGTTACGGGCCTAACACTCAATACAAGCGCCTACTTGGCAGAGCTCTTCCGCGCCGGTGTTGGCACTATTTCACGCTCAACGTTGGAGGCAGCTCGAACTCTAGGCGCAGGGCCTAAAGTGACATTTTTTCAAATCTTACTGCCTCAAGGTCTGGCTGCATCATTTCCGGCAATATCAACCCGGCTCATTCATAATATGAAAAACACATCTCTGGCTTCTTTTGTCGCTATCCCAGATTTATTCCATGCTTCTCAGGCTGTTATCTCACGTACATTCCGGGCTACAGAATATTTATTGCTGGCTACCGTTCTGTATCTCCTGCTCGCGTTTGTATTCTCCGGAATCCTTGACCGTGTTGGTAGACAACTCTCACCCTCAAGATGATTGATCAATTAGAATTTTTAATTCGTAATATTCCAAATTTGCTGTTTGGTTTTCCTGGCTATCGTCCAGGCGGCCTGAGCTTGAGCCTACTCCTAACCTTATTGGCAATTGGAGCAGGTTTCCCAATCGCCATTATTGTGAGTCAGGGGCTTGATTCTCAAAGGCTTTTATTCAGACGGTTGGCACGCTTGTACGTTTGGGTTTTACGCGGCATTCCTCTCATTTTGCTGTTACTTTTAGTTCACCAAATGACCGGCGGATTGCGAATATTCGGTTTGGATCGACGCCCGATTTTTTCTGCGGTAATTGCTCTGACATTGTATTGCAGCGCGTATCAGGCCTCTATTTTGCTAGCAGGTATGAGAGCAATTCCGAAGCGGTTGGTTGAATCAGCCCGTTTGATGGGAACTAAGTCAGGCGTCTCAAGTCGTGCAGTAAAGTTACGCTACGCATTGCATGTCATGCTTCCGGCATTTGTTGGACAATCGATCAGTATGTTTAAAGACACTTCAGTTGTAATAGTCCTCGGTGTGGCCGAATTGATGACGGTGGCTAGAATAATTTTGGGATCAGATGCCTCAAACGCGGCAAATTGGGTCAGCTTGTATTTATTTGTAGGTGCTTTTTATTTCGCTGTAGCCTTCACCTTTTCTAGATTTGCTGCAAAATTGGAAAGACGTCAGCGAAACCAAGATTTAATCTATTCATTATCAAACTATTAGAAGGATGGATTCACAATAATGCCATTATCGATGCATGTAAAATTATTGCTCTTATTTTTTCTCACTTCAGGTTATCTTTTGGTTGGGTGTATCCAAGTCGGCTCGACAGATTCCGCCATTGACCGCGTGCGTGAAATCGGAGTTATACGCATTGGTGTTCGCAACGATAATCCTCCTATGAGTTTTTTCGACGTAAAAGGTGATTGGGTTGGGTTTGACGTCGATTTGGCCCATGCCTTGGCCTCTGAGATGGGTTTGGATGCTAAACTCATCGTCGTAGATGGCACAACCCGAATTAGTTTCATTCAAGATGGTGAAGTTGATATTTCAATTGCGAGCATGAACCACACCCGGAAACGCGACCAAGCAATTGACTTCAGTATTACCTATTTATGGGATAACCAATCCTTCTTAGTACGATCCGGAACTTACATCCAGATTGAAGAGCTTATTGAGCAGACAGTTGCTGCAAATGCCGGCAGTTCAGCAATCTCTTCTTGGCAAAAATATGGCGAGCAGCGTGGTGCCGAACAACCTGACATTGTGGAATTTGGAGATAAATTGGCTGCTCTGCAAGCCTTGAGAGACGGGGCGGTGGAAGGATATACCGAAGACAATATTACCTTGCTTTCCTTAGCTGCAGGCGATCCCAATTTGGTGCTTTTGCCCGGTGGCCATAATCCTGTCCAATTCGGGATAGGTGTCCCGCAAGACGATTCGCGTTTGCGAGATCAAATTAACTTGGCTTTGCAGAATTTGTGGCTAAACGGCTCATACGCCGAAATCTACTTTCGGTGGTTTGAAGGTCCTGACCGGATCATCGACCTTCCGCTTGGCGGCCAGATGGAGATCTGGCCGTAGTGAATAGGTAGCATGACCTCCCTGCAATTAATCTCTTTAAGAAAAATATTTGAACCTGACAACCCAGCCGTACGTGGCTTGGACCTGGAAGTTTGTTCAGGGGAATTAATGGTATTACTTGGTCCCTCAGGTTGTGGAAAAACCTCCACATTACGGATGATTGCGGGATTAACCCAACCAACATCTGGCGATATTCTTTTCGATGGTAAATCTATACTTAGCATGCCTCCTGAAAAACGAGATGCCATTATGGTATTCCAGGATGATGCACTGTTTCCATTCCTATCGATTGGTGATAACGTTTCTTTTGGGTTGAAGCAGCGAAAAGGGAAAACGGCCGCTCAACACAAGAAGTTGGCATTAGAAGCACTCGCGGCTGTAGATCTTAAAGGTTTTGAAAATCGGCGTCCGCATGAGCTCTCCGGAGGTCAACGGCAGAGGGTAGCCTTGGCCCGAGCTCTTGTGTTGCGTCCTCGTATGTTGCTTCTTGATGAACCCTTTGGTCATCTAGATCGGAGCTTACGCCAAGAATTGAGATCTATGTTTCGTAATTTACAAGAGCAGGCCGGAATTACAACAATATTCGTGACACATGATCAACAAGAAGCCGTTCAACTTGCTGACCGCATTGCGGTAATGATGGAGGGAAAATTGCAACAAGTTGGCAAACCCAACACTTTTTATGAGCATCCTAAGAATCCTGCTGTGGCCCGTTTCTTCGGTTCGAGCAACCTCGTGCCGGGTATAAAAACAGGCGACAAAGTAAAAACAGATTTTGGAACCGTAACCATTGCCAAGTCAAGTGTTTCTGATGGCCCTGTATGGTTAGTAATCCGGATCGAATCGATTGAGACAGGCCAGAATGGCAACAACAGTTTTTCCGGATTAGTTGAATCGCGCCGATTTCAGGGAGAAAGAATTCGGTACCGACTAGGCCTCAATGGAATTTCATTGGATTGGCTGACCTCCCCCTTCGTTCAGCTTGAGCCTGGAGCCACGATAGAGTTTAATTTGCCAGCAGACCGTTTAACTGTTCTCGAGAAATAAAGTGAATTCTGGACTAGTGACACGTTTAATAAAACTGGTATTTTAAGGCCATAAATAGGTTGTAATATAGTGACTACACGAAAGAATAAAACTTCACCAATTGCAGCCCTGATTATGTGCAAGCAGCCTGTGTCAGGCCAGACCAAAACTCGGCTTTCACCACCTTTGTCTCCTAGAATGGCGGCCGAATTGTATCGGTGCTTTCTTTTAGACAGCATCGAAATAGTTAAAGCGGCTGAGGGGGTTGATCCAATTTTGGCATTTAGTCCAGCCGAGGCCGAAGCATATTTCCAACGCTTAGCTCCTGACCTAAAACGGATTCCCCAAATTGGAGCTGACTTGGGGAGTCGCCTGGTATCCGTACTTACCCGTGCACTTGGAAGTGGCTACTCGATTGCAATGGCAATAATCAGCGATGGGCCTACTTTGCCATCTTATTTGATAGATCAGGCTGTATCTGAACTTGAAAATCCAAACGTAGATATAGTATTCGGGCCAGGCGAAGATGGCGGCTATTATCTTGTGGCTTGCAAAACAGTATCTAAGCAAGTATTTTTGGATGTGCACATGTCCACAGAAACCGTTCTAAAGGATAGCCTCGCAATCGCAGAAAACCTAGGTTTGAATGTTCGCCTGCTTTCTCAATGGTATGACGTCGACTTGCCCGAGGATCTTGCGCGCCTTCAGCGAGATTTGGGATCCAACCCCGAAGGCTCTTACAATACCCGCCAATTCTTTATCCAATCGCTAGGACAATGGAAACAGGAGTCATAATACCGGCCCTCAACGAAGCCGGCCATATCCAAAAATTGGTCCGAGATACCCTCAAGACAGGCGTGGAGCTTGTGGTTGTGGTTGATAATGGCTCGACGGATCAGACTGCCAAAGAGGCGAGATCCGGGGGCGCTCATCTAATAACCGAACACCGCACCGGCTACGGATTTGCATGTGCTGCTGGAGCCGCAATTGCCCTTCGCGAAGGTGTTGATTGGCTGGTATTTATGGATGGCGATTACAGCTGCGATCCTAATCAAATCGATACACTCATCAAACCATTGAAGAATAATCAGGCAGATTTAGTTTTAGGCTCTCGGACCCTCGGTTCAATCGAGTCTGGCGCGATGCCTGTACATCCGCGCCTTGGCAACTGGGTATCTGCTTTGCTCATGCGAAGAATATATGGGATTGAGGTAACCGATCTTGGCCCATTTCGTGCAATTCGCGCCACCTTCTTTCATAATCTAAAAATGGACCAGATGACCTACGGATGGCCAACGGAGATGACTGTCAAAGTTGCCCGAGCCAGTGGCCGGATTGTAGAGGTTCCTGTCAGTTGGAGAAATCGACAGGGAGGCCGTTCGAAAATCAGTGGGACCTTGCGCGGCTCGCTTCTGGCCGGATATTATATTCTAGGTGTCATTATCTGGTATGCTTTGTTCAACGCGGAAACTCAATAAGGAGGACGTAAGATGAGCTCTCAACGGTTAGTCAAAATTTTTATGCTTGCAATAGGCCTGCTGTTGGTTGGCTGTGTTGCCGATCAAGTACTAAAGGCAGATGCAGGTCGAGATTTCACGCTTTCGATCGGCGAATCACCAACATTCAATGGTTGCGCTTCCGCAGGCAATATCACAAATTTTCAATGGAAGATTCTTGAGGCGCCTGAAGCTATGGCAGAAGACAACGGTAAAGTCATTAAGGAGATGTATGCGGATTGCGCCTACACTCTGGAAACGGAGATGGGATTTGAAGAGATGGGTATTTGGATCATCGAACTCGAAGTAACCGACGATCAAGGTGCTACTGCTGTCGATACAGTTGCAATTGATGTGAAATAATAAATCATTCCAGGCTAAATACTAACATCTGGAGGTAATTCCAATGCAAGAAAATAATGAAACTGTCAGTCTGCGTAAGGCAGGCGCATTGCTGCGTATCACTCTGGGCGTGATATTAGTGGTGGGCTGGTATGACAATTTGTCCAAGGGGATCTACACGGCCGAAGGCTTGCAGGGTCTCTTTAACTGGATTTTTAATGAGGTCGGCGGCGGCTCGGATTTTTATCGCAGTTTAATTAATGCCACCATTTTACAGGTCCCCGGCCTATTTTCCAGTTTTATGCTTGTAGCCGAGCTGTTGTTGGGACTTGGTTTATTGTTCGGTGTTCTTACGCCACTGGCTGCCGTTGGTGCCGGACTATTTTTTGCAAATTTATTTTTTGCTTTTTACGGTGGGAGTGAGTGGATCTGGACCTATGTAATCCTGACGGTTTCTGCAATCGTAGTGACTTGGATGCGGGCCGGTCGCGAATGGGGAATTGATCGCTTCTTGCTTGACCGCCGGGGAGAGCCACCTGTGAGGATCCTCTGGTAATATGAATTTTCTACTGTTCTTGTACCTGGCCAATGCCGTCCTTTTGGCCGTCGCAGGTATCCAGAATTTAATATTAACTTGGATTGTTTATAAATCAGACAAAATATTGGAAAGCGAACCGTCACAATCTGTGAGCGATTTTTCGCTAGCAAATGAACCTTGGGAGCGAAACTCCTTTCCACCTGTGACTGTTCAGCTGCCCGTCTACAACGAGCGCCACGTGGTTAGGCGCCTGCTTCGGGCCGTTGCAGCACTGGATTGGCCTCAAGATAAACTGCAGATTCAGATTTTAGACGATTCGACCGATGACACCACTGAACAAATCGAGTCTGAGATCGCACTCCTTAAGCACAAGCAAGTAAAAATTGAGCATATCCGCCGCAGTGTGCGGACTGATTACAAGGCAGGTGCTCTCCGTGATGGGATGAAGTTGGTGAGCGGCGAATATATCGCAATATTTGATGCAGATTTTCTTCCATCCCCAGATTTTTTGCAGCGCACAATTCCATTATTTTTTAAAGATGAGCAAGTTGGTTGTGTTCAGACCCGCTGGGGCCATATTAATCGGGATGAAAGCCTTCTCACACGTGGCATCGCCCTAGGCATTGACGGTCATTTCTGGATAGAGCAAACTGCCCGATCCCGCATCGACGCCTTTTTGAATTTTAATGGAACTGCTGGAGTTTGGCGGGCCGCATGTATTCAAGATGCTGGCGGCTGGAAGGCGCGCACTTTGACGGAGGACCTGGACCTAAGCTACCGGGCCCAACTAAAAGGTTGGAAAATCTTATACGATAATCAGCACGTGGTCCCAGCAGAACTGCCATTACAGTTGGATGCCTTTAAGAGCCAGCAATTTCGCTGGGCAAAAGGCAGTATTCAGACCGCAAAAATGCTCATTGCCGATGTATGGCGCGCCCCAATTAAATTGTGGCAAAAGGTCCTTGCCAGCGTCCATTTGCTAAATTATGCGGTGCACCCAATGCTGTTGCTAAACCTGATATTAACCATACCTATGCTAATCACCAAAGAAAGCTTATGGCTGGTATCCCCCTTCCTTCTTCTGGGCGCGATTGGACCTCCCACGATGTACCTCTTTGCTGCCCACCGGCAAGGATTTTCGCTCCAAAGAAGCCTGAGAGACCTTGCTGTACTTGTCCCAATTGGAATTGGTTTGTCAATAAACAATACCCGAGCCGTTATTGAGGCCCTCAACGGTACCTCAGGGGAATTTCATCGTACACCCAAGTTTGCCTCGCCTAAGGGCTCTAAAGCTTGGCAGGAAAGTGGCTATACCTTGCCACGTCATCCTATTGCCTGGATGGAAATCTTATTCATGATGCTCGCTATCTTCCTGTTAGGTTGGGCGATCCAAGCGGGCATATGGGGTTTAACACCTTGGCTGTTGCTTTACTCCGTCAGTTATGGCATTGTTGCCGGCATTTCGTTTTGGCAATCCTATCAAATCGAATCCGGTAGCAAACGGACGAAACCAGAGCTATCTGAATCAAAAATATAGGGTAGGCCTAGATGCATTACAGGCGACTGGTTATTCTGGCCGTCAGCAGCATGGGGTACCTTGTCCTACTGGCGATCGACTTTCAAACGGGGACTCTACGAGCCGGCAGCACAATACCGACCCTTACGGCCTATTTTATCCTTTTCGGGGCGTATCTTGCCGCGATCATCCATTCTGAATCCAATCATTGGCCCTGGCACTGGATCTGGCTCCCAGCCGTTTTCTTTCGGTTGATCCTTATTTTCACTACACCGACCTTATCCGATGATGTCTACCGCTACATCTGGGACGGTCACGTAGCCAATCAAGGCTATAGCCCGTACGAATACCGCATCGATGCACCTGAACTAGATTCAATCAGCATCCCAGCTCGTGATTTGGCAAATCACACATGGATGGCCAGCCCGTATATGCCAGCAGCCCAATGGCTCTTTGCTAGGTTGAACGCCATCTTTCCACCAACTCCTAAAGCTTATCAGACTGGTATGGTATTTTTTGATCTGGGTGTTGGCTTGCTTATCATGGGTCTATTAAAACTAGGGAAATTGGGACCCCAACGTGTTCTCATTTATCTTTGGAGCCCACTCGTCATTCTCGAGATAGCCCATGGCGCCCATCTGGATGCTTTCATGCTCTTCCTGACCGGTGCAGCAATTTACTTCGCATACAAGCAGATGGAAAATAATTTTCTGCGCATCTTCGCCAGCCCCATCTTGCTAGCGTTAGCCACACTGACCAAGATCATCCCGATCTTAATTCTGCCAATCTTATTTTGGCGTTGGACCTGGACCCAGCGGATCATATACGCGGGCCTCACTGTGGGAGTGCTTGCCGGCGCTTCGATTGAGGTTGGGAGCGGATTAGTCGGGCCTCAGACCGGCACCGGTCTTTTTGGGGCCCTCCGTATATACGCAGACGTTTGGAGTTTCAACGCCGGCCCGTATGAATGGTTTAAGCAATTGGCCGAGTATTTTAACGCTTTGCAACCAGATCGAGTCGCGAAGCTAGTCTCCTTAATTTTGGTGATTCTTGCAATGAGTTGGGCTGCCTGGCAGGCGCGAATTTCATCGTCGATTCGTAAAGACTTGCGCTTGATGGCACTCCCCTTGGGGACTTATATAATCCTTACGCCTACCGTTCACCCCTGGTATTTGCTCATCCTGGTTTTATTTTTTCCCTTCCTAACTCCTGGGCCTGACGAACCTACCCATGTTTGGCACATGCTCATTCCCTGGATCTACCTCAGCGCAGCCTTACCATTATCCTATCTAACATATTTAGATCCAGCCGATTACCGGGAGTTAGATTGGGTCCGGTTGGTTGAGTGGTTGCCAGTTGTCGCTGGATTGCTCACGGTTGCCTTTCTCAATGTTCGGCAGAGGCGGGCTGGGGTAGCGTTCTTGATATAATCCCACTTTGGAAAAATCTGTAAGGCTATTCTAAAATTAATTGTTTTGTAAATGTTATTTACAGGAAATTATGTTTGATACCCAACAAAAAGACATCCAAGCCAAGTTAAACACGCTTGCTAAAAAAAAGGCAATTAAATTTGCGCCACTCAAATGGCAGCCGATCCCCTTCAACGGGGAGTGGGGAATCACTACAACTTTTTTTCAAACCGCTGCGAACGAAGCCAAGGATGGAAAAAATAAAGGAATGCCTGTCCCGCAGAGGGCGCAGGAGATTGCCGAGCACGTTAAGGGAGTCGTTGGAGGCGTAGAGGGTATCAGCCACGTCGAAGCAGTTAATGGCTATCTCAATTTGTATTTTTCGACTGAAACGTATGTATCCCGGATTGTTAATTTGATATTGGATCAAGGCGCTGATTATGGACGCGGTCCAAAAAAGGATGAAAGGATAATGGTCGAATACGCTCAGCCAAATACGCTGCATTCCTTTCATATAGGTCACGCACGCAATGCCATCCTGGGCGAGTCCCTGGCCCGGATTGTAGAGTTCTCCGGCTTTGAGACCATCCGGGCATCCTACCCGGGTGATATTGGTCTGGGCGTAATAACAGTATTATGGGCCTATAACAAGTTTTATAAAGGCCAGGAGCCCCAAGATGTGCACGAACGCGGCCAGTGGCTGTTAAAGATTTACACAGAGGCAACCGCATTGCTTGAAGAGAAGGAGGCCGAATCGCCTGATGACAAAGCCCAGCGGGAAGAATACGATGCCGAACGGCGCGATATGTATCGCAAGTGGGATGAGGGCGACCCCGCGGTTCGGGCGCTCTGGTTGGAAACACGTGAGTGGAGTCTGGAAGAGCTGCGCGATATTTTATCTATGCTAGGGATCAAGATTGACGAATGGTTTTATGAAAGTGAAGTGGATAAGCCCTCCAAAGCTATCGTGGATGAACTCATCAAGAAAGGTATCGCTGACGATGAACGGGCAGATGGTGGCCCGGTCATCGTCAAGATAGACGAAAAATTGGGGCTTAAAAAAGAAAAATACCGCACTGCGGTGATACTACGCAGCGATGGAACCAGCTTGTATTTGACCAAAGACCTGGCCCTGGCCAAAGAGAAGTTTGAAAAATACAATGTCGATCGCTCAATTTATGTGGTCGATAACCGTCAGAGTTTGCACTTTCAACAAGCCTTCAAAATTTTGGAATTATGGGGCTTTCCGCAGGCTGAAAAATGTTATCACCTTGCCTATGGCTTCGTGACCTTGCCCGAAGGAGCCATGTCGGCCCGCAGTGGCCGGGTAGTGCTGTTCAAGGATGTTGCTGATCAGGCCCAACGACGCGCGTTAGCTGCGATGACAGAACGGACCCCCGAAATGTCTAGCAAAGACCGAATTAAAGTAGCACAGCAAATTGGGCTGGGTGCGCTTATCTATACTATGCTTTCAGTGGATAACAACAAAGATATTGTATTCAATATCGATGACGCCTTAAGTTTTGACGGACGGACAGCACCCTACATACAAAATGCATTTGTACGCGCCAACAGTATCCTGCGCAAGGCTGGCGGCGCACCGGATAGCGCCTCTTTCGAGCACAAATTAGCGCCGGATGAAACGCAATTGATCGACTTGATTTCACGCTTCCCATCCACTGTGGAACAGGCGGCAAATGAGTATCGACCCTTGGTTATCGCTACCTATGCCTACGATCTGGCCAATACGTTCCATTCGTTTTATCACAGCGTACCTGTTATTAAGGCCGAAGGTGCTGAGGTGCAAGCTGCGCGTTTGAGGTTAGTGGCAGCTACCCAACAGGTGTTGGAAAATGCGTTGCGCTTGCTTGTGATAAATGCTCCTGAAGGAATGTGATATTTAAGCTCCCCAATTTATGTAGATTGTTTGTGGGGAATGCACGCTCACATTTCGATCTGACCCGAATCATCAAAATCTACCAGCCCCATCAGTGTGTACGTTACGAGTTGCAGAAGATTGGCAACCCGACATTCGAAGATTTTCTGATAGTAAAGTTTGGGAAAAAAAGCTTACTTAATAGTTTTCTAATCCATGCTCAATACCCGCATCAACACCTTCCGCTGGTGCGGGCGGGCACGATGTTCGAAAAGGTAAATTCCTTGCCAGGTTCCCAAAGATAATTTGGCCTCATCCACTGGAATGGACAGGCTGGTATCGGTCAACATAGCGCGGATATGGGAAGTGGCGTCATCAGGACCTTCAAGCTCGTGTGTGTACCAGCTGTCCTTTTCTGGAACCAGGCGTTCCATAAATATTTCCATGTCGGCCCGCGCGGTTGGGTCCCAGTTTTCACTCATGACGAGCGAAGCACTGGTATGTTGCAAAAACAGAAAGCACATGCCTTCTCGCACCTCCCAATTTTTCAATTGGGCCTGAACGCTGTCGGTAAAATCGTGCAAGCCTTTGCCCCGGGTTGAAATTTCAAGGCTGGTTTTATGCCAATTCATAGGAATGAACATTATATACAAAAACAAAAATAAAGCATCTTTTTGCTATCTTTGGGTTAATACACATTAAATCTATTATTTAAAGGAAGCTAAATGACAACACTTGTTCCAACTCTTTCACTTCGTATTTTCCCACGTACGGCCCCATGGCTGCGCGACCTCATCCTGATAACCGTTGGTGCTTTGTTTGTTGCAGCCCTGGCGCAGGTAAAAATTCCGTTACCGTTCACACCCGTACCGATCACTGGCCAAACTTTTGCTGTCCTGCTGGTCGGTGCAGCGCTAGGTTCTGCGCGGGGAGCCTCCTCATTGATCTTATATACGGCAATGGGCGCGGTTGGTTTGCCCTTCTTTGCTGGCGGTGGTTCCGGTTTAACCGTCTTGACAGGCCCCACCCTTGGATATCTGGTCGGGTTTATCGTGGCTGCCTATGTTATCGGTCTGCTAGCAGAACGAGGCCTGGAAAGAAGCATGCGTACCTCCATAGTCCCCTTTTTGGTCGGGACTATTATCATCTATGTCTTAGGCGCTGGCTGGTTAGCTATCGGGCTAAACTTGGGTCTACAAAAAGCACTGGTCGCCGGCGTTTATCCATTCCTAATTGGAGACGCGATAAAGATAATTTTATCCGCAGTGGCTTTGCCGGCAGCTTGGAATTTGGCAAAGTAAATTTATAACAATCCAAAAGCAAACAGGTCTTGCATGCTCTCAGGCTGCGAGGCCTGTTTGCTGTTACATACCTTATAATTCCCTTACCTGCTTCTTGCGCAAATCTCAAGACTTATTTGTATGGGTACACTAAAATACAACAGAGTATTAGTATAAATATTTACGCAATACTTTGTAGTTTAAATGGTTCGATGGATAGTGACACATTATGTTCAAAGATGAAGTTGAAATTCAGGTACTATCTGGAAAAGGGGGTGACGGGGTGGTGCATTTCCGCAAGGAAAAATATGTCCCTCGCGGCGGCCCGGATGGGGGTGATGGTGGCAAGGGCGGCGATGTGATTCTTGAAGTTCTCCCAACCTTAAATACGCTTAACTTTCGTCAAAGGGAACGATTTGCAGCTGATCCCGGTGCTAGGGGGGCCAAACAAAATATGGTTGGCAAATCTGGTGAAGATTTGATTATCCATGTCCCGCCCGGCACTGTGGTCTTTGAAACTCAGAATAGTGCCCCTCCAGCCTTGCTAGGTGATCTCACGGAACCTGGCCAGCAACTTGCGGTCTGCAAAGGAGGCCGCGGCGGACGTGGCAACGCGCACTTCAAGAGTTCTATCAATCAGACGCCTCGCACTGCAGAAAAAGGCGAACCAGGCCAAGATAAACAGCTCAAACTGGAACTCAAGCTGATCGCCGATATTGGCTTGATCGGTGTCCCTAACGCTGGAAAATCAACGCTTTTATCTGTTTTGACCAATGCCAAACCCAAGGTCGCGGCTTATCCTTTCACTACCCTGGAACCGAATTTGGGAGTTGCCGCTATTGATGAGGATAATTCGGTTGTGCTAGGAGACATCCCAGGCCTGATCGAAGGTGCCCATCTTGGCGCCGGCCTGGGATTTGAATTCCTGCGTCATATTCAACGCACGCGGGTCTTGATCCACATCTTAGATGGTCTCTCTGAAGACCCATTGGCGGATTTCAGTCAAATCAATAGTGAGCTTTCCCTTTTTGATTCACACCTGGGCGAAAAGCCACAAATCGTTGCCTTAAATAAAATAGACCAGCCCGAAGTCCAGGAGCGCTTGGAGGCAATCAAAAAGGAGATGAAAAAGCATGGTGTCAGACTCCTATCCATTTCGGCGCTGGCTCGTACAAACGTGCGGGAATTACTGCTCCAAGCAGTTGCTGCTTTGGCAAACGCACCTGCCCTTGAAGAGATCGCGCCGGCTGTGCCGGTCTACCGTTCAGAAGAAGATCCGCGCGAATTTTCAATCTCGCGTGAAGATGATGCCAGCTGGCGCGTCTCTGGCAAAGCCATTGAACGCGCAGCAGCAATGACGTATTGGGAACATCACGGCTCGGTCCGCAGGTTCCAAAAACTGATGCAAAGGCTCGGCGTAGATGATGTCCTGCGTGAAGCCGGTATCTCTGAGGGACAAGTAGTAAAAATATCGGAGTATGAGTTGGAGTGGCAGGACTAAATTAATTCAACAATCGAGATATTTTCCAAAAGCAGCTCTGACGCCACAGTAATAAGGCTTCATCGCCACAAAGTACACAAAGGTTTTTGTTTTTTATGCTTAAAAACTTAGAATCTTGT